>JAOPZW010000459.1 GCA_025963905.1 Solirubrobacterales bacterium | reverse complement strand
AGTGCGGCACGAAGAACGCCGAGATGGCGATCGTCGCGGTGTAGTTGAGCATCTGCGCCCACGCCGCGAAGAACGACCAGAACTCGTTGAAGGCGTGGCGGGCGAAGCTGGACGACCCTCCCGCCTCCGGGTACATCGCCGTGGCCTCGGCGTACGTGGCGGCCGTCAGGAAGAAGATGAAGCCGGTGATGATGAACACCACCGGCGTGAGGCCGAGCGCGAACGATGCGACCAGGCCGAGCGCGTAGTAGATCGACGAGCCCACGTTGCCGTAGGCGGTTGAGAAGAGCGCGTTGACGCCCAGGACGCGCTGGAGCCCTTGGAGGCGACGTTCGGCCATGCAGCGACGACAGTCTAGGGCGCGCAGCGCGCAGGCTCCCCACGTGACGCCGCCACACGCGAGCGGGCGGCCCGGAGGCCGCCCGCTCGGGTCCCGCGGAGGCCGGCCCTCGCGGCCGGCCTAGTGGCCCTTCTCGCAACGTTTCACCGGAAATGCCGGGCGCCGATCACCGTCAGGCTGTGTCCTCAGTCGCGGCAATGGCGCTGCCATTGCTCGCGGGCTGGGTGGGTCCGTGTTCTGTCTGACGGCGCCGGCATCCCGGCATTCCCTGGCGAACGTCACGAAAAGGACCACCCCGATCAGGTGATGACCGGGATGATCAGGATGGCGACGATGTTCGCCACCTTGATCATCGGGTTGATGGCCGGTCCGGCCGTGTCCTTGAACGGATCGCCGACGGTGTCGCCGGTGACCGACGCGGCGTGGGCCTCGGAGCCCTTGCCGCCGAACGCGCCGTCCTCGATGAGCTTCTTGGCGTTGTCCCACGCGCCACCACCGGCAGTCATCAGCACCGCGAAGAAGAAGCCCACCACGATGACGCCGATGAGCAGTCCGCCGAGCGCCTTGACGTCGATCAGCCCGACGATGAACGGGATGATGATCGGGATCAGCGACGGGATGATCATCTCGCGCTGGGCCGACTTGGTGACGAGGTCCACGCAGGTCGCGTAGTCGGGCTGCTCGGTGCCCTCCATGATGCCCGGCTTCTCGCGGAACTGGCGGCGCACCTCCTCGACGACGGCGCCGCCGGCACGCCCGACCGCCTCCATCGACAGTGCGGCGAACAGGCAGACCATCATGCCGCCCAGCAACAGCCCCATGAGGACCGGCGGGTCGTCGACGGCAAACAGGACGTGCTGGCCCGCCGCGGCGAGCTCGGCCTTGAACCCGGCGAAGAGCACCACCGCGGCGAGCACGGCCGAGCCGATGGCATAGCCCTTCGTGACGGCCTTGGTCGTGTTGCCGACGGCGTCCAGCGGATCGGTGACGTTGCGCACATCCTCGGGGAGGTTCGCCATCTCGGCGATGCCGCCGGCGTTGTCGGTGATGGGGCCGAACGCGTCGAGCGCGACGATGAGGCCGGTCAGCGAGAGCTGGCCCATCACTGCTACGCCGATCCCGTAGATCCCGTGCGTCCCGCCGCCGGCGAGCTTCCACGAGGCCAGGAGGCCCAGCACGAGCACCAGGGCCGGCAGCGCGGTGGCCTGCAGCCCCTGCGCGAGGCCGGAGATGATGTTCGTCGCGTGGCCGGTCTGCGACGCGGCGGCGGTCTTCTTGACCGGCGAGAAGCGCGTCGAGGTGTAGTAGTCGGTGATGAGGAACAGCAGCGCGGTGACGGCGATGCCGACCAGCGAGCACAGGTACAGATCGCCGACGCCCGGGCCGCTGCCGCCGCCCTTGAAGGTGATGCCGTCCATGAGCCACTTGGTGACGGGGTAGAACGCCACGGCGGCGATCGCGCCGGAGACGATGAGCCCCTGGTACAGCGCGCGCTCGACGTTGCCGGCGCGCGAGCGCACCGCGAACGTGCCGATGATCGAGGCGATGATGGCGACGCCGCCCAGCACCAGCGGGTAGAGCGCGACGGCCGTCTGGTCGCTGAACGTCAGGACGCCGAGCAGCATGACCGCGACGGCGGTGACCGCATACGTCTCGAACAGGTCGGCCGCCATGCCGGCGCAGTCGCCGACGTTGTCGCCGACGTTGTCGGCGATCACCGCCGGATAGCGCGGATCATCCTCGGGGATGCCGGCTTCGACCTTGCCGACCAGGTCGGCGCCGACGTCGGCGGCCGTGGTGAAGATGCCGCCGCCGACGCGCATGAACATGGCGAGCAGCGCGGCCCCGAAGCCGAAGCCCTCCAGGACCGACGGGGCCTCGTCCTTGTAGAGCAGGACGACCACGCTGGCGCCCAGCAGGCCCAGACCCACGGTCGCCATCCCGACGAACGCCCCGGTGCGGAACCCGATCTTCATGGCCGGGTCGCGGCCCACTGTGTTGGCCGCCGCGGCGACGCGCAGGTTGGACTGCACGGCCAGGGACATGCCCAGGTAGCCGATCGCGGCCGAGAAGCCGGCGCCGACCACGAAGAACGCCGATCGTCCGATGCGGACGCCGAGGGTGTCGGCCGGGAGCGCCAGCAGGGCCACGAACGCGACCCCGGCGAAGACGGCGAGCGTACGGAACTGGCGGGTCAGGTAGGCGTTGGCGCCCTCCTGCACCGCGTGCGCGATGTTCTGCATGTTCTC
>JAOPZW010000431.1 GCA_025963905.1 Solirubrobacterales bacterium | reverse complement strand
GGCCGAGACCCATGCGCCGGGCGCGTTCGCGCTGCGCGCCCTCGGCCGGCCCCGAGCCCACGAAGCGCAGCGGCCAGGGGTCCTCCGCGGCCGCGGCCGCCTCGAGCAGCGCGAACACGCCCTTCTCCCGGGCCAGGCGCCCGACGTAGACGGTGTGGTCGCCGCGCGGGACGCCGGCCCGCGGACGGTAGGCCGTCTCGACGCCCAGGAGCAGCGGCAGGGCGGCGGGCCGGCCGCAGTCGCGCCGCGGGTCGACCACGGACATGATGGCGTCGACGGGCGCGTAGGCGTGGCGCAGCCACGCGCGGAAGAGCGGCGTCCACAGCCACATCGGGCCCGGCATCCCGGCCGCGTCGAGCTCGCTGGAGCCGTGGTGGACCGCGACGACGCGCGCGCCCAGGCGGTGGGCCGCCTGCGTGACGTGCAGCGGCCCCCAGAAGGGGTCGTGCAGCAGCACGACGTCGGGCCGGATGGCCTGCAGCGTGCGCTGGAGCGCGCGCGCTCCGAGCGGGACGCGATAGCCGTTGGCGGCGACCATCCGCAGCGAGGGCAGCTCATGCCGCCCGGCCGCGTGGCGCTCGCGCGGCCCCGGGACGATCACGTGGTGCTCGCAGGCGCCGGCGGGCAGGTGGCGGACCTTGGCATCGAGGTAGGTCCGGATCCCGCCGCTGCGCTCCCCGTAGAAGAGCGCCACGTCGGCCACCCGCAGGGCCGGCCGCTCCACGAGGCGCAGCCGTGGCGCGGACGCGAGTGCGCGCCGGGGAGCTGTCTCAGTCCCTTGGTGCACGATCATCCGCGCGATGGACGGCGCGCCTCTCATCCTCGTCGACCCCCAGCCGCGGACGCTGGACCTCATCTGCGACCCGCCCACGCGTGCTCGGCTCGAGGCCCTCGGACGCGTCGTCGTCCACGACGACGGGCGGATGCCGGACGCCGTCGTCGACGAGCACCTCCCCGCCGCGGTCGCGGTCGTCGGGCAGACCGACCTCGACGCCGGGCGCCTGGCCCGCGCGAAGAACCTGCACGCGATCATCAACGTCGAGGGCAACTTCCTGCCCAACGTGGACTACGAGGCGTGCTTCGCGCGCGGGATCCACGTGCTCAACGCGAGCCCCGCCTTCGCCGGGCCGGTCGCCGAGTGGGCCCTGGGAGCCGCGATCGATCTGAGCCGCGGCATCACGGCCGCCGACCGCGCGATGCGCGATGGCATCGAGCGGTACCAGCTCGAGGGCAACCGCAACGCCTTCACCCTGGCCGGCAGCCCCGTCGGGATCATCGGCTTCGGCGACCTCGCCCGGGCGCTGCGCGTGCTGCTGGAGCCATTCGGCTGCGCGGTGAAGGCGTACGACCCCTGGCTCCCGGACCACGTCCTGCGCCGCGCCGGCGTCGAGCCGGCGCCGCTCGACGATGTGCTGGGCGGTTCGCGCGTGATCTTCGTCATGGCCGGCGTCACCGAGGAGAACGCCGGCTTCCTGGGCCGGCGCGAGCTCGGGCTCGTCGCGCCGGGCAGCGTCGTCGTGCTCGCCAGCCGAGCCGCCGTGGTCGACTTCCCCGCGCTCGTCGAGTTCGTCGCCGCCGAGCGCCTCCGCGCGGCGATCGATGTCTTCCCCGTCGAGCCCGTCGCACCCGGCGACCCGGTGCGCTCCGTGCCCGGGCTCCTGCTCTCCCCGCACCTGGCGGGCGCGACGACCGAGGCCTTCCGCGAGATCGGCCGGCTCGTGGTCGCGGATCTCGAGCTGCTCCTGGCAGGCCTGCCGCCGGTCGCCTGCAAGCGGGCGGAACGCGAGACGGTAGGGCGACTGCGCAGCCGTCCGGTCGCGCCGGCAGTCCAGCGATCGTGACCGGCGCTCAGGCCGCACGGCGCCCCTCCGCCCCAGACCGGGTCGCGAGCGCACGCTCGTAGCCCTGGGCCAGGCGCCCCAGCGCGCGCTCCCAGGTGCGGTCGCGCACCGCCCCAAGCGCCGCGACCGCCAGGCGCTCGCGCAGCAGCGGCGCGGCGGCCAGCGACGTGACGGCCTCCGCGAGCGCGCCCGCCTCCGGCGGGCGCAGCAGCCCGGTGACGCCGTCCTCGACGATCGAGCAGGGCCCGCCCACCGCGACCGCGACGACCGGCAGTCCCGAGGCCTGGGCCTCCAGCAGGACCTGGCCGAACGTATCCGTCGCGCTGGCGAACAGGAAGATGTCGGCGCCGGCGTAGGCGCGCGCGAGCGCGTCGCCCTCGAGCCAGCCCAGGAACGTGGCGTGCGCCCCGAGGCGCTCGTGCAGCATCCCCTCCTCCGGCCCCCCGCCGGCGAGGCAGAGGTGCAGGCGCGGGTCGCGCTCGCGGGCCGCGAGGAACGCGTCGGCCAGGAGATCGACGCCCTTCTCCTTCGTCAGGCGCCCCGCGTAGAGCACGCTGACCTCGCCGGGCAGCGCGTCACGGTCGCGCAGCGCCGGGCGGAAGCGCTGCACGTCGACCCCGCGGTCCCACCGGCCGATGCGCCCGGGCGCGATCCCGAGCCCGCGCAGGACGCCGTCGGAGGCCTCGCTGGGCGACAGGACGACGTCGCAGCCCCCGTAGAACGCGGCCATCGCCATCGTCGCCGCCGCCTCCAGCCCGGGGTCGCTGGCGCGCAGCGCCGTGTAGGCCGCCAGCTCGGTGTGGTAGCTGCCGACGAGCGGCAGGTCCATGACCCGGCCCAGGACGGCGGCGGCCGCGCCCGCGGGCCCCGGCGAGCACAGGTGCACGAGGTCGTAGCGCCCTTCCGCGAGCACCTCGACGATCGCCGGCAGGCTCGGGACGCCGACCTTCAGGCCGGCGTAGAACGGGATGTCGACCTCGGCCACCGCGCTGAGCCTGCGGTCGACGTTGAGATCCGTCCCGACCACCTCGACCTCGAAGCCGGGAACCCCGCGCTCGCGGATCTCGTCGAGCGTGTGCGTCACCCCGTGCATCCCACCGACCCCGTCGGCCACGAGGGCGACGCGGAGCGGCTCGCTGTCGCGCCGCGCGAGCTTGCCCTTCTCGCGCCCGAGGAAGGCCGCCGCCGGGGCGTAGGGGATCGCCGCGACGCAGGCGTTGAAGAGCCCCAGCGCGGCGCCGGCCGGGTCGCCGCCCGCGCGGGCGGCGCCGAGGACCCCGTCGACCGCGCGGGCGAGCTTGCGCTCGTGGACGCGGCGGGCGCGGCGGAAGAGGTCGGCGTGGCTGACGTCGTCGCGCTGGAGATGGGCGATGAGCTCGCGCTCGTCGACGGGGAGCTCGACCGCGTCGAGCCAGGCGCGCAGCAGCCCGCGCGCGTCCTCGGGGCCGAGGTCGGCGCCGACCGCGCCGCGCCGCGCGTCGCCCTCGCGCATGACGCGCTCGACCATCGTCAGGACGGCCCGCGGGTCGGGCGCGGCCGTTCCCTCGCCGGGACCCAGCGAGCGCGCGGCGATGGCCATCGCGGCGTGGGCCCACTTGGCGGCGCTGCCCTGCTCGCCGCGCGCGGTGGCGCGCCCGGCGCGCATGTGCGCGAGGAAGGCCTGCGGCGTGGCGGCCTCGGGCGTCTCGGTGAACGTGCGCCCGATGTCGACGCCCGCGTGGTCGTCGCTGCCGGCGACGCCCGTGCCGCCGTGCGTCTCGATGTAGACCGCGGCGGGGGCGTTGAGCTCGGCGGCGCGCGAGCCGTTGCGCGTCTCCCACACCGGGAACAGCTGCGCCAGGCGGCGGCGGTGGCGCGGGGCCAGCGGCGCCTCGACCGCGTAGAACGGGTGCGCCAGCGCGCAGGCGATCTCGTGCTCGTGGAGGTAGCCGGCCACCGCCTCGACGTCGCGGGCGTGCGCCCGCAGCCAGTCGTGGTCGTCGGGCGTGATCCCGAGGCAGAGGACGTGCACCGCCTGGGGCTCGCCCCAGAACCAGGTCGTGAGCTCCTCGGAGACGAACACGTCGGGCCGGTCGGCGATCGTGAGCACCCCGGCGATCGTGTCGTGGTCCGTGATCGTCACGAAGTCCATTCCGCGACGCTTGGCGAGCTCGTAGACCTCCTCGGGCGGCGTCGCGCACTCGGGTAGGCCCAGCGCGCGCTGGACCCCGAGCTTGGAGAGCTGCGAGGCGGTCGAGTGGCAGTGCAGGTCGGCCCGGCTGGTGGGCTGGAGAGTCATCGGCGCTCCCTGGTCGCTGTCCCTGGCTAGTGGCCCGGCCACTGACGGGAAGATTCGCCTGCAAACGCTCACGTTTTGTGAAGCGATCGCCAAGATGGTGTGACCGAGCCGTGAACCCGCGCGCGCCGGGCGCGTGCGCGTGGAACGGTGCGCTCGTGCCCGCCGCGACGGACGACCTCCTCATCGAGCGCGGGGCGCTGCGGGTCGAGCTGCGCCTCGCGCCGCTGCGCATAAACGTGCGCCGCAGCGGGCGCCGGCTGCTGCGCGGCCTGACGGCGTGGGCCTGCGAGGGCGAGGTGCGCGACCGCTTCGTGCAGGTGACCGAGGGGGTCATGGCGCGCGAGGCCCTCGGCTTCCCGGAGCGGGTCGTGCAGGCCGAGGCGTCGGTTGCCGGCGACGCGCTCGTCGCGAGCCTGGTCCTGCAGGGCGGGCGCGCCGCATCGCTGCGCATCCGCTTCGCCGGAGACGAGCACGTCGTCGTCGAGCTCGAGGCCGAAGGCACGCCGCTGCGGCTCGCGCTGGAGTGGGACGCGCGCGCCGAGGAGCAGTTCGCCGGCCTCGGCGCCCGCCACGCGCTGCGCGTCGACCACACCGGGCGCGCCGTCCAGCTGGGCGCCGATCGCGCCTACACGGGCCCGGACTGCCCGCCGGACCTGCTCGACCTCGGCGGCATCCCGCAGGGCGACTACGCGCCCGCGCCGTTCGTCGTCTCCAGCCGGGGCTACGCGCTGTGGTGCGAGACGTACGGCAACGGCACGCGGTTCGACCTGCGCGAGCCGGTGACGGTGTCGACGCGCGCGGCGGCGGGGCCGCTCGTGCTGCACGTCCTCACCTCCCCCACCCCCGCGGCTCGCCTGCGCCGCTACCTGACGCTCACCGGCCGGCCGGCGCTGCTCCCCGAATGGGGCTATGGCTTCTGGAAGTCGCGCGACGTCTACGAGCACCAGGAGGACGCCGAGGAGGACGTCAACGGCTGCCGCTGGCACGGCATCCCGCTCGACGCCGTCGTGCTCGACTCCCCCTGGGAGACGCAGTACAACACCTGGGAGCCCAATCCCCACCAGTTCCCGGACTTCGCCGGGATGGTGGCGCGCTGGCGCGCCGGGGGCGTGCGGACCGTCGTCTGGGTGACACCGTGGGTCAACCTCGACTCGCGCGACGGCCAGATCCCGCCGGACCCCGGCTCCCAGCGCCTGCACCGCGAGCCGGCACCGACGTACGCCGAGGGCGCCGAGCGCGGCCACTACCTGCGCGACGCCCACGGCGAGCCGTACGTCTCGCGCTGGTGGATGGGCACCGGGTCGCCCATCGACTTCACCTCGCCGGCCGCGGAGGCGTGGTGGCGCGCCCAGGCCGAGCGCACGCTGGCGCTGGGCGTGGAGGGCATCAAGGCCGACGACGGCGAGGGCTACTACCTGCCCGACGAGGTGCGCCTCGCCGACGGGACGACGGGGGCGCAGAGCGCCTGGCGCTACGGCGGCCTGTACCGCGCGTCGATGCAGCGCGCGCTGGACCGCGTCCACGGACCCGGGCGGGGGGTCGTCTTCGGGCGCTCGGGCTGGGCCGGCCAGCAGGCCACCGGCGTGCTGTGGGCGGGCGACCAGGCCAGCGACTTCTGGTCGCTGCGAACGCTGGTCGCATGCACGATCGCGGCGGCGGCCAGCGGCTTCTCCAACTGGTCGCACGACGTCGGCGGCTACCTCGGGCGCCGGGGGATCGAACGCTGCCCGAAGGAGCTGCTCCTGCGCTGGGTGCAGCTGGGCTGCTTCACGCCGCTCATGCAGGCCCACGGGCGCCTGCAGCAGGAGCCGTGGACCTACGATGCCCAGACGCTCGCGCTCTACCGCGCCTACGTGCTGCTGCACGAGCGCCTGGTGCCCTACGTCCGGGCCGCCGCGGCGACTGCGGCCCGCTGCGGGCTGCCCGTCGTGCGCCCGCTGTCGCTCGTGGAGCCTGCCGGCAACCAGGCCTGGGAGGTGGCCGACGCGTTCGGCTACGGGCCGTCGCTGTGGGTGGCTCCGGTGATCGAGCAGGGCGCGACCGATCGCGAGACGATCCTCCCCCACGGCGAGTGGATCGAAGCGTGGTCCGGGGAGCGCGTGCAGGGCGGGCGGCTCGTCGTGGCGCCCGCGCCGCTGCACGCGATCCCGGTCTGGGTGCGCGCAGGCTCGATCGTCGTGACGTACCCCGAGACCCACGTCGCGCGCGGGCTCGGCGACGTCCCGGAGGCGGAGCGACCGCTCGAGGCGACGCTGTGGGGGGAGCCGCGGGGCGGGCGCGCGCTCGCGCGGCTGGCCGACGGCACGCGGATCGGCTGGCGGCGCGACGGCGGCTGGTCGCTGCCCGACGGCCGGGACGTCGCCGTCCGCGTGTGCTGATCGGCACCGGTCAGGTCACGGCCCGGGCCGGCCCCGGCGCAACACGCGCGAGTCGTCGGGCAGCCGGCGCGTCACGCGGGCGGCGTCGAGGTGCTCGAGCAGCGCCTGGGCGTACTTGCGCGAGGTCTGCAACTCGTCGCGCAGGCGCCCGAGCGTGACCGCGCCCTCGGCCTCCACGATCGCCACCACGCGCCGGCGGACCTCGTCGATGGCGTCCGGGTGGGCGTACATCGCACGGCCGACGCGAACGGCGCGCCCGGCCGCGCGCAGCGCCGCCAGGTCCGCGGGTGCGCCGATGCCGTCCTCGTCGGGCGGCTCGTGGCCGGCGGCGCGCAGGCGCTCCTCGAGCGCGAGCGCGGCCTGCGTGAGGGGCGGCGGGGGCGCCGGCGCGGGCGACGCCCGCTCGG
>JAOPZW010000414.1 GCA_025963905.1 Solirubrobacterales bacterium | reverse complement strand
CTGTAGCTCCGGGTTGGCGGCGATGATCTGCTGGCGCCGGGCGGCGAACTCGCGGCGCTCCTCGAACATCGCCGCGGCGGCGTCCAGCGCGGCCGCCACGGCGTCGAGCGGCGCTGCCGACTGGGGGGCCGCGCCGACCTCGGTCACGAACAGCTCCTCGAGTGCCTTCGCGCCCCAGAACAGCACCTCGCGCTTGTCGGCGAAGTAGCGGAAGAACGTCCGCTTGGTCAGCCCCGCGTGCTCGGCGATCTCCGCGACGGTGGTGTTGTCGAAGCCGCGCTCGCCATAGAGGATGAGGGCCGCCTGCTGGAGCCTGCCGCGCGCGTCCGGTGGCCATCTGGCCATGTGCCGAGCGTAGTTGATGGCACCCGGTGACATGCTCCTGGCTACGCTGATGACACCAAGTGACATCAAGTGCTGTTTCTCGGGCACTCCCAATGCCCGAGGACAGTCGCCCCTGGAGATTTCCCATGCGTGTTTTCGTCACCGGCGCGTCCGGACACATCGGTTCCGCCGTCGTCCCCGAACTGCTTCAGGCCGGCCACCAGGTCGTCGGCCTGGCCCGCTCCGACAGCTCCGCTGCTGCGCTGGCGGCCGCCGGCGCCGAGGTCCGTCGGGGGGAGCTGGACGACCTCGACGGTCTGCGGGAGGCCGCCGCCGCCGCCGATGGCGTCATCCACCTGGCCTTCAAGCACGAGGCGATGCGCTCCGGCGACTTTTCCGGCGCGGTCGGCGCTGACCTGCGCTCGATCGAGGCCATCGGCGCGGCGCTGGACGGGTCCGACAAGCCGTTCGTGAGCACCTCCGGCACGCTGATGCTGACGCTTGCGGGCATCACGGGCCGCCCGGGCACCGAGCAGGACGTGCTGGAGGCCGGCCCGCGGGTCGACGCCGAGAACACCACGATCGCGCTGGCTGAGCGCGGGGTGCGCTCCTCGGTCGTGCGCCTCCCGCCGCTGGTGCACAGCACGCTCGATCACCACGGCTTCGGCCCCACCCTGATCGCCATCGCCCGCGACAAGCGCGTCTCCGGCCATGTCGGCGACGGGGCCAACCGCTGGCCCGCGGTGCACACGCTCGACGCGGCGCGCGTATACCGGCTGGCGCTCGAGACCGCTCCGGCCGGGACGCGGCTGCACGCGGTCGCCGACGACGGCGTGCCCTTCCGAGACATCGCCGAGGCCATCGGCCGGCACCTTGACGTCCCGGTCAAGTCCGTCGTCGCCGAAGACGCAAACGATCACTTCGGCTTCCTCGGCGCCCTCGTCGCGCTCGACAACCCCACCTCCGGCGCCCACACCCAGGAACTCCTCGACTGGCAGCCGACCCACCCCGGCCTCATCGACGACCTGGATCAGGGGCACTACTTCGACAGCCCGACGGCATAGCCCAACGAGCCGTCCACACGCGCATTCGCAACCGGAAGCACTGGCACCAGCGACGGCTAGGCCGACGCCACGCGGCCCGTCGGCTCACCACCGAAGAAGCGGGTCCACGGGATGTTCAGCGGGCGCTGGAGTCCGACCACCTCGTAGAGGTGCCGCATCAGGGGGAAGTCGTCCTCCGCGACGACGCCGCGGTCGGTGAGCTTGCCGAGGGCGTCGCCGAAGACCGTGATCGCCGAGGCGCCCTCGAGCGTGGGGTTGCCCAGGCGCTCGGCCGCTTCGATGAAGCTCAGTCCGGCGCCGAGCAGGTTGCCGGCGCGCACGTTGCGCCCGCCGGTGCTCGTGACGTAGAGGTCGCCCACGCCGGGGAGCCACGACGCGGTGTCGGGGTCGCCGCCGAGCAGCGACGCCCACTGGCGGATCTCGACGGCGCTCTGCGCGAACAGCGCCGCCTCGTAGTTGTGGGCGCGGTCGGGGCCGGCGGCCTCGCCGCCCCGCTCGAGCTGCCCCTCGGCGAAGCCGATGCCCAGCGCGTAGCAGTTCTTGGCGGCGGCGCAGATCTCGCCGCCGACGAAGTCCAGCGTCGTCCAGACGTGGTACCAGTCCGTGCGGAACGCCGCGGCGAGGCGATCGACGACGCTCTGGTCTCGTCCGCAGAAGACCACGCACGAGTCGCGCCGCGCCGCCACCTCGCCGGCGATCGACGGGCCGATGATCGCCGCCCATCCCACGCGCTCGCGCACATCGGCCGGCACCGGCTCGGCGAGCACCTCCGGCAGGGTCCGCAGATCGCCGATCTCGTCGGCACGCACGCCCTTGGCAATGGTGATCACGAGCTGGCCGGGTCGCAGGAGCGGCGCGAGGCGCTCGGCGGCCCATTCGACGCCGACCGAGTTGACGCCGCTCAGGACGATCTCGGCGTCCTCGATCACGCCTTCGAGCTCTTCGAGCTGGTAGGCGCGGACCGAGGCCGGAAGCTCCCGGTTCAGTCCCGGATGCACGCCCGTCGCGCGGATTGCGTCGATGATCGCGCGGTCCAGGTGCGTGCCGACCAGCCGGACGTCATGGCCGTTGTCGGCGAGCGGCACCGCCAGCGCCGAGCCCATGACGCCTGACCCGAGAATGACGGCGATGGCCATGCCCGCACCGTAGCGGGTTGCGCCCGTTCGACTGCGATCGTGACGGCCGCGTGCGTGGCGTTCCTCGTCCGCACCCTCAACGGCGCCGGATGAGGCGAAGCGCCGCCCGGCCGGCTAGCTCTTCGGGGCGTCCGGCTCCACGCGCGCGGCAGCGTCGGGCACGGAAGCCGCGGGTTCGACCGCGCGCTGCTTGACCGCCGGTGTCTCGTCGTCGTCGTGACCGGAGATCGACTCGCGGAAGCCGCGGATCGCCTCGCCGAGCCCGCGGCCGGCCTCGGGCAGGCGCTTGGGCCCCAGCACGATCAGGGCGATCGCCAGGATGATGATCAGGTGCATGGGGCTGAACAGGCCTTCGAGCATCGAAGCTCCTCTTGGTACCTGGGCTCGGGGGGAACATCCTACCGCCGTTCGCGACTCGCAATAGTGATCACGTGCTCGCGGACATCAGCGGCCTCACCCACGCCGTCGGGCAGTTCTTCTCGCGCCTGACCGCGGTTCACTGGGTGCCGCTCCTGATCGGGCTGGCCTTCTACGGGCTGAACCTCCTGCTTCGCTCGCGCGGGGCCTTCAACGTCCTGCGCGCCGCCTACCCCGCGGAGCGCTTCCGCTGGCGGGAGGTGGCGGGCGCGTACGTCGCCGCCTACGGCGCCAACTCCGTCTTCCCGGCGCGACCCGGCGACGTCGTGCGCCTGTTCCTCCTGCACCGCAGCGTGCCGCACTCGACGTATCCGACGCTCGCCGCGAGCTTCCTGGTCGAGAACATCTTCGACACCGCCATCGGCGTGCTGATCCTGCTGTTCGCGTTCACCCAGGGCGTCTTTCCCAAGCCTCCGGACTTCTCCCAGCTCGGCGCGTTCGACCTCTCCTACCTGGCCGGCCATCCCCGCCTGCTGCTCTTCCTGCTCACCGCGCTGGCGCTCGGCGTGCTCGTGGCGTTCGCGATCCTCTCGGCACGGGTGCGCGCCTTCTGGCAGCGCGTGCGGCAGGGCTTCAAGATCCTGGGCGACCGCCGGCGCTACCTGCGTGAGGTCGCGGCCCTGCAGTTCGCCGGGTGGCTCGCGCGCTTCGTGTGCTTCTGGTGCCTGCTCGACGCGTTCGCGATCGGCGGCTCGGTCCGCAACGTGCTGCTCGTGTTCGGCGTCAACGCGGTCGCGTCCATGGTCCCGCTGACTCCCGGCGGCGCGGGCGTGCAGCAGGCGCTCCTCGTCAACGTCTTCGCGTCCTCGGCGAGCGCGGCGACCGTGGCCGCCTACTCCGTCGGCCAGCAGATCGCCATCGCGGGCTTCTCGTTCGCGCTCGGGCTGGCGGCGATCGTGGGCATCTTCCGCCTGCGCTCCTTCCGGCAGATCATCCAGGCGGGGCGCAACGCGCAGGCCGGCGGGGCCGCGCCCTGAGCGCCACGTAGGGATTGCATTTGCGCGCGCTCGCCACGCGCTAACGCGATGCCAATGCGTCGCGACATCGACCGCAACGGCCCCCTTTCTACGTTCCAGTCGCCCACATGAACTGGAACCTGAATTGGACGTTCCCATGGCCGCAAGCGACATCGACAACGACGACGATCTCTTCGGAGACCCTGGCCCGGCGCCCCACGCCCTCCGCGGCCTGACGGTGGTGCTGCCGTGTCTCGACGAGGCCGAGAACCTGCCCGACGCCGTCCGTTATGCGACGCAGGCCGTCGAGCGCTGCGCGGTGGTGCACGAGATCGTCATCGTCGACGATGGCAGCACCGACAAGACCGTTGCCATCGCCGGCGAGATCGCCGCCCGGGATCCGCGCTTGAGCCTCGTCGTCCACTCCGAGAACCGCTGGTACGGCGAGTCGCTGCGCTCGGGCATCGCCGCCGCACAGATGCCTTGGGTGCTGCTCACCGACGCCGACCTGCAGTTCGACTTCGGCGACCTCGAGGACTTCCTCCCGCTGGCGCTGTCCGCCGACCTCGTCGTGGGCTGGCGGGTCCTGCCGCTGGGCCCGGTCGGCGTGCGCGTCGAGGGCGCGCTGTGGAACCGGTTCCTGCGCGCCGCGTTCGACCTGCCCGTCCGCGACGTCGACTGTGCGTTCCGGCTCGCCCGCCATGAGCTGCTGGAGCGCCTGGACCTGCACGCCAGCGGCGCGCTCGTGGGCGCCGAGCTGCTCGTCAAGAGCCGTGCCGCCGGGGCGCGCGTGGCCGAGGCCCCGGTCCACCACAAGGTGCGAGTCGCGGGCCGGCAGACCGGGTCGGGACGGCGCCTGTCGGCGCGAACGTTCCGCGAGATCGCGGGGCTGCGACGCGCGGGCCAGGGCCGCCCAGCCGGTGTCTGACCTATGCACGGCGCTACCGTTGCGTCGGCGATGCCGCCTCAGACGCTCGACATCCTCGTGTGCGATGACGAGTCGTCCCTGCGCGAGGCCCTGCGCGAGTCCTTCCAGCGCGAGGGGCACCGGGTCCTGGCCGTCGCCGACGGCCGTTCTGCGATCGACAGGGCGAGCACGCAGCATTTCGATGTGGTCCTGCTCGACCTCGCCCTCGGACCCGACAGCCCCGACGGCTATGAGGTCTGCCGCGAGCTGCGTGCCAGGCGCAACGCCGTCGCCGTCATCATGCTCACGGCCCTCGACAGCGAGGCCGACGCCGTCCTTGGCCTGGAGGCTGGCGCTGACGACTATGTCGTGAAGCCGTTCCGCCCGGCCGAGCTGCGCAGCCGCATCCGCGCGGTGCTGCGGCGCATCGGGACGGGTGACGACCGCGCGAGCTCGCCGCTGCGCATCGGCCCGCTCGCGCTCGATCCCGGCGTGCGCGAGGTCAAGCGCGACGGACAGGCCGTCGACATCACGTTCTCGGAGTTCGAGATCCTCCACGCGCTGATGGCCCAGCGCCATCGCGTGCACTCCCGGCACGAGCTGTTGCGGGCGGTGTGGGGCGACAGCGCCTATCGCGACCCGCGGTCCGTCGACGTGCACATCCGGCATCTGCGGGAGAAGCTGGAGACCACGCCCGAGGAGCCGCAGCTCATCCTCACGGTGCGCGGGGCCGGATACCGCATCGGCGAGCCCTGACCGTGCGCCTCGGGCTCCGCGAGCGGTTCGTCGCCGTGCTCGCGGCGGTGAGCGCCCTGACGCTCGCGGTGGCCGCCGTCGCCCTCTTCTCGCCCCTCGACCGTCTCCTGCGCGCCGACGCGCGCGACCGCCTGGCGCAGACCGTCGACAGCGAGCTCGTCGACTTCACGAGGCTCCCTGCCGAGACCGTGCGTCGCGGCAGCCCACAGCTGCGGGCGGCCATGCAGCCGCTGCGCAGGACCGGTGCCGAGGTCGCGGTGCTCGACCGGTCCGGGCGCGTGCTCGTGACGACGGATCCGGAGTCCTCGGCATCCCTGACGGCGGCGCTGGAGGCCCTGAGGACTGGGCGCGAGACCCGGCTCGTCACGGAGAACGGGTCGGAGTCGGAGGTGGAGATCGCCGTCCCGGTCACGATCCACGAGGTGCCCGTCATCGTCACCGCGCGGCGCTCGCTCGACGACGTCCGCGACGTGACGGGCGTGGTCCAGCACGCGTTCCTCCTGTCGGCTGCAGCCGGGCTGCTGGGGGCGCTCCTGGTGGGTCTCCTGATCGCCGGGCGCATGGCCGGCCGGCTCCGGCGGCTGCGCGACACCGCCGAGCGCGTCGCGCACGTCGGGCCCGTCGCCGAGTTCCGCCCCGAGGCGGGCCGCGACGAGATCGGCGACCTGAGCCGGACCTTCGCGACCATGCAGTCGCGGCTGCGCGAGCAGGAGCAGTCCCGGCGGGCGTTCGTGGCAACCGCCTCGCACGAGCTGCGCACGCCGGTGACGTCGCTGCAGCTGATGCTCGACCTGCTGATCGCCGACCTCGAGGCGGAGCCCGTCGCCGTCGACGACGCCCGCCAGCAGGCGCGCAAGGCGGACGAGCAGGCGGCGCGGCTCTCTCAGCTCGCCGCCGAGCTCCTCGACCTCAGCCGTATCGACGCCGGGCTGGCGCTGCGCTCCGAGCCGGTCGAGCTCGCCGAGGTGCTGAGGTCGGTCGTCGCCGAGATGGAGGTGCGCCTGACCGGCGAAGGGCGCAGCGTCGCCATCGGGGACGGGGGAGACGGCTGGGCGCTGGGCGACCCGGGCAACGTCGCGCGCATCGTGCGGATCCTGCTGGACAACGCGCTGCGTCACACGCCGGCGCCCGGCGGCGTCCGCGTGGAGTTCGTCGACCCCGGCGACCAGGTCGGGATCGCGGTGCAGGACGAGGGTCCCGGCGTGGCCGCCGCCGACCGGGAGCGGATCTTCGCGCGCTTCACGCGCGGCGCGCAGGCCGAGGCGGGCGGCTTCGGACTCGGCCTTGCGATCGGGCGCGAGCTGGCGCGGCGGATGGGCGGCGACCTCGTCCTCGAGGAGACCACGACGGGCGCGCGGTTCGTGCTGTCGCTTCCCCGGGTGCCGTAAGGCTCGGTTCATCTCGCCGCCGTACCGTCGCACGCCATGCATGCCCGGATGCCCGTCCTCGTCGCGGTGCTGGCTGCCGCGCTCGGCCTGGCGGTCGCCTTCATGTTCACGGGGCTGGGAGCCGAGGCGCCGGGGTCGGCGCCGGCGGCCGGGGCGCTCGACGCCGCGAAGGCGTGCACCGTCTCTCCCGGGACGACGGTACGCGTGTCCGTCCCGGTCGCGGGGCAGCCCGCCCGGTCGGCGCTCGTCCACGTCCCGAAGGGGCGGCGGGGTCGCGTGCCGCTCGTCGTCGCACTGCACGGGTCCCACCGCAACGGCGCGTTCATGGAGCGCTACTCGGGACTGTCGCGCCTCGCCGATCGCGAGCGCTTCGGCGTCGTCTATCCCGATGCGGCGGGCCCCCGGTGGCGGATCTCGGCCGGCGAGGACGGCGCGGACGTCCAGTTCCTCGACGTGCTGCTCGACCACGTGCTGGCCGGCGGCTGCTTCGACGACCGGCGCGTGGCCGCCGTAGGGGTGTCCAACGGCGCCGGGATGGCCGCTCGCTTCGCCTGCGCGGGCGACGACCGGCTCGCCGGACTCGTCGCCGTCGCCGGCGACTACGCGCACCTGCCCGCCTGCCGGGCGCGCCGGCCGCTCTCGGTCCTCGAGATCCACGGCACCGCGGACGCGGTCGTCCCCTACGGCGGGACGTCGCAGAACCCGCGGGGAGAGGTCCTCACCTGGTTGAGCGCGTGGGCCGGCCGCGACGCGTGCCGGGGCGTCCCGCGGCTCGTGCGTCAGAGCGCTCGCGTCGTCCGCCTGGACTGGACGGAGTGCCGCGACGGGACGTCGGTGGCGCACCTGCGCCTCGTCGGCGGCGCCCACGCCTGGCCGGGCGCCGACCCGCCCGATCCCGGGCCCCAGCTCGGCGTGTCGGCGACCGACGAGGCCTGGAGCTTCCTGCGCGACCGGCAGCGCTCGCCCTGAGGCTCGCCGCGCCGTCTACTTGCCCCTGGCGGCCGCCGGCTTCACGCTCAGCCGGTACACCGTCCCCCGCGGCTGCCCGGCCGCAGCGCTGACGTCGCGCGTGTGCGCGCGCGCCCAGCGGACGACGTCCTGGCAGCCGTTCGCGGCGCAGGCGGGACGCCCGAGCACGTAGCGCACCTGCCCGGTCGCCACGAGGCGCTGGAGTTGCGCGGCGTTCAGCAGCGGACGGCCGTAGAGGCTCGTGAGCATGAGCACGGGGCGGCCGTCGCGGATGATGAGCGGCGAGGTACGGAAGATCGTCGGGCTCGCGGCTTCGTAGCGGCCATGACCCTGATGCGCGATCAGGAAGCGGCTGAGCGCCGCCAGCGTGACCGGGTTCGTGTTCACCGGCAGTCCCGCGTCCGAGCGGTGCTGGCGGGCGACCGTGACGGCGGCTGACGCCGGCACGGAGAGGACGGCGACGAGCCCGAGGACGGCGAGCGCGGTGGCTCGGCGCGGCCAGGCGGGGGCGATCGCGACGGCCACGCAGCCGGCGGCCGCAGCCAGCCCCGCGACGGCGGCCCACGCGGGCGGATGGCCCAGGAGCACGCTCCCGGCGGCGACGATCGCCACGGGCGCGACGACCGCCCCTGCGGCGAGGCGCCCGCGTGCGAGCGCGG
>JAOPZW010000385.1 GCA_025963905.1 Solirubrobacterales bacterium | reverse complement strand
CGGTGCGCGCCGTGCGCGATGCTCGCCGCCGGTCCCTGTACTGGTCACCGGTGCGCGAGGCGGCCGCGCGCGGCGCGGCCCTGCTGGCCGGCGGCGCAGCCGGGATCCCCGTCGCGGGCGGGCCGGTGGCCGCGCCGTGACCCGCGCTCCCGACAGCGCGCAGGCCGAGTCGACGGCCGCGATGTACGCCGCCGCACGGCTGTACCACGAGGAGGGGCTCGCCCAGCACGAGGTCGCCGAGCGCCTGGGCGTCTCGCGCTCGACGGTCTCGCGCCTCCTCCGTCAGGCCCGCGACCACGACATCGTGCGCATCGAGGTCCGTCCGCCCTCGGCGGTCGCCGAGCTGTCCGTGCGGCTCGCCGGGGCCCTCGACCTCCGTCGCGCGGTCGTCGTCCCGGCGCTGGCTCAGACGGGCGGGCGCCAGGCGCTCGTCGAGCCCGCGCTCCGCGAGCTCGGGCGGCTGGGCCTCGGCCGCGGCGATGTCCTGGCGGTGTCGTGGGGGCAGACGGTGTGGGAGATCGCCCAGGCGCAGCGCTTCCCCGCGCTTGGAGAGGTGCGCATCGTCCCCGCGATCGGCGGGATGGACGAGGGCGACGTGCGCTTCCAGACGAACGAGATCGCTCGTCGCATGGCCGCGGCCGGCGGCGCGGAGGTCAGCTTCCTGCATGCCCCCGCGCTGCCCTCGGCGCGGTTGCGGCGCTCGCTGCTGGCCGACCCCGATACCGCCGCGCGCCTGGCGCTGTGGGACCGGCTGGCGGCCGTCGTCGTCGGCGTCGGCCTGCCGCCCGCCCGGTCGGAGACCGGCCCGGCCCACGCCGTCGCCCACCGCGCCGGGCTGGCCGGAGCCGTCGGCGACGTCGTCTCGCGCCACTACGACCTGGCCGGCGAGGCCGTGACCTTCCGCGACGAGGACCGGATGCTCGGCGTGACCCGCGCGCAACTCCGGGCCGCCGGCACCGTGATCGCCGTCGCGGCCGGGACGGCGAAGGCGCCGTCGGTGGTGGGAGCCGCGCGCGCGGGCCTCATCGACGTGCTCGTCACCGACGCCGCCACGGCCGGCGCGGCGCTCGAGCTCAGCGCCGGGGGCTGAGCGCTCAGGCGGGGCGCAGCACGACGCCCTCGTCGGCGTCGAGCGCGACCTCGGCGTCGAGCGGGCCGCCGCGGTCGCCGGTGGCGACCTCGACCTCCCAGCGCCCCGCGAGCGCGACGGTGCGCGGCTCGGCGCCGAGGTTGAGCAGGACCAGGCGCTCGTCGTCGCCGGCGCGGCGGTAGGCGAGGACGCCGCCGGGGGACGGCTCCAGGGCCCAATCGCCGCTCGAGAGGGCGGGGCTGGCGCGCCGCGCGGCAAGCAGCGCCCGGGTGAGCGACAGCATCGAGCGCGGATCGCCGGCCTGGCGCTGGACCGACAGGTCGTCGGCTGCCGGCGCCGCCGGCAGCCACGGCACGGCACCCGGCGCGGTGAAGCCGTGTCCCGGGCCCGGCGACCACGGCATCGGCGAGCGCTGGGGGTCGCGGCTCAGGGCAGGATCCTGCCGCCCCTGCGGATCGTGCATGAGCTCGGGCGGCACGGCGACGTCCGGCAGCCCGAGCTCGTCGCCGTAGTAGAGCGTCGGCGTGCCCCGCAGCGTCAGCAGGAGCATCATCGCGGCGCGCGCCGCCTGGGGGCCGACGCGGGAGGCCACCCGCGGCTCGTCGTGGTTGCCCAGCACCCAGTTGGGCCACGCGGCGTCCGGCAGCGCGCGCTCGAACGCGGACACCGTCTCGGCGATCGCGCGTGCGTCCCACGGCGTCTGGAGCAGCGAGAAGTTGAAGGGCAGGTGGAACTCGTCGAGCGCGGTGCCGAACCAGGAGGCCCACTCGACGGGGTCGAACACGTGGACCTCGGCGATGGCGACCCGGTCGGGCGGGGCGGCGGCGTCCAGGAGGGCCCGGAACTCGCGCCACACCTCGTGGGCGTCGGGATGCGCATGGTCGTTGACGTGCAGCTGCTCGTCCCAGGGCCCGAACGACTTGTGGAAGGTCAGCTCGCCGCCCGTGGCCGGCGGGTTGTCGCGCAGCTCGGGGTCCTTCATGACGTACAGCGCCACGTCGATGCGAAAGCCGTCGACGCCCCGGGCCAGCCACGTCCGCGCGACGTCGAACATCGCCTCGCGCACCTCGGGGTTGCGCCAGTTCAGGTCCGGCATCTCCCCGAGGAACATGTGCAGGTAGTACTGGCCGGTCGCCTCGTCCCACGCCCACGCCGGGCCGCCCCAGATCGACAGCCAGTTGTTGGGCGGCCCGCCGCCGGGCGCGGGGTCGGCCCAGACGTACCAGTCGCGGCGCTGGTCGTCGCGCGAGGAGCGCGACGCGGCGAACCACGGATGGTCGCTCGAGGTGTGGTTGGGGACGTAGTCGACGATGACCTTGAGCCCGAGCTCGTGGGCGCGGGCGAGCAGCGCGTCGAAGTCGGCCAGCGAGCCGAACAGCGGGTCGACGTCGGTGTGGTCGGAGATGTCGTAGCCGAAGTCCCGCATCGGGGAGCGGTAGAACGGCGAGAGCCAGAGTGCGTCGGCGCCGAGCCACGCGAGGTGGCCCAGGTGCTCTGTGATGCCGCGCAGGTCCCCGACCCCATCCCCCGAGGAGTCGGCGAAGCTGCGGGGGTAGACCTGGTAGACGACCGCGGTCTGCCACCACGGCCGCGGGTTCCCGGCCGCGGCCGCCGCGTCGTTCGACCCCGGCCCGGACATCGCGCAGATCCTACGTGGCGATCCCGCCGGCCGGCCTGGAGCGCTGGTCAGACCGCGCACACGGGCGCTTTGCATCGCCGTCGGCCTCACCTATGTTCGGAGCCGTATCGGCTCCCGGCAGCGGGGACGGCGATGGAGCAGCGAGCAGAGGGCGATCGACGAACCCGGTCGCCGCCTCGCGCCCGACGCGCGGTGCCCTTGGGCGCCGGCTCGCCGGGCGCGTCCGCGTGCGCACGGCGAGGACCGGCGCTGAGACGAATGCAATCCGGCAAGGAGTGAAATGGCTGACAACAGAGGCGTCGTCTACATGGGACCCGGCACGGTCGAGGTCCACGACATCGACTATCCCAGCTTCAAGCTGCGGAAAGGGCCCGGCGTGCCCAAGGAGAGCGTGGGGCGCCAGTGCCATCACGGGGTGATCCTGCGGATCGTCTCGACGAACATCTGCGGCAGCGACCAGCACATGGTTCGCGGGCGCACGACGGCGCCGGAGGGCCTCGTCCTCGGTCACGAGATCACCGGCGAGGTCGTCGAGAAGGGCCGTGACGTCGAGTTCCTCAAGGAGGGCGACCTCGTCTCGGTCCCGTTCAACATCGCCTGCGGCCGCTGCCGCAACTGCAAGGAGCGCAAGACCGGGATCTGCCTGACGGTCAATCCCGCCCGCCCGGGCGCGGCCTACGGCTATGTCGACATGGGCGGCTGGCCCGGGGGCCAGGCGCAGTTCGTGATGGTTCCCTACGCGGACTTCAACTGCCTGAGGTTCCCGGACAAGGACCACGCGATGGCCAAGATCCTGGACCTGACGATGCTCTCGGACATCTTCCCGACGGGCTACCACGGCTGCGTCACGGCGGGCGTGACGACGGGAAGCACGGTCTACGTCGCCGGGGCCGGTCCGGTCGGGCTGGCAGCGGCGCACTCGGCGCAGCTGCTGGGGGCGGCGGTCGTCATCGTCGGCGACCTCATCCCCGAGCGCCTCGAGCAGGCGCGGAGCTTCGGCTGTGAGACGGTCGACGTCTCCAAGGGCGATCCCAAGGAGCAGATCGCCAAGCTCCTCGGGGAAGAGCTCGCCGAGGCCGTCAACCCGCCGACCAGGATCCCGGAGATCGACGCCGGCGTGGATGCCGTCGGGTTCGAGGCCCGCGGGCACGGCGAGCACGCCGACGAGGAGCTGCCCGCCACGGTGCTGAACTCGCTCATGGACCTCACCCGAGCGGGCGGCGCGCTCGGCATCCCGGGGCTCTACGTCACCGGTGACCCGGGCGCCAAGGACCAGGCCGCGCAGCAGGGATCGCTCTCGATCCGCATCGGCCTCGGCTGGGCGAAGTCGCACAACTTCACGACCGGGCAGACCCCCGTCATGAAGTACCACCGCGAGCTGATGCTGGCGATCCTCAACGATCGCTGCCAGATCGCCAAGGCGGTGAACGCCACGGTGATCACCCTGGACGAGGCCCCGAGGGGCTACCAGGACTTCGACCACGGCGCTGCCCGGAAGTACGTCCTCAACCCCAACGGCCTGATCTAGGGCCGGGTGACTCGACGCGGCGTGGCGGCGGCGGGGGCGCCGCCACCGCCGCCGCCGCGGACGACCGAGCCTGGATCCAGTCTTAAGGCTGCTCGTCGCGCTTCAGCGCCGCGATCTCGCGTCGCAGCGCGTCGACGCGGGTGACGACCCATTCGAGCCGCGGGTCCCTCCCGAGCGTCCTGGAGTGCCCCATCGCATAGGCGAACTCCATGGAGTTGACGAGCCGGTGGTACTCGGCCTGAAGCTCATCCAGACGTGACGTCGTGCCCCTCCTCCGGGTCCGGGATCGGCGGCTCGGGCTCCGGCGGGTGCGGGTCCGGCCCGGGGGGGATCGGGTCCGGGATCGGCATCTCGCCGACGGGTTGCGTCGCGCGCGGCATCATCCAGATGACGGTAGGCCCGGCCCGGCGTTCAGCCAAGGGGGCCTGCAGCCGCCGCGCCTGACCATCCCGACCAGCGCTCGACGTCGATCGCCAGGACGGCGCCGGCCGGTGGCTGCTCGCGGTACTGCGCGTAGCGCTCGGTCAGGCGGGCGACGGCGTCGCGGGCCTCGGGCTCCCCGGCGGCGAGCACGCGGCCACGGCCGTCGGCCCGCACCCACCACAGCGCTCGCCAGTCCTCGTCGTAGTCGTCGGCGAGCACCGCGACGCGCGGGTTGGCCGCGACGTTGGCCAGGCGCCGCAGCGCCGTCGTGCGCTTGGGCTTGGCGTCGACCGCGCTGTAGATCGTCTCGCCGGCCTGCGCGAACACGATCGGGACGATGTGCGGGCGGCCGTCGGCGCCGGCGGTGGCCAGGCGAGCGACGCGCGCGCCCGCGAAGCGGCGGCGCGCCTCCTGCGCCGTCACCCGCCGCCGAGCTCGGCGATCGCGGACTCCCAGCTCTCCAGGGCGCGCTCGACGGGACCGCGGGGTCCGGAGGGCAGCCAGTGGATCGCGCGCCTGGCGCCGGCGGCGCGGACGCGCTCGAGGTCGCGCGCGTCGGCGGGGACGCCGATCAGATCGACCTCCACCGGCCGGTCCGCGCGCGCGCGCAGCTCGGCGATGCGCTCGAGGGTTCCCGTCTCGGGGCGGTAGTTGGGAAACCACGCGTCGCCGAAGGCGAGCACCCGGTCCAGGACGGTGGGCCCCTCGCCGCCGACGAGGATGGGCGGGTGGGGGCGCTGGGCGGGCTTGGGGTAGGAGAGGATCCGCTCGAAGGTGACGTGCTCGCCGGCGTAGCTGGCCTCGTCCTGTGTCCAGATCGCCTTCATCGCCTCGATGCGCTCGCGCAGGAGCGCCATCCTGGTGCGCGGGTCCGTGCCGTGGTTGCGCATCTCCTCCCGGTTCCAGCCGGCCCCCACCCCGAACTCGAAGCGGCCGCCCGAGAGGTGGTCGACGCTCGCCACCTCGTTGGCGGTGATGATCGGGTCGCGCTCGACCACGAGGCAGACGCCGCTGCCGACGCGCAGCCTCGTCGTGGCCGTCGCCGCGGCGGTCAGCGCAACGAACAGGTCGTAGCAGTGCCAGTACTTCTGCGGCAGCTCGTCGCCTCCCGACCAGGCGCTCTCGCGGCTGGCGGGGATGTGCGTGTGCTCGGCGAAGAACAGCGACTCCTGCCCGCGCTCCTCGACCAACTTCGCGAGCGGACCGGGACCGATTCCGTCGTGGGTAGGGAAGTACCCGATGCCGAAGTCCATCCCGACCGAGTCTAGAGAACGGGCCGCCTGGTCTTCTCGGCTTCCGGGTACGCCGCGGCCATGAAGGAGATCCTGCCCGGCATCCACCACTGGACGACGTTCCACGAGGGGATCGCATCCCGCGTCCACTCGTACTACGTCGAGCCCGCCGCGGCGCTGATCGACCCGATGGTGCCCGAGGAGGGCCTGGAGGCCTTCGCCGGCATGGTCGAGCCCCGCCAGGCGCTCATGACCAACCGCCACCACTTCCGCCACAGCGACCGGTTCCGCGAGGCCTTCGGCTGCGTCGTGCGCGCGAGCGAGCCCGGGATGGGGGACCTCGAGGGCCGCGACGTGGAGCCGTTCCGGTTCGGCGACGAGGTCGCCCCGGGCATCACGGCCATCGAGATCGGCGTCCTGTGCCCCGACGAGACCGCGCTGCACATCGCCGGTGGCGGCGGCGCCGTCGCGTTCGCCGACGGCCTCGTCCGCACCGGCAGCGCGCTGGGCTTCGTGCCGGACCCGCTGCTGGGCGACGACCCGCCGGCGATCAAGCGCGGGCTCAAGGAGGCGTTTCGCGGCCTCCTGCCGCTCGAGTTCGACGCCCTGCTGTTCGCTCACGGCGACCCGCAGGCGAGCGGCGGCCGGGCGGCGCTGCGCGCGTTCGCCGGCGAGCCGGCGCAATAGCCGGCGCTCGCGGGCCGGAGGGGGTCTGCCGGGGCCTGCCACGATGGGCAGGTGATCGCATCCATCCCGAGCCCCTCGGCGGGCGGCTTCCACGTCGGCCCGTTCTTCGTGCACGCCTACGGGCTGATGTACGCGCTCGCGGTGGCCGGGGCGATAGCATCGACGATCCGCTTGTGGGAGCGCCGCGGCGGCGACCGCGAGCTCGTCTACGACGCCGCGCTCTGGGGCTTTCCCGCGGGGCTGGTCGGCGGGCGCCTCTACCACCTGGCGACCAGCTGGAACGAGGTGCCGCACGAGTGGTGGGGTCCGCTGGCGGTCTGGAAGGGCGGCCTGGGCATCTGGGGCGGGATCGCGGCCGGGACCCTCGTCGGCGTGTGGCGCCTTCGCCGCGCCGGCGTCGACGTCTTCTCGTTCATGGACGCCGCGGCGCCCGGCCTGCTGATCGCGCAGGCGATCGGGCGCATCGGCAACTACTTCAACCAGGAGCTCTTCGGCGGCCCGACCACCCTGCCGTGGGGGCTGCAGATCGACCCGGCACACCGTCCGGCCGGGTACGAGCGCTTCGCCACCTTCCACCCGACGTTCCTCTACGAGCTGCTGTTCGACCTCGCGCTGGCCGGCGTGCTCGCGGCGGTGGTGCGCCGCGGCCGCGTACGCCCGCCGGGCGTGTTCGCGCTGTACGTGGCCGGCTACTCGGCGTTCCGCATCTTCGAGGAGCAGCTGCGCGTCGATCCGTCGCACCATCTGCTCGGGCTGCGGCTCAACTTCTTCGTCGCCACGACGCTGTGCGTGGCAGGTCTCGTCTGGTTCGCCTACTCGCAGCGCCCCCGCGCCCGGGCGGCGCCGTCCTCGGATACCACGCTCGGGTATCCCCAGCAGAGGACATGACCGATCGCCGACCGCCCGGGAGATAGCCTTCGCGCCGTCGTCATGGAGCCCGATCTCGACCTCGACGCCTCGCGGCGAACCTGGCTGGCCGCCGAGCGGACCTGGCTGGCGTGGTGGCGCACGGCCCTGGGCACCTCGGTCGCCGCGATCGGCGTCGGCAGCGTGCTGCCCCACGCCGTAGGCGGCCGTCGGTGGGCCTACGCCGCGCTCGGCGTCGCATACGCCGTGCTGGCCATCGGCCTGTTCTGGGCCGGGGCCGAGCGTCAGCGCCGCTGTGAGCGCGCGCTGCGCGAGGGCGAGTACGCGGGCCTGGACCCGAAGGTCGTCGCCGCCTTCACGGTCAGCGGGATCGTGCTCGCGCTGGCCACCGCGGTCCTCGTCGTCGTCGACGCGTAGCCCCGGCGGCGGCCGCGGTCGCTCGCCCCGTCAGACGTGCACGGTCCGCTCGTCGGGCACCGGTGCGTGCGCCTGCGCGGGAAGCCACACCGTGAAGCGCGCGCCGCCGCCGCTCGCGTTGGCCGCCTCCACGCGGCCGCCGTGGGCGCCGACGATCCCCGCGACGATGGCCAGCCCCAGGCCCGCGCCGCCCTTCCCGCGCTCGCGGCCGCCCTCCGAGCGCCAGAAGCGATCGAACAGCGCGTCGGCGTCGCCGGTCGGCAGCCCCGGGCCGTGGTCGCGGACGTCAAGGCGCACGTCGTTCCCGTCGAGGAGCACCGAGACCTCGATCGGCGTGCCCGGCGGCGTGTGGACGAGGGCATTGCGCATGAGGTTGGCCAGGACCTGACGCAGCTGGTGGGGATCGCCCACGACGGCGGCGGGAGCGGCGGCGTCGAGCGCGATCGCGCGGTCGGGGTCGGTGGCGCGGGCGTCGTCGACCGCGTCGGCAGCCACGCCCGTCAGGTCCACGTCGCGGCGCACGGCATCGCGCAGCTCGTCCAGGCGCGCCAGCGTGAGGAGGTCGTCGACGAGGACGCCCATGCGCGCGGCCTCCTTCTCGATGCGGTTCATCGCGCGCTCGGTGTCCGCCGGCCTGCGCGCCGCGCCGATCCGGAACAGCTCGGCGTACCCGCGGATCGACGCGAGCGGGGTGCGCAGCTCGTGCGACGCGTCGGACAGGAACTGGCGAAGGCGCTGCTCGCTGGCCTGGCGCTCGGCGAAGGCCTGCTCCAGGCGGCCGAGCATCGCGTTCAGCGCGATGCCCAGGCGGCCGACCTCCGTGCGCTGGTCGGCGGGGCTCACCCGGCGGCCGAGGTCGCCGGCGGCGATGGCGCCCGCGGTCTCGCCGATGCGGTCGAGCGGTCGCAGCCCGAGGCGCACCAGGAACCAGGCCCCGATCCCCAGCGCCGCGAGCACGCCCGCGATGACGAGCCCCTCGACGAGCAGAAGCCGGTGCAGCGTCTGGTCGACCTCTCGCAGCGGCACCGCGATGACGGTGGTGCCCGGCTGGTCGATGGTCGGCACGGCAACGACGCGATAGCGGAGGCCCGAGCCGCCGACGGCGTCGACCGTGATCAGCTTGCCGACGGGAAGCTGGGCGGGGAGCTTGGGTACCGGGAGCGACTGCTGCGTGTACGCCAGGACGACGGGGCTGCCCACCGTCTTGCCCGACGCGTCGCGTCGCTCGCCGTAGGTGCCCGGCGGGAGGTTGGCCCCGGCCGGCCCCGGCCCGCCCCCGTGCCGCCCCAGCGGCGGCGCCCCGTAGTCGTTCGGCGAGGCCGCGCCGGGGACGTTCGACCCCGCCTGGTCGAGCGCACGCGAGACCGCCGGCTTGGCGCTCAGGGCCTGCTGGTCGATCCGGTTCTGCAGGAACGAGCGCTGCTCGGCGTAGGTGATGCCGCCGAGCAGCAGGAGTCCGACGGCCGTGAGCGCGAGCAGCCCGGCGATCAGGCGTGCCCGCAGCGACACCATCACCGGGGTAGGCGTAGCGCGTACCCGACGCCGCGGACCGTGTGGATCATCGGAGGCCCGTTGCCGCCGAGCTTCTTGCGCAGGTAGCTGACGTAGGTCTCCAGGACGCGGGCGTCGCCCCCGAAGTCGTAATCCCAGACGTGGTCGAGCAGCTGCGCGCGGGTGAGGACCCGGCGCGGGTTGAGCATCAGGTAGCGCAGGAGCCGGTACTCGGTCGCGGTCAGCTCGATGGGCCGGCCCGCGCGCGAGACCTCGCGGGTGTCCTCGTCGAGCTCGAGGTCGTCGAAGACCAGGCGGCTGGACTCGGCCTCGGACGCGCCGGTCCGGCGCAGGATCGTCCGGATGCGCGCCACGAGCTCCTCGAGGCTGAAGGGCTTCGTGACGTAGTCGTCGCCGCCCATCGTGAGGCCGCGCACCTTGTCCTCCGTGGCGTCGCGGGCGGTGAGGAAGATGATCGGGACCTCCTCGCGCCGCGCGCTCAGCCGCCGGGCGACCTCGAAGCCCTCCATGTCGGGCAGCATCACGTCGAGGAGGATGAGATCGGGCTTGAACGCGGTGGTCGCCGCCAGCGCTTCGGCCCCGCTGCCGGCCGACTCGATCGCGAAGCCCTGGAAGCGCAGGGCCATCGAGATGACGTCGACGATGTTGGGCTCGTCGTCGACGACGAGCACCCGGTGGGAATCAGAGGTCTCGGACATCGGTGCACATTGTCTGTCGCGAGGCTGTGAGCCTGCTGAGAGCCGTCCGGGAGGCGGCTGGGCATGCTCGGCCTCCTCTCAGGCTAGAGCCATGCGATCGAGGCGTCCGTGCGCTGCCCATGTGCGCTTGCCCGGAGCCGCGGGGGGTAGGCCCTCAGGACAAGAACGCAACCGAACAGGAGGTTCGACTCGTGGACAAAGCCGAGAAGGCCGAGCAGAAGGTCGTGCAGTACCTCAACGAGGCGCACGCGACGGAGACGGGACTGGTCCGCGTGCTCCAGTCGCAGATCGCGATGACGCCGCGCGGGAGCTACCGCAGCGCCCTCGAGAAGCACCTGCGCGAGACGCGCAGTCACGCCGAGCGCCTGGAGCAGCGCATCGGCGAGGTCCAGCAGGGCGGGAACCCCGTGCAGGCCGGCATCGGCCTCATGGAGACCGTGCTGAGCCAGGCTTTCGCGCTGAGCAAGACGCCGCTTGACCTGCTCCGCGGCAGTGGCGGCGAGGAGAAGGTCCTCAAGAACGCCAAGGACGCCGCCGCCAGCGAGGCGCTGGAGATCGCCACCTACACGGCGCTCGAGCGCCTGGCGCAATCGGTCGGCGACGACACGACGGCGAAGCTCGCCGCGTCGATCCGGGCTGATGAGGAGCGCATGCTCGAGACCGTCCTGCGTGAGATCCCCAAGCTCACCGACGCGGTCGTCGGCTCCCACGTCCGCGGCGAGGGCTCCTACGACGCGAGCAAGACGGGCGCCGCGGACGCGGCGCGCCAGACCGGGCGCGCGGCAGGGCGCGCCGCCGGTCGCACCGCCCGCAGCGGCGCTCAGACCGCCAAGACGACGGCCCGCCAGGCCCGGCGGGTGCCCGGTGTGGCCCGCGCGGAGGGCCAGGCCAAGGGCGCGGTGGCCTCTCAGGAGGACCTCCCGATCGCGCGCTACGCCGAGCTGACCGTCGACGAGATCGTCGTCAAGCTGCCCGAGCTCTCCCAGGTGGACCTCGGGAAGGTCGATTCCTACGAGCGCCGACATGACAACCGCTCGACGGTGCGCGACCGGATCTCCTCGCTGCGCGGCGACGAGCCGTGGCCCGGCTACGACGAGCAGACGGTCGCCGACATCCGGGCGGCGATCGGCGGCGTCGACGACGATCGGGCCAAGCAGGTGCGCGCCTACGAGCGCGCGCACAAGAACCGCACCGGCGTCCTCGAGGCGACCGAGCGCGAGCTCGCCAGCGCCTGAGCGAACCGGCGAGAGCTCCGGGGCCCGGCAGGGCCCCGGAGCTCGTCAGCCCCCCGGGTCAGCTCGCGCTCGCGGCGGGCGCGATCGGGTGGTTGGCGCGGAACACGTCGCCCGCGTCGTAGCGCGCCTTGATGGCCTGCAGGCGCTCGTAGGCCTCACCGCTGTAGGCGACCGACGTGTCGATCGGTTCCTCGGCGAAGTTGAGGTACGCGCTGCCGGCGTCCCATGGTGCCATCGCGCTCAGCACCGCATCGAGCGTGCGGCCGATCGCCTCGGCCGCGCCCGGCTCGACGACCAGGCCGACACCGAACAGGGCGAAGTCCCCGTAGAGGCGGTCCAGGGCGCCGTGGCCCTCTCCGGAGCGCCCGACGGCGCCGCCGAGCTGGCGCAGCTCGAGCATCAGCAGGCTCGAGCCCGAGCCGGGGCCGCCGGCCGCGACGAACGCGTCGATCGCCTCCGACGTCAGCTCGCGCAGCATCATGTGGCCGCCGCGGCCGGGCACCGGCTCGGGCGGGTCCATGTGCATGGCGAGCAGCGCGGCGGGCGGGATCATCTCGAACGTGTCGATCTCCGGACCGAGCTCGCGGAGGGCGCGCAGGACCTCGCTGCCGCCCGCCTCGCCGCCGAGGTAGGCGCCGTCGATCACCACGATCTGGCGTCCGCGCACCGGCTCGGGGATGTCGGGCAGCGGCGGCACCTGGAGCAGGCGCGCGCTCGTGGTGATCTCGTCGGGCGCGGTCGCGGCCCAGGTGCGCCAGACCTCGAGCACCTCGGCGGACCGCTCCCACGGCCACACGAGCATCCCCGCGTAGACCTCGGTGATGGGGTGCAGCTCGAGCTCGAGCTCGGTGACGACGCCGAAGTTGCCACCGCCGCCGCGCAGCGCCCAGAACAGGTCGGGCTCGTTTTCGGCGTCGGCGCGCACCAGGCGCCCGTCGGCGGTCACGAGCTCGATCGCCGTGATGCTGTTCGTGGCCAGGCCGTGCTTGCGGGCCAGCCAGCTGAGGCCGCCCCCGAGCGAGTAGCCCACGACGCCGACGTCGTGCGAGGAGCCGGCCAGCGCCGCGAGGCCCTGGGCACCGGCGGGGACGGCGACGTCGGCCCACAGCGCGCCGGCCTGTACGCGGGCGCGCCGGGCCTCCGCGTCGATCGCGATGCCGCGCATCTCGGACGTCTTGACGAGGATGGTGTCCTCGAGGCCGGCCAGCGCGCCGGCGTTGTGCCCCGTGCCCTGCGCGGCGACCCGCAGGCCATGCTCGCGAGCGAAGTTCACGACGGCGACGACGTCTTCGACGGTCTCCGGCATCGCCACCGCCGTCGGCCGCTGGTCGACCGCGAGGTTCCATGCCTGGCGGGCGATGTCCCAGCCCTCGTCTCCGGGCAGGACGAGCGCGCCGGTGAGCTGGGCGCGCAGCAGAGCGGCATCCAGCCTCAGTGTGTCGGTGATCAGCATCAAGCCCCCCTGGGCGTACGTTGACATTGGGGCGATCCTGACCTGGGAGCGTTGCCGCGCGAAGACGGCCACCTCCCGAGCAAAGGTACGGACAACCGACCTTCCCGGCAGATCGCGGCCCGGCAGGTTTGCGCCGGGCTCGGGGAGGGCGAGTCGCTCAGGCGGCGGGTGCCGTGCGCCCGGTGCGCTCCAGCGCGAGCAGCGCGCGCTTGCGCTCCAGGCCGCCGGCGTAGCCGGTCAGCGCGCCGCTCGCCCCGATCACGCGATGGCACGGCACGACGATCGCGAGCTGGTTGCGCCCGTTCGCCCGCCCGACGGCCCGGGCGGCGCCGGGGTGGCCCAGGCGCCGGGCCAGTGCGCCATAGGACGTGGTCTCGCCGTACGGGATCCGGCGCAGCTCGTCCCAGACGCGCTGCTCGAACGCGGTGCCCGCCGCGCGCAAGGGCAGGTCGAAGGCCGTGCGCGCGCCGGCGAAGTACTCGCCGAGCTGGCGCGCGGCTTCGGTGAAGCGCGCGTCGTCGCGGACCCATTCGGGAGCGGGGTCGGGGCCGTCGAGGAGGACGCGCGTGAGGCCGGCGTCGCCGCCCGTCAGCAGGACGGGTCCGAGCGGGCTGGGAAGGAGGGTGTAGGCGGTGTGGGTCATGCTGTTGGAACGCCGCCGGCGCCGGGTTCGTGAGGTGGTGGCCCTATGGCCCGCGGCGCTCGCGCCGGCGCTCGCGCAGCGCCATGACCACGAGCGCGATCGGCAGCATGATCGCCGGACCGGCGAAGGCGATGCCCTCGATCACGTGGCCCGCGTGGGCGAGCGGGAGGCCCACCGCGGCCACGATCACGCGAGCCCCGTCGCGCCCGTCCCCCCGGCGGTGCGCGCGCGGGCGCCGGACGGGCGCTCCTCGGGCGCACTGCGGCGCGGATCGCCCTTGGCCGCCAGGCGGACGAGCCCCCAGCCGAGCAGCGCGAGCAGCGCCGACGCGCAGGCCAGGACGATCGCTCCGGCCGTGCCCCACAGCCAGGCCGGCACGTCGCGCTTGCGCTCGCGCTGCAGCAGCACCCGGTCGCCGATGAAGGGCCGCCGGAAGTGCGACGCGGCGGGAACGCCCGCGGCCGGGATGGCGGGATCGGCGGGCAGGTAGACGGGAACCGACGCCATGACGTTCCCGCGGTGCAGGCGGATGTTGGTCTTCCACGAGCCGAAGACGGGGATCGGCGCCTCGGTGCGGTACACCCCGCCAGCGACCTCGCGGAGCCTGCGCACCACCAGGCGCCCCCTGCCCTGCCACGAGATCGTGGTCAGCCAGTCGGCGTGGCGGGCGACGTCCGGTGGGTCGAATCGGACGGTCGCGTCGACCGTCCGCGCCGGCGCCGGGTGGGCCTCGGTGAGCGTCACGGTCGCGCCGCCGCCGGCGGGGACGGTCGTGGAGCCCAGGAACGCGAGGATGACGGCGATCACGAGCAGGCTGCCGCCCGCCGACGCCCACGCGCGGCGGGTCACGACGACCTCCGAGCGCAGCCGCAGCGCGCCCGCGGCGAAGGCGCCCAGCGCGCCGCCGGCGATGGCCACGGGCACGGCCAGGGCGATCGCCTCGCCGAGCAGGTGCGCGGGCCAGGGGTACCAGCCCCAGACGTGCGACCACGCCCACTCGACGCCGACGCCCACCGAGCCGACCGCCGCCCCGGCGACCGCAGCGAAGCGGAACGGCGCCGCGGCCGGGTTCATGCGCAGCGCGACGGCCTCGACGAGCAGCGCCTCGGCGATGTACAGGGGGAAATGCGGGGTCGTCTCGCCGAGCACCGGGCCGACCAGGAGCGCGAGGCCACCGCGCACGACGAGGTAGAAGGCGACGGCGCCAAGGGCAGCCCCGCGACCGGCGAGGCTGCGCGCGGCCACGAGGGCGATGCCCGCCGCCAGCGCGATGAGCACCGGCTGGTACAGCAGGCGGAACTGCGGCACGCCGAAGTCGAACTCGCCCTGGAAGATCGACAGGCCGATGAGCAACCCGCCGCAGGCGCTGACGAGCCGCACGTGCCGTATCCGCGCCGAGGCCGCAAACCCGGTGACACGAGCCCCGCCCGATCCACCGGCCACGGCTGCGGCGTTCGCCGCACGGCCCTCGGTCAGGAGTCCGAGGATCCCGACGAGCGACAGGCCGGCACCGCCGAGCATCATGAGATGCGTCGGGCCCCACAGCGTCACGTCCTGGCCGAACAGCCGGTGGGAGATGTCGTCGAGCGGAAAGCCGAGCAGCGCGAACGACGCGCAGGCCATGAGCATGATCCCGCTGACGGGCACGTGCCAGTCGCCCGCGATCCGGATCGCGGCCGGCCCGGGGCGCTCCTGCGGCAGCACGATCGCGAACCATCCGGCGGTGAAGATCCCGAACAGCCCGAAGAGGATGAAGTAGTGCGCCGGGTTGGCCAGCGGCCCGGGGTCACGCCCGTTGTCGATGTGCAGGCTGATGTCCCAGTACATGCCGAAGACGGCCGTGAGCAGCGACACCGTCGCGATGCCGGACGGCAGCGCGGCCCAGCCCGGCAGCCCGCTCAGGCGCGTCGACAGCGTCGACCAGCGCCGGAGGACCGAGATGCGCCCGGACCGGTGGCCGAGGCCGAGCGCCACGAGCGCCGCGGTGAGGACGCAGGCCGCGAGCGTCGCGCCGATGACCTGACCGACCTCCGCGCCGCCGGCGGGCGGCGAGGCGGCGGCCAGCGGGGAGAGCAGATGGGGGAACATCGCCGGCAAAACATATCATCGATCGATGTCACATAGCCCGATGCTGTGATGTGATCCCCGCCCGCCCGGGTTCAGCGGCGCTTGGTGCCCGAGCGCATCTTCTGCAGCTCGCGGCCGAAGCCCTTCTCGGCTGCGTCGCTCATCGCCAGTTGGAAGATCGCCAGCAGCGACTCGGAGGCCAGCGGGCGCAGGCGCTCGAGCGCATCGCTGACCTCGGCCCAGCGCTCCTCCGGCCGGCCGGCCTCCTCGAAGGGCTTCCAGACGGCGTCGAGGAACAGCTCGACGAAGATCCTCGCCGCGCTGTCGGCGTGGCGGCGCAGGCGGGAGACCACGTCCAGGGCCTGCTCGGTGGTGATGCCCAATGCGGCCAGCTCCGAGCCCGCGCGCGCGAGGCGGGGACTGACCTCCTCCCAGCGCCCGTCGCCGAGAGGCCGCAGCAGCCCGAGCTTCTCGGCGCGGCGCAGCAGCGCCGGATCGCCGCCGCTCCAGCGCTTGGCCAGCTCGCCGACCTCCACGATCTGGGGCTCCTCGTCGGCGAACGGCTCGTGCAGCGCGCGGGTGAAGCGCAGGACCTCCGAGCTCGAGCCCTCGGCGTTGGCCAGCAGGCGGGAGATCAGGTCGAGGTTGAAGCCGTCGGCCTGCAGCTCGCGGATGAGCTCGATGCGGACGATGTGCTCGGGCCCGTAGAAGCCGGTGCGCCCGCGCACCTCGGGCGGGGGCAGCAGGCCACGGGACTGGTGCGCGCGGATGTTGCGCACCGTCATCCCCGTCTGCTGGGCGAGCTGATCGATCGTCAGCTGGGCGTCGGAGTCGGTCGACATCTGGCGCGAAGCGTAGTCGGGGTCGCGCCTCGTGCTGCGGCCTCTTGGGGGCCGGTCGTCTCTTCGGAAGTTCTTCGTTTCGCCTTAGCGGCTGCTCAGTCCGCCGCGCGACCGTGACGCCATGCGCACTCCCAGGCCGTTCATCGCGCTCGTGGGCTGCGCCGCGATCGGTGGTGCCACCGGCGCGGGCGTCGCCACTGGCCTCGCGGGCGGACCGGCCACGACGACCGCCACCGTCCGGCAGGCGAACGCGGGCGCGGCGGAGATCGCCACGCCAGCGACCGCCGTGCTGACCGCCGCGCAGGTCTATCGCGAGGCGAGCGCCAGCGTCGTGTTCATCCGGGCGCAGGTCAGCGGCCCGTCGGGCGGCCCCTTCGGCGGGAGCTCGCAGGGCGAGGCGACCGGCTCGGGATTCGTCGTGTCCAAGGACGGCCTCATCGTCACCAACGCGCACGTCGTCGACAACGCCACCTCGATCACGGTGCAGCTCAGCGGCGGCAGCGCCCAGACCGCGCAGCTGGTCGGCAAGGACGACTCGACCGACGTCGCCCTGCTGCGCATCGATCCCGCCGGGCACACGCTGAAGCCCCTCACGTTCGCCGACTCGGGCGCCGTCCAGGTCGGGGACGCCGCGTATGCGATCGGCAACCCCTACGGCCTGGACCACACGCTGACGACCGGCGTCGTGTCGGCCACGCAGCGGCGCATCGATGCCCCCAACGGCTTCTCGATCAGCGGCGTCCTCCAGACCGATGCCGCGCTGAACCCCGGCAACTCGGGCGGCCCGCTGCTGGACGCCCACGGTCGCGTGATCGGGATCAACTCCCAGATCGAGACGGGCTCCGGCCAGCCCGGCGCGTCGAGCGGCGGCAACGTCGGCATCGGCTTCGCGGTCCCGTCGAACACCGTCAGCCGCGTGGTCACGCAGCTGGAGGGGAGTTGACGCTGAGTCCGCGCGGGCCCCGTGAGCTAGCCGCGCAGCGGCCCGTCGTCCCCCTGCGCCACGCCCGCGGCGACGCCCGCCACCCAGGCGCGGGCGGCCGCGGCGAAGCCCGAGCCGTAGCTGGCGCGCGCGACC
>JAOPZW010000330.1 GCA_025963905.1 Solirubrobacterales bacterium | reverse complement strand
CTGACGGCCGGCATGGGCGCGATCGCCTCGAAGGCGGCCGCCGGACTGGCGGCCGCGGCGATCGTCACGGCCGGCGCAGTCGAGGTCGACCACGTCCGCCAGCGCCGCGTGCCGGCGCCCGTGCCCGCCGCGGTCGTCCAGCCGCGGCCGGCGGTCATCGCGCCGCCGCGGGTCGTGGCGTCCCAGCCCCAGCCGGTCGCGCCCGTCCCCGCGACTCCCGCGCTCCGGACGAAGCCCGAGACCAAGCCCGCCGCCACCGGCGCGACCCAGGCGCCCGGCCTCACCCCGGTCGCCGGCCAGGCCCACGTGACCGCGGCGCCGGCGCCGCTCCCCCAGCAGATGTCGGACACCACCACGCTGCCCGTCCAGACGCCCGGCGCGACCGACCGCGGCACGGGCGGGACGGTCGGACCCGCCGAGCCGGTCGACCCGGCCCCGCAGCCCGCGCAGGCGCCCGCCCCGGCGCCCGCCCCAGATCCCGCCCCCGCGACTCCCGAGACGGCCGGGCCGCCCCCGGCCTCCGCCACCGAGCCGTCGCCCGCGCCCGCCGATCCGCCGCCTCCCGCGCCGGCATCCGCGCCGGCCAACGGGACGACGACGACGACCACCACCCCGTCCCCCGCGCCCGGCCAGTAGCGAGGCGGGGCTCAGCCGACGCGGTCGCCGAGCGCGGCGTTGGGCTCGGGCGTGAGCAGCAGCACTCCGTCGTCGCTGTAGGTGCCCAGCACCAGGACGTCCGAGCGCACGGGTCCGATCTGGCGCGGCGGGAAGTTCACCACGGCGACGACGAGGCGGCCTTCGAGCGCTTCGCGGGCGTAGTTCTTGATCTGCGCAGACGAGCGCTTCACCCCGAGCTCGGGCCCGAAGTCGACCCGCAGCTTCCAGGCCGGGCGTCGCGCCTCGGGGAAGTCCTCGACCTCGACGATCCGCCCCACCCGCATGTCGACGGCGGCGAACTGATCGAAGGCGATCTCGTCGCTCACGGCCGCGCGGTTCCGAAGCGGAAGGACCGCAGCGGCGTCTTGAGGACTCCGTTGTTGCCGACCGCGTCGACATTCGGGATGGCCGGCGACCGCGCGGAGCGCACATCGATGTCGGCCGCGACGCGCGGATGGGCCTCGATCCCGGGATCCGGCAGGAGGAGGGTGCGACGACCGTACCCGGTGTGCGTGCCGATCTGCACCTGGTAGACGATCTGGTAGCCGGGCGACGTGTTGATCCTGGCGCGACCCTCGCTGCGCAACACGAAGCCGGGCACGTGGGCCTGCATCTCGTCGATGAGACCGGAGGCCATGAACGTCAGCTCGGCCGTGGCGTCGCCGTGGTAGGACGGGATCGCCAGCCGGCGCACGGTCAACGTCTGGGGACCGCCGGTAGTGGCCCGCAGGCGCAAGATCTCGCCGTTGCGCGGCGCGACCCGCTCCACGCCCGCTGTGGTGACCAGGTTGAAGCCGATCGGCTTGCGCACGACGATCCCTCCCTGGCCGGGGGCGGGACGCAGGACGAGCCACGCGAGCACCACCACGACCGCGAGCGCCAGCGCCCCCGCGCCGACACGCGCCGCCGGCGACATGCGGCGCACGCGCGGCGCGAGGAGCTCGGGCAGCGTCGGGCCGAACTCTTCGCGCACGACGGACATCGCGCGCAGTGTAAGGCGAGGGGCCGAGATGGGTTGTGCCGCGGCCGCGTGGTGTGGGCGGGCGGTATTCGTGGATGCCGGTCGTCGCGGTCAGGAGGGGGACAGTGGCAGGCCACGGACCGCTCCTGAACGTGGCGATCCGGCGCCGCGAGACCGTTCGATCCACGCCGCGGGGTCGTGGCACAACCCATCTACGCGGCCGCGGCGAGACCGATGACCTTGAGGCGGCGCTGGAGCGCCTGCAGGGCGAACGCGCGCGAGTCGTTGACCGAGATGCCGTAGAACGCCGTGTCCTCCTCGCCGGCCGGCACCCACTTCGGGCGCAGGACGCCGTCCGCAGCCGGGAGCACCTCGGCCAGCGCGCGCTGGATCGCGTCGCCGTAGCGGGGGTCGCGGCGTGCCATGTCGCGCAGGAAGCGCGCGCCGAACGCGACGTGGCGGTGCTCGTCGCGCGCGACGTTCGTGAAGCCCTCGACGAACCCCGGCAGGGTCCCCACGCGCTCGTTGTAGTCGATGATGAAGTGCTGGCCGGTGAGCGCCAGCATCCCCTCGGCGACCATGTGGTAGATCGTGATCGCCTCGACGAGCGTCTCGGTGTCCTCCGGCTCCGCGGCCAGGCGGTCGACGCGCGAGTGCAGCTGCTCGTCGAAGAACGTGTTGAACTCCGGGTTGAGGTGCTCGCTGGTCTGCTCCAGGCGCTCCTCCAGCCCGTCGGCTTCGAGGATCCCGACTTCGGAGTAGAAGCGGTCGAAGAACATGACGTGGCGCGCCTCGTCGGCGATCTGGGTGCAGAGGAAGACACGCATGTCGTCGTCGGGCACCGCCCGCATGATCGGCCCCAGCTCGACCGCCACGCGCTGCTCGCCGATGAAGAACGAGCTCAGCCCGTACATCCGCGCTGCCCGCTCCTGCGCGTCGAACCGCTCGTGCCAGTCCGTCCGGTCCCGGCTGAAGTCGAGGTCCTGCACCGACCACTGCTGGCGCTCCCACAACGCGTAGAGCTCGCGGTAGCCGAGCAGGCTCGCCTCGCCGCGGTCGGCCGATTCGTGCAGCGCCGGGTCGCTCGTGGCTCGGAAGTCCACGCGCTCGGTGCGCGGGTGGGCGGCGGGCTCGGTCATCGTGGGTCCCCGATCCGGTTTCTGGTCATTGCGGAGCCTAGCGCGAGACTGGCTGGCCGGCCAGCCCAGGCCAAGCGGTCCGCCCGGCCCCATGCACCCCGTGCTCCCTTGCGACCAGTGCGGCAGGTCAGCGCACGGCCTGAGCGGAGATCGCCGCGCGGATGTCGCCGCCGACCGCCTCGACCGCCTCATTCGGCCACCGCGCGGCCGCCCATTCGCCGGTGTTTGGCGAAGCATCGGTGCCGTCGGCCAGAAGCATCCATGCCATCGGACAGATCACGCCAGCCGCCCGAGCAACGACATTGCCGTTGGTCAACCCGTCCCAGGAGTCGCGCTCGTCCATGGCCTGCCAGCCCATTGCGGCGTCGTCGGCGCCCCCGGACGGCAGCAACCCATCTCTGGAGAGGTCGTGATGCCTGTTCACTCGCACGCGAAAAGGACGGATCGGCCGTCGGAGCGATTTGCGGAGGCTCACCCGCACCGCGTTGGCCTACGGCGACGAGCGGCTCCGACCCGATGAGCTCCGAGACCCTGGGGGATGCGATGTACGACTACGTGATCGTCGGCGCCGGCTCGGCGGGCTGCGTGCTGGCCAGCCGCTTGAGCGAGGACCCGGATGTGCGCGTGCTGCTGCTCGAGGCCGGTGGGCCCGATTCGGACGACCTGGTCCACATCCCGGCCGCCTTCGCCGCGCTGCTGCGTACCGATCACGACTGGGATCACTCGACCGGCCCCGAGCCCGAGTGCGACAACCGGCGCCTGTTTCTGCCGCGCGGCAAGGTGCTGGGCGGCTCCTCGTCGACGAACGCGATGGTCTACATCCGCGGCCACCGGCGCGATTACGAGGAGTGGCGCGAGCTCGGCTGCGAGGGCTGGGGGTGGGATGACCTGCTGCCCTACT
>JAOPZW010000329.1 GCA_025963905.1 Solirubrobacterales bacterium | reverse complement strand
GAACACCTCGGCGTCGTCGCGGAACTGGTCGGTGACGCCGTACCGCTCAGCACCCTGCTCGAGATGGCCGCCTCGCTCGAGCCCGCCCCGACCGAGCCGCCGCGCCTAGACGACGCGCAGTAGCGGGACTAGCCGAACGGCGTGCTCGTTTCGAGCTCTCGGCTGTGCGGGCTGACGCCGCGATTTGGTCAAAACCCCGAACAGTTTGACAGCGGACGTATTCTCCTCATCGCTACCGATGCGGTAGCGCGTAACCGTCGATGCGGGGCTTCGGGGAAGGGGGCCGGATCGATCGGCGGGCTAGGTGGACGCTGGCGGCCATCGGCGTAGCTTTGTGAGGCGAACGGCGTTCCGGAGGACATATGCGAGTTCGAAACGGATTTCTCGGTGCGGCGTTGCTCTTCGCGGTCGCGCCGGTGGCGATTGCCGCGGGTCCGCCGACGCCCGTCGACGTGTTGTCGGCGCCGTCGCCGGCTGGGCTGCCGGACACGCAGATCGCGTTGACCCAGCAGGGCCGGCTGTGGCTGTCGGACGTCCAGCCGCCGGAGCCGGCCAGCGCGCGCGTGCGCCTCGTGACGCGCAACGTCCCGGGTGGACTCGGTCACCCAGGGGTGCCCGCGCCACCACGGGGCTACCGCATCGGCTCGTACCAGCTCGCGTCCGACGTCGGGACGACGGATCTCGGCGCGCTGGCCTGGTCTGCGCAGCAGAGCCGCCCGTCCGGGCGTGTCGTCGTCCAGGCGGCGCACTGCACGCCCTACGCATGCGGACGCGCACAGACGCTGTGGGGCGGCACTCGCCAGACGGCTTCGCCGACGGTCGCGGCCGCCGAGACGCTCGCCCATACCGTCGTGGTGTGGACCACAAGGTGAGGTCTGATGTGGGCCGCCGGGGGCCGGACGCGCTTCGGTGCAGCCCGACCATTGTCGCGCGGGACGATGCCCGTTCTCGCGGGGCTTGGCCAGCGGGGGGTCCAGGCGGCGTGGATCGACCGCGGGAACGTCCGGGCGTCGATCTGGACCCCTTCCCGCGGGTTCGATCGACCACAGACGGTGGGCCGCGGGGCGGCCGAGGTCCAGCTGGCCGTCAGCGACCATGACATCTTCATCGCGTGGCGCACCGCGCGATCGGGCCGCAACGGCGTCGCGGGCGGCGGCGACGTCCTCGTCGCCGGCCGCTCGCTGTCGACCCACGGGTTCTCGCGTCCCCGGACGGTGTTCCGCGGGTACGCCCGCGACCTTCGCCTCGACGAGAACCACGCGGGGCGCGCCGCCCTTGCCTTCGGCGTTGTCACGTCGCGTGGAGCCGGCGGGACGCCGCTGGCCGAAGACGGCGAGATGAGCCTGCGAGAGCCGGGCCGGCCATTCGGCCCACCGGTCCAACTGCCATCGAGCACGCCGCCCGGGGATGCGCCGCGCGTTGCCGTTGACGATGCAGGGACAGCGACCGCCACCTGGTTGAGCGCAGGGAGCGCGGCCAGCTCGCGCCAGGACGTCGTCTTTACTCAGGGGACGCCCGGCGGGTCGTTCGGCACACCGACCATCGTCGGCGAGGCGGCCGGCAACCGACCGCCACTCGTCGCCGCGGCCAACCAGATGACCGTGGTCGCGTGGGACAACGGCGCGCAGTACTCAGAGCTCCTGCTCGGAAACGACAATCCCCCGGTCCTTCCCGGCAACCCGTTTCGGCGGGCGGTCGGCAAGCGACATCCCTAACCGTGCGCAGTCCAAGACGTCTCCTCGCTGGGCTCATCGCGACCGTCGCGGTCCCGGTCGCCGTATCGGGTTGTGGCGCGTCTTCCACCGAGCCTCCCAGGTCGCGGCCGGCATCCTAGACACCTTCGGAGCGGCGCGTCGGCTCCGTCACTGCACCGGAGGTCGTGGGCGGGGTGTCGGTGAGTAGCGTCACGCGTGCGCTGCTGGCTCATGGCGGACCGCCCACACCGACAACGGCTGACTGCCGTGCGTCCTCTGCGGTCGAGCGCAAGGCCGCCCCGTTCGGTCCGACGCGCCGGCCGCTGTTCACCTGCGAGCTGACGGTGACCGGCGAGCGCGCAAGCTACGTGGTGCAGGTCCTACGCAACGGCTGCTTTGTCGCCGAGCGTCGCCGGCCCGGCCGCGCGGTGTACGGCTGCGGAGCGGACCGTTCCTAGCCCCGCCGCGCGCCTCCATTGTGAACGGCGACCGGGTTACGAGTGGGTCGTCGTGCGGGTGCTGCTGGAGCAGGAGGAGCGGCCGCGGTGCTGTTCGAGGCATAGGAAAGCGCGCTCGTTGGCCTGGCCATTTGAGCCCGGCGACGGGATGACGCTCAACATCGCCTACCTCGCTCGGCTCGACGACGAGCACCGCGCCCAGCAGCTAGACGACAAATCGCCAGACGGCCAGGGACCGCGGCCAAGAGCAGAACAACCCCACTGAAACCGCGTGAGGCAGGGTCATCGGAGTTCATTAGCGAGCGTCGGTGTTCGCCGGAACGTATGACACGTCGCGCGCGACGACTGTGTCGGGACGGAAGCGAACGAGCACGGCGTCCTCGTGCTGTGGGCGCTCGAGCGTTGCTCGAAAGCGACGATCCCAGGCGTGTATGGGTCCATCGATATAGCGCTGGAGGAGTCGGCGGGCTCGCTCGGGATCGAATCGTTCAATCGAGGCGCGTCCTCGCATTCCGACGTGATGGACGAGGCCGTCCTTGCGGTTGAAGTCCACGACGCCGGCCGCGCAGCGAGGATCGCGCTCAATCCGTGCGGGGAACGAGTCGTCGCGCCGCGAGCCGATGATCCATATCGCGCCGTCCTCCCACAGGAACCACACAGGTGATTCGCGTGGGCCGTCGTCTGATTCGGTGGCGAGGTGTGCGAACAGGGGACGCGAGAGGAACTCGTCGAGGTCGACGGTGCCGGGGCGGTCGCGAATGAGCCTCATTCCTCTCCTTCTGTGGGACGTCGCGATATTGAGTGCTTCTGGCGCGCGCGGTAGGTCTTGACGGTCGCGGGCGATCGGGACTCTCAGGCTCGCCCGAGCGCGAGGAAGCGAGCGCTTGCGGCAATCAGCGCCGGGTCGCGTTCCACGACGCGTGCGCACGAGATCGCCGAGGGTAGGAAATCGTCGATGTTCTTCGAGACCGTGCACGTCGAGCGCCGGTCCGCTCGGACCCTCGACTCCGGACACTTCAATGCTGTTGAGGTGTGCCTCGGCGAGCTCTCGGGCGAGTTCCTGCGGTGTGTGGAGGTAGGCCGTGGTGAAGCCCAGTCGCGGGTCATGCATGCCGCTTTCGATCGTGCTGCGCAGCAGCGGTTCGGACTGCTGGTCGAGGGCGCCAAGGGCTGCCAGGTCGAGGAGTCCCGCGTAGCGACTGATGGCCGCTGCGGCGACCAGTGCCCCAGGTCGAGCGACGCGGCGGGCCGCGGCCAACGCTGCGACCCTGTCGGCGGACTGCACGAGGTGATAGAGCGGGCCGAGTACCAGGACGGCGTCCGCCCAGCCCGCGGGTTGCTCGAGCTTGCGGGCGTCTCCAACCGATGCACTCACGCCAGGGAGCCGACCCGCACGGTCAACGTGTTCGGGCACAAGGTCGACAAGGTGGACTTCGTATCCGTCACTGGCCAGCCAACGTGCATGCACACCGGTGCCGCCGCCGACGTCGAGCACCCGCGCCGGCGCAGGTGGAGGCTCTCGACGCAGCAGCTCGCGCGTGCGCGCAAACTCCAACCGGCCGTGTGGGCTCATCCGCAGCCGGTCATCCTCGATGTAGCGGCTGGTGTAGAAGCGATGCAGATCGGGCTCTGGATCCTCCAAGACCATTCAGGGAGTGTGCACGCTCGCCACGACGCGTCGCCGAAATCGGTGGACGCGCGGTCCTGGACCGTCAGCTTGTGACGAGTAGCCGGGCGCCGAGGTCGGCTTCGCATAGGTGCGTTCGATTCCGCTTGTGCCAAGCGCTGGATGCGAGGTCGGCCGCGAGCGCTGCCACGGCCCGCTGCTCGACCCGCGGCCCAACGCCTGCACAGACCCAGGTCCCGCGCCCGACCTGCTCTTGAAGGTAGGCGTGTGGACGTCGCCAGTAGGCGGGAAAGAACCCGTCGACGCAGTCCCAGGGAATCGTCACGGTTGCCGTATCGGCGTCGATGGCGACGGCGCGCTCGACGAGCGAGGGGCGACCCTTCCTTGCCGCGGTGAACTCCGGCAGGTGGTCGCGCACGAGCCAGAAGCGTGGGATGAAGGCGTTGTCCCACTTGGAAGACGGCGACGCGCTGCGCGACGCGCGCCATTGCGCGCAGGACCTGCGATTGGACCGCGCCGGTGATGATCGGAGAGGACCGCCATCGCGGCGTCGACTGAGCGGTCGGCGAACGGCAGATCGTCGGCTCCTCCAGCCGGAGTCCGAACCCGCGAGCGAGGCGCTCCCTGATATGGCAAGGATGCGGGGCGGCTTCGCGGTCATCGGCGACACGCAGCACCTGCCCGGCTACTCGCTGTTGCTGTGCGACGAGCCGTCGGTGGACCACCTGAGCGACCTCGATTGGCAGCGACGAAGCGAGTTCTTGTTCGACTTGTCGCTCATCGGCGAAGCGGTGGAGTGCGCGTGCCGTGAACGCGGCCTGCGGCGGGTCAACTACGAGGTCTTGGGAACTCGGTGCACGCCCGGTACGTCTGGGAGCCACCCGAGCGCGTCGGCCGGCCCGTGTGGTGCTACCCAGACGCTGAACGGAGCGCGGCCGAGCATGCTTACAGCGACACCAAACACGGCAAGCTGCGCTCGGTCATCACGCAGGAACTGAGGCGGCTGATGAGCACCGCCTACCGGTAGGGCGAGTTGTCTACGCCGCTACAACGCGCGGACGAACACGGGCTCACCGTGGCGCGTGCGGCCGGTGTCCTGGAACCCGCAGCGGCGCCAGAAGCCCCGGGCGCCGTTGTCGACCCGGACGAAGCTGGCCTCCAGCGAGGCCCATCCATCCCGTCGCAGCTCCTCCGCCAGCAGCTCTACCGCCCGCCGACCCACGCCACGCGGCTGGTAAGCAGCGTCGACCATGAACCGGACGAGGTAGGGCGTCCCGCTCTCGACCTCGACCAGCAGGACCCCAACTGGCTCCTCGTCGAGGTAGATGGTCCGCAGTACCGCGTCGGGCTCGTAGTGGCCCTCGGCGACGGTGTACGCCGCGGGGCCAACCAGATGGCGCTGGTCCTCGGCCACACGCAGGTCGCAGACCGTGCGGACGTTCTCACGCGATAGTGCTCGCAGCGACACGGTCATGCCTCGACCGTACCCCAGGTCCGCGACGCTTGTCCCGGACCTCGATAAGCGCACCGGACAGTTATCCATACTGTTTGACTTAGCCCCCTCATAGCAGGGGGCTAAGTCGTTTTCGGGCCTGTGCGGGTGATCAGCGCCTGCTGGCGGGCCGGTTGCCCGGTCGGGGGGGAAGCCTGAGGGGGTCTGGACGCGCGAAAGCCCAGGGCCGATTGGCGCCTGGGCTTCGGGTGAGGCGGGAGGGGCCTAGAAGGGGAGGTCGTTGGGATCGAAATCGACCGTCCGCTTCGGCGGATCGGCCGCCGGCGGTGCGTTGGGTGGCGGCGGTTCGCCCTTCTTGCGCTTGCGTGTGCCGGCGAGGGTCTCGGCGCTCTCTGCCGCGAGCTCGAGTCGGCGGCGGTCGCGTTCGTCCTTGAGCTTGGCGGCGTAGACACGTGACGGCGGGTCGGGGGAGAAGGCGGGGTCGACCTTGTGCGCGGCGGGACCGTAGGGGGCGGTGAGGCCGATCTGATGGCGGAAGTCGGCGAGGCTGGTGGCGGCGTCGCGGCCGGCGGTCTGCCAGTCGGCGGGGCGCTCGCTCTTGGACCGGCGGTTGCCCGAGGGGTCCACGGAGACCACTGTCGCCCTTGGATGAACAGCGGCAGCGACGGCGAGCACCGGACCAGGCGTGGCCGCGCTGCTACTCGAGGCACAACGAGCAGTGGCGGCGACCGTCGTCGGAGTGCCGCGTTGGACAGACAGCGACACTCCGCGGCGGCCGCTGCCCGCGACCTTCCCACGCGTGTTCCCCGTATTGCGGGGCGCACCGCGGACGGCTGGTGCGTCAGCGTGGCAGGAGCGCGCGGAGGACCGCCGTGGGCCCCGGTCCGAATGTCGGGACCGTGGCGAAGGCGAAGCGACGTCCTGCGGCAACCGTCGTCCGGGAGGGAGCGCTGACGCCCGGAACGGTGCCTCGAAACACACGTCCTGAGTCGAGTCGCTGGAGCGTGACGCCGGCATTGTGCTGCTGAACGACGAGCACACCATCGACCAGGCTTACGACCGCGCTTGCGCGGATCCGCCGTGCACGCCTGGATCCGCAGTGCTCGAGGATGGTGTCCCCGTCGGGGTGCTGGAGAACCCAGGGCGACCACAGCGTCGTTGGTGAAAACCGGCTGCCGTCGACGAGGAGGGAGCCAGGCAAGCGTCGCAGCGGCCCGCACAGCCTTCGGTGGCCGCTTGGACGATCGAGGTCCACCAGCGCGCGCGTTCCAAACGGGTCTGTCGCTTCGTCGACGCGGCTACCGGTGCGCCAGTCGACAAGGACCCGCGAGTCGTTCTCCTTGCCGCTGTACTCCGAGTACCCGTGATTGA
>JAOPZW010000290.1 GCA_025963905.1 Solirubrobacterales bacterium | reverse complement strand
CGACCGTGTTGTCGAGCATGATCATGAACAGCGCGAAGCACATGGCGCCGAGCGTCCACCAGCGGCGGTTGTCGTCGGTCAGCGCGAGGCGGCGGGGGGCGGAGATGGCCATCGAGGTCGTCCTTCTCGTATCAGCGGGTCACGGAGATGTGGGGGAGGCCGTGCAGCGCGGCGCTCAGGTGCGCGCGCTGCTCGGCGGTCATGGCGGAGGTGAACTCCTCCAGGCCGGCCAGGCGGGCGACCTCGATGCGGTGGACGACGGAGTGGCCCTCCTCCGTGAGGCGCACGCGCTTGACGCGCCGGTCGTGCTCGTCCTCGTGACGCTTGAGGTAGCCGCGCTGCAGGAGGGTCTCGACGGCCCGGCTGCATCCCGGGAGGGACAGGCCCAGCTGCTCGGAGAGCTGCTTGACGGAACAGCCCTCGACGTCGGACTGGTCGTCCAGCGTGTGCAGCGCCTTGATGTCGGTCATCGAGAGGTCCAGCTCGGCAAGGAGCCCGTAGAGCTCCTTGCTGGAACCCTTCATGAGGAAGTGCCAGAGGGTCAGGAGCTCCGAGGCGAGCTGGGCGGGGGAGACGTCGGCCTCGGCCGCCGGGGCCATTGCTTGCATGTACGCAAGTATTGCACACACGCAGTGATGGTGCGACGCGAACATTGCGCCGTGTGTCACATGGCGCAGGCCGTCAGGCGATCAGGCGGCCGGAGCGTCGAGCGCGGGCGCCGGCGTCGGCGCGCCGGGGCCCGGGACCTCGCGGATGGCGCGGCGGGTGAACGCGTGCGTGCGCGGGTTCCATGCGTAGTCGCGCTCGAGCAGCTTCGCAGGGCAGCAGAGGTCGTCGCCCGTGGACCACAGGGGGACGACGAGCGTCAGCGTGGTCCCGTTGACGCGCGTCCGCGCGCGGTAGAGCCGCTGGTTGCGGTAGACGGCGTGGAGTTTGCCGTCCGCGGAGCCGTCGGCCGACAAGACGTAGACGGCCACCGCGCCCGCCGCGCCCCCGTTGGACACGGTCACCACCGCGTCGGACTTCCCGTCGCCGGTGAGATCGCCGAACTGTGGCTGGGGCGAGACGAAGCCCGCGCGCGTGCTCAGCAGGCGCTTGACCGCCGTCGAGGTCGCGCCGTCGGCGAGCAGGAGCTCACGGAACAGGGCCTGCGGCGACGAGCGCGCCGGGTCGGCCTGCTGCTGGGCGCCCACGCCTCCCGGGATCGCGAGGGCCGCCAGGGCGACGACGGCGGGGATGGCGTGCCGCGGGGACATCGTGGCGATTGTGCCAAGCGATGCGGCGAAAGCTAGGGCTGCAGCAGATCGTTCTGCGCGCTGGGGCGCTCGCGACCCACCCGGAAGGTGGCGGCGCGGATGCCGTCGCCGGCGACGTGGACGCGGTAGGTGCCCGGCGCGACGTCGGCGGTCAGGGTCGCGGTGTCGCGCGGGTTGATCGGCGCGGTCTCCTGGCGGACGCCCGGCGCGCCGGCGCTCTCGATCGTCACCTGCTGGGACGCGCCCGTCTGGTTGCTGACGATCAGGCTGATCGGGCCGGCGCCGAGCTTGCGCGGCGACACCGACACCTGATCCTTGGACACCGCGGCGGTGACGACGATCGGCGAGGGCGGGCGCGGCTCGTTCTTGTAGTCGCCGCCGGCACCACCGCAGCCGCCTGCGCCGAGCGCGAGCGCGCCCATGAGCAACCCCCCCGCCGTCCTCAGCCTCGCTGACTGCATGACGTCTCTCTCCAGATCGACCCATGGCCGCCATCCTGCGGCCGCGCGGGAACCTTATCCGTCCAAACGTTGCCGTACACGGAAACTGGCGGCCGCTCAACGACCTTCAGGTACCGGGCGGCGGCGCGCGGTCTCCCTCGATGAGCGCGAGGGCGACCTGCAGCTCGTCCCATGAGGCGCGCTCGGCGTCCTCGTAGTCGCGGCCGTCGAGGTCGCGCAGGCTCTCGCTGTACGCGACCCAGGCCTCGGCCCGCTTGCGGTCCAGATCTCGCTGCGGCGCTGCGGCGGTCATGGGTACCTCCTCCCGAACCGGATGAGGCGACTGTACCCGCGGCGGCGGTCGCACCCGACGTCAATCGCCGCAACGGCGATTGCGAGCCGTCCTGGCCGGAGCGTAGACCTCGTGGCCGTGCTGCTCGACTCGCCCCTGCGCACCGCCGAGTTCCTCGTGGTCGACACCGAGACCAACGGCGCCGCCGGCGGCGCATGCGAGCTGACCGAGGTCGGCGCAGTGCTCGTCGGCGGCGGCGAGCTGCACGACCGCTGGGAGACGCTGCTGCAGGTCCGCGCGCCGCTGTCGCGCGGGATCCAGCGCTTCACCGGCATCAGCCAGGCGATGGTCGACGAGGCGCCGGCCGCCGAGGCGATGCTGCCCGATCTGGCTGCGCACCTCGAGGGCCGCGTGCTCGTCGCCCACAGCGCGTCGTTCGACCGCCGGGTCCTCACCCAGGCCTTCGAGCGCGCCGGCCTGGCGTGGCCGGCGCCACCCGTGCTGTGCACCGTCGCGCTGGCCCGCCGCCTGCACCCGCTCGCGCGCCAGCGCCGGCTGCGCCCGCTGGCCGAATCGCTGGGCATCGAGGTGGAGGTCTCCCATCGCGCGCTGGCCGACGCCGAGACGTGCGCGCGGGTGTTCTGCGCGCTGTTCGGCCGCCTGTGCGCCAACGCGGCAACGGTGCGCGACGCGCTCGCGCTGCTGGCTCCGTCGCGGCCGCGGAGGGTGCGCGCGGGCGCGACCGACGGCCCGGGCCGCGTGCGCGGCGTGCGGAGGCGGCGCCCGGCCCTGGACGGCCTGCCCGACGAGCCGGGCGTGTACATCATGCGCAACGCCGAGGGCCAGGCGCTGTACGTCGGCAAGTCGGTCGCGCTGCGCTCGCGCGCGCGAGCACACTTCGCGCCGTCGTCGGAGGAGGGCGCGTGGGCCGCGCAGGCCGAGACCGTCGACCACGAGGTGACGGCGTCGGAGCTCGGCGCGCTCGTCCTCGAGAGCCGGCTGGTCAAGCGGCTGCGCCCGCCCGGCAACGCGCGGCTCAAGCACGTCGACCGCCAGGTCTACCTGCGCTGTCGCCTGGACATCGCCTTCCCGATCCTCGAGGTCGCGGCCGAGCCCGCCGCCGGGCGCGGCGTGAGCATCGGCCCGCTGCGCGGCCGCGCGGCCGCGACCGAGCTCATGGAGCAGCTCAACTCGCTGTTCGGCCTGCGCCACTGCGGGCGGGCGCTGCCGCGGCGCTCGTGGCCCTCGGCCTACGGGCAGATGGGCCGCTGCCTGTCGCCGTGCCTGCAGGATCTCGACCCCAACCTGTATCGCTCGCGCCTGGACGCGGCGCTCGGGCTCTTCACGGGCCAGGGCGACGGCGGCATGGCGCTCCTGCGCCACGTCGACGAGCAGATGCACGCGGCGGCCGAGGCACAGCGGTTCGAACGCGCGGCGTGGCTCGTCCGCCGTCGCGCGCGCCTGGAGGAGCTGCTCGCCGGCATGGGACGCCTGCGCGCGACGCACGCCCAGGCGCGCCTCGTGCTCGCCGAGCATCCCCGGGGCGGGGCGTTCGACGCGTTCTGGCTCGTCGGCGGTCGGATCGTCGACTGGGGCCCGCTGCGCGACGTCGGGGACGTCGCCGCGCGGACGGCGGTGGCGCTGCGGGGCGGCGACGGGACGGGAGCCGTCGCGTGCCTGTCACCCGAGGAGGCGGGCGAGGCGCGGATCGTCGCCTGCTGGCTCGACGCGCACCCCGAGACGCCGGCGCTCGCGCTCTCGGCGCGCACCGGCCGCGACGAGCTCCAGCGGTTCCTCGCCGGCGCCGCCGGCGCCGCTAGAACGGCAGCTCGACCACCAGCGCGCTGACGCCGTCGTCGCCCACCGCCAGCGTGTCGCCCGGGGCCGCCTCGCGGCGCACGATCGCCAGCGCGATCGGGCCGTGGCCGGGGGAGAGGACCACGGTGCCCAGGCGCCCGACCTCGCGGTCGCCGAGGCGCACCGGCGTGGCGGCCGGCGCGGGCGCCGAGAGGCGCAGGCCGCGCAGGTGGCGGTTGGGCTTGCCGCGGTAGAACAGGCGCGCGACCGTCTCCTGACCGACGTAGCAGCCCTTGGTGAAGCTCACGGCGCGGTCGTTGAGACCCGCCTCCTGGGGGATCGTGGCGTCATCGAGATCGACCCCGAAGCGCGGCCGCCCGGACTCGACCCGCACGACCTCGGCGCTCGCCTCGCCGACCGGCTGCGCGCCCGCGGCGACGAGCGCCTCGCGGACGCGATCGGTGTCCTCGGCGTGGCACAGCACGTCGACGCCGTCCGCGGTCGCGATGAGCCGCACGGGCGCGCCGCCGACCTCGCCGGCGCGGTGGGCGTGTTCGATCTCGGGCAGGTCGGTCGCACCGGCGGCCTCGCGCGCGCGGGGACCAACCAGCGACAGGAGGCCGCGCTCGAGCGTGCGCTTGTGCAGCTCGACCTGGAAGCCGATGCGAAAGCGGCGGATGAGGTCGAAGAGCGCCTGGAGGGAGACGCGCTCGGTGTCCAGGAGCAGCTCGTCGCCGGCATCGAGGATGCGCAGGTCGCCGAGCATCTTGGCCTTCGGCGTCAGGAAGGCCGCGTAGCAACCCGTGCCCGGCTCGAGCGCCTCGACGTCATTGGTGACCTGGCCGTTGAGGAACGGCTTGGCTTCGCTGCCGGTGAGCGCGAGCTTGCCCCGCTCGGAGCGGTCCACGAGCCCGCAGCCGCGCGTCAGGGCGTCGTAGTCCGAGGTGCTGGTGTCCGGGGCGGCGGCCATCCGTCCGAATCTAGCGCGCGGGCGTTCTCGGGTATGCAACAATGATTTTAGCCGTGTCTAAATTCCGTTCGATGGACAGCACGATCTCCTCCGCCGTCGAGGACTACGCCAAGGCCATCTACCACCTCGGCCGTCGCGAGGACACGGTCTCGACCAACGCGCTCGCGTCACGCCTGGGCGTGACCCCGGCGTCGGCGTCGGCCATGGTCAAGAAGCTGGGCACGCTCGGCCTCGTGAGCCACGAGCCCTACAAGGGCGTGCGCCTCACGCCGGACGGCGAGCGCGTAGCCCTGGAGGTGCTGCGCCACCACCGCCTGCTGGAGCTCTACCTGACCCGGACGCTCGACATGCCGTGGGATCGCGTGCACGACGAGGCCGAGGTCCTCGAGCACGTGATCTCCGAGGACCTCGAGGCGCTGATCGCGGCCAAGCTCGGCAACCCCACCCACGATCCCCACGGCGACCCGATCCCGACGCCCGACCTGACGATCGACGAGGGCCAGACGGTGAGCATGCAGTCGCTCGAGCCCGGAACGGCCGGCGTCTTCGTGCGCATCTCCGACAGCGACCCCGAGATGCTGCGCTACCTCGGCGCGCGCGGCATCGCGCCCGGCGACCGCTTCGAGGTCGTCGACAAGCAGCCCTTCGACGGGCCGCTCTTCGCCGTCTTCGGCGACGTCACCCACGTCCTGGGCGGCGCGCTCGCCCGCGCGATGCGCGTGGAGGTCCACGCGTGAGCTCGGGCGCCGAGGCCGTGGCCATGCTGCCCGAGGCCGTCGCTCTCCCGACTCCCAGCCCGCTCGAGCGGGCGACCAGCCGCGGGCGCCTGCGCGGCGTCCTCGCCATCCTGGGCCCGGCGTTCGTAGCCTGCATCGCCTACGTCGACCCGGGCAACTTCGCCACGAACATCGCCGGCGGCGCGCGGTACGGCTACCTGCTGCTCTGGGTCCTGCTCAGCGCGAACCTGATGGCGATGCTGATCCAGAACCTGTCGGCGAAGGTCGGCATCGCCACCGGGAAGAACCTCCCGCAGCTGTGCCGCGAGCACTTCCCCCGCCAGGTCGCTTGGGGGCTGTGGATCCAGGCCGAGCTCATCGCCATGGCGACCGACCTGGCGGAGTTCATCGGCGCCGCGATCGCACTGAACCTGCTGTTCGGCGTCCCGTTGTTCGCTGCCGGGCTCATCACCGCGGTGGTCGCCTTCGGGATCCTCGCCATGCAGGCGCACGGCTACCGCCGCTTCGAGATGGTCATCGCCGGCCTGCTCGGCGTGATCCTGCTGGGCTTCCTCTACGACACGCTGCGGATCGGCTTCGACGCGGGCGCGGCCGCGAAGGGCTTCATCCCGGGCTTCCAGGGCGCCGACAGCGTCCTCCTCGCCACGGGGATCCTCGGCGCGACCGTCATGCCGCACGTGATCTACCTGCACTCCGCGCTGACGCAGGACCGCATCCGGCCGCGCGACGACGGCGAGCGCCGGCGGCTGCTGCGCTTCCAGCGCCTGGATGTGACGCTCGCCATGACACTCGCGGGCGTCGTGAACATGTCGATGCTCGTCATCGCCGCCTCGCTCTTCCACACCAGCGGGCTCAGCGGGTTGAACACGATCGAGCAGGCCCACGCGAGCTTCCGGTCGCTCGCCGGGTCCGGCGCCGCGCTGGCGTTCGCGCTGGCCCTGCTGGCATCCGGCCTGGCCAGCTCGAGCGTCGGCACCTACGCCGGGCAGGTGGTCATGCAGGGCTTCATCGCGCGGACGATCCCCCTGGCGCTGCGCCGGGTCGTGACCATGACGCCCGCCCTGATCGTGCTTGCCATCGGGCTCGATCCGTCGCGCTCGCTGATCATCAGCCAGGTCGTCCTGTCGTTCGGCATCCCGTTCGCGCTCGTGCCGCTGGTCCTGCTCACGCGCCGGCGCGACGTGATGGGCGCGCTCGTCAACCGGGGCGTGACGACGGTGGGCGCATCGGTCGTCGCCGCGCTCATCATCGCCCTCAACGGCTTCCTGATCTTCAGGACGTTCCTCGGATAGGTGGCCGCACCGGCTGAATCACTAGGCTGAGAGGCGATGGCCCTTGCCGAGACCTTCCAGCAGATCGTCGACTCGCTCCCGGACGACTGGACAGACCTCGAGTTCGACCTGCGCATCGAGGACGAGAGCCGCTACCGCTCGGCCGCCGTGTACCTCGTCACGTGCAACGCCCAGCCGTATTCCCGCTACGACTGGCACTGGCGCGTGCTCGTCGCCCACCGCTTCGGCCACGCCGCCGCCGTGCCGGCGGTGCACGCGGCGCTGAAGCTGCTCGACAACGCCGGGATCGCGGGCGAGATGGCGGTGCGCGAGGTGCGCAGCGGTCGCGTCGAGGTCACCCAGATGTGGGGCCGGCCGGAGTCGGCGCGCCAGGAGTTCCGGCGCCTGCGGGCGCAGTAGCGCCGTGGCCCGCGTCGCCGCCCTGATCCCCGACCTGCTGTTCGGCTCCAAGGTGCAGGCGGCGCTCGAGCAGGCGGGCCACGAGGTCGACCTCCTGAGCTCCGAGCCCGATGTCTGGGAGCAGTCCAGCGGCATCGACGTCCTCGTCGTGGACCTCACCACCGACGCGCTGGACGGCGTCGGCATCGTCGACTCGCTGAAGTCCGGCGGAGAGCTGCACGGCATCCGCGTGCTGGGCTTCTTCGCTCACGTCGAGCCCGAGGTGCGCGAGCGCGCGCTGGCCGCGGGCTTCGACCAGGTCGTGCCGCGCTCGCGGATGCACCGCGAGGGCGCGGCGCTCGTGTCGGCGCTCGCCGCGGGCCGCTGAGCGCGACTCAGCCTGGATCCACCGATCATCGTGGATGAATCCCTGCCGTGGGCGCGAGTCGGACCCGCCCGCCCGATCGGCGGCGCACCCACAGGGTGGTCCCTTTGGAAGCCGCCGATCGGCGCTGGGCCGTGATCCACGGCTGGGATTCGCCGCGAGAATCGGTGGATCCAGGCTCAGAGCCCGAAGGCGAACGCGCGCCGCACGTCGGGCGGGCTCGCGACGATCCCGAAGCGCGCCTCCCACGCGGCCCACGCGCGCAGGCGGGCCTCGTTCAGCGCGCCGAACGGCGAGCCGTCGGTGAAGCTCGGCGCCACGGCGTCGAAGTCGCGCTGGACCTCGGCGCGGTCGGTGCCGGGGACCCGGCTGACAAGGGCGCCGACCGCCGCCCGCGGGTCGGCGATCGCGGCGCGGTAGCCCCGGCGCAGCGCCGCCACCGTCGCGCGCACGAGCGGGCGGTCGGCGTCGAGCGTGTGGCGCGCGACGCACAGGACGAGCTCGGGATAGGCGGGGGCGCCGAAGTCGTCGACGCGGAACTCGCGCGCGGCCGGCCGGCGTTGGCGCAGCGCCACGCCCTCGACGTTCCAGAACGCCGTCGCCGCGTCGACGCGGCGGCCGAGCAGGGCGCTGACGGCCTGGAAGCCGATCGTCACCTTGCGCACCCGACGGGGATCGCCGCCGTCCCCGCGCACGATCGAGGCCAGGACCGCATCGTCGCTGGGCAGGCCGGTCACGCCGGCGCGCCGCCCCTGGAGGTCGCGCGGGCGCCGGATGCCCGGCTGGGCCAGGACCGCGGCGAGCGGGCGCTGGACCAGCGCCATGACGCCCACGACGTCGCGGCCCTTGGCGCGCGCCAGCGCCAGGTCGTGGATGTCGAGCACCGCGAACTGCGCGCGCCCGGACAGCAGCAGCTTCACCGAATCCGTGGACGACGACGGCGCCTGCACGTGCAACGCGACGTGCTCGGCGCGGTCGAAGTTCCGCGCGAGGGCGGTGTAGATGCCCGTGTGCACCGCGTTGGGGGTGAAATCGAGCACGAGCGTCGCGGACCGCTCGGCGGCCTTCGGCGAGGCGCCGCCGCACCCCGCGACCGCCAGCGCGGCCACCACGAGCAGCGCGGTCAGGAGGCGGCGACGTGGCATCGGCCGTGCAGCCTAGTGACCTGGCCTAGGTCGACGAAGCCGTAGACCGGCCCGCGACCGCCGCTCCGTAGACTGGCGATGGTGCGGCGTCGCGTCACCTTCTCCCGGAACCTCACGCTCTCCCTGTCGCGCACGTGCCAGTGCTTCTGCAAGTACTGCGCGTTCAAGACCCACCGGGCCCACCTGTACGCACCCGACGAGGTGCTGGGGATCCTCGACGGCGCCGCGAAGCGCAATGTCAAGGAGCTCCTGGTCCTCACCGGTGAGCGGCCCGAGGTCAACGACGAGGTCGCCGCGCGCCTGGCCTCGTACGGACACGAGGACTTCACGGCGTACGTCGTGTGGACGTGCGAGCGGGCGCTGGAGCGCGGGCTGCTTCCCCACACGAACCTCGGCGTCCTGAGCGCCGCCGACCTGGCGCGCCTGCGCGAGGTGACCGCGTCGCAAGGGTTGATGCTCGAGTCCGTCCGCGACGACCTGGTCGCCCACCAGGGCTCGCCGACGAAGGACCCGGCGCGGCGCCTGGAGTGCATCCGCGCTGCCGGCGAGCTGCGCATCCCGTTCACCAGCGGGATCCTCGTCGGCATCGGCGAGACCGCGGCCGATCGCCTCGCCGCGCTGGACGCCCTCGCGGCCGTGCACGCGGAGCACGGCCACCTGCAAGAGGTCATCCTGCAGAACTTCGTCCCCCACCAGAGCTACTACGGCGAGGAGCCCGCGCAGATCGCCGACGAGGCCGCGCGCAGCTACTGGCGCACCGGGGTGGGCCAGGCGCCGTCGCTCGCGCGGCCGGACTGGGCGACCGACGTGACGATCGACGACATGAAGGACCTGATCGCCCATGCTCGCCGCGTGCTGCCGGGCGTCGGCATCCAAGTGCCCCCGAACCTGGCCGACTGGTGGCCCGAGCTCGTCGCGGCCGGGGCCACCGACCTGGGCGGGCTGTCGGCCAACGGCGACCACATCTCGCCCGAGCATCCGTTCCCCTCGCCACACCAGGTCCGCAAGCGCCTGGCCGCCGACGGCGTCGCGCTGACCGAGCGCCTGTGCGTCTACCCGCAGTACACGGAGGCGGGGTGGGTGGCCCAGGGCGTGCTCGACGTCATCAAGAGCCGCTACTGTTCGTTCATCCCGCGCAGCGGGTCGGGCCGCACCGATCCCCCGCGGCCGATCCGTCCCGACCTGGTGGCGGGCGCGATCGCCCGCGGGCGCGCCGGGCAGGCGCTCAGCGCGGATGAGCTCACGGCCCTCTTCGCCGAGACCCGCCCGGAGGCCATCGAGGACCTCCGCCAGGCCGCCGACGAACTGCGCGCCGAGGAGGCGGGGGAGACGGTGACCTTCGTGGTCAACCGCAACATCAACGTCTCCAACGTCTGCGTGGTGGGCTGCGCGTTCTGCGGCTTCGGCCAGGGCAAGCGCTCGCCGGACGCCTACGAGCACGACCGCGATGACTTCGTGGACCGCGTGCAGGCGGCCGTGGAGTTCGGCGCCACCGAGATCTGCATGCAGTCGGGCATCCACCCCGACTGGGCGCTGGAGGACTATCTGGGCTGGCTGCGCGTCATCAAGGAGGTGGCGCCGCAGCTGCACGTCCACGCCTACTCGCCGATGGAGATCGCGCACATGTGCGACATCTCCGGCCTGGCGCCAGGCGAGGTCTTCGCGCGCCTGCGCGAGGCCGGCCTCGACTCGACGCCGGGCACCGCCGCCGAGGTGCTTCACGACGGCGTGCGCGCGCGCATCAGTCCCAACAAGCTGCCCGTCGCGCGCTGGGTCGAGATCATCGAGGCCTCCCACCATGCCGGACTGCGCTCGACGAGCACGGTCATGTTCGGCCACATCGAGGAGCCGTGGGAGCTGGCCGAGCACATGCGCGTCGTGCGCGAGCTGCAGGAGCGCACCGGCGGGATCACCGAGTTCGTGCCGCTGAGCTTCATCCCGTTCCACACGCTGCTGGGGCGCACGCACGGCGTGGAGGAGATCTCGCGGGAGGAGAACCTCAAGCACACCGCCGTCTTCCGCCTCGCGCTCGGGCGGACGATCCCCAACGTTCAGGCGTCGTGGGTGAAGATGGGCCTCGACGTCGCCACGGAAGCCCTGCGCTGGGGCGTCAACGACCTCGGAGGCACCCTCATGGAGGAGTCCATCAGCCGCATGGCCGGCAGCTATCACGGCGTCAGGCTCGACCCGGCCGACCTCATCGCCGCCGCCCACGCGGCGGGGCGCCCGGCGGCCGAGCGCACCACCCTCTACGAGCTGCGCCGGCGCTACCCGGTCGGTGCCGGATCGGTGGCCGCGTGAGCGCCCAGGATCGCCCCGGCGAGGCGATCAGCGCCGAGGGACTCAAGGAGCTGCGCGCCGAGCTCGAGCGCCTGGAGGGCGACGCGCGCCGCGAGATCGCCAAGCGGATCCTCGCCGCCCGCGAGCTCGGTGACCTCAAGGAGAACGCCGAGTACCACATCGCCAAGGAGGACCAGGCCCACCTGGAGACGCGGATCTCGCGCCTGGCCGAGCGCCTGCGCAATGCCGTCGTGACCGAGACGGACAAGGGATCCCGCGTCGTGGGGTTCGGCAGCACGGTCCATGTCGTCGACCCCACGGGCACGTCGCGCACGTTCACGCTGGTGGGGCCCACCGAGGCCGACCTGCGCCAGGGCCGCCTGTCGATCGAGAGCCCGATGGCCCAGGCGCTCATGGGCCGCGCGCCGGGCGACGACGTCCAGGTGTCCACGCCGCGGGGCCGGCAGACGTACCGCGTCGAGCGGCTGGGCGCCTGAGCGGGCGGGCCGCCCGAAGCACCGTGAGGTGCTGGCAGCAGCACTTCAGCGGTACTTGAGCAAGAACTCTTTGGTGCTACTATCAGCACCGTGACGAGCCCCTTCGTGTACGAAGAGCCCGTCGGCGCCGAGGACCTCATCGACCGCACGGCCGAGCTCGGCGCCCTCCGCGACCGTGCCGGCGACGGGCGCAACAGCCGCCTGGAGGGTCCGCGGCGGTTCGGCAAGACGTCGTTGCTGCGCGCCGCGCTCGCGGCGGCCGAACGCGACGGAGCCGTCCCGATCGAGGTCAACTTCCTGGGCTGCATCACGTCGGCCGACGTTGCCCAGCGCATCGAGCGCGCCTACGCCGCGCAGCTCGACGGGCGGCTGCGCCGGTGGTTCGACGGCGTCGTGCGCACGCTGCACCCGACGGTCGCGGCGGCGCCGGCCGGGGTCGGCGTGAAGGCGCAGCCACAGGCCGGGTCGCCGGGGCTGCTGGACCGCCTGGCGCTGCCGCGGCGCATCCACGAGCGCACCGGGCGCCCGTGCGTCATCGCGTTCGACGAGTTCCAGGAGGTCGTGCGCATCAGCGCGGCGCTCC
>JAOPZW010000265.1 GCA_025963905.1 Solirubrobacterales bacterium | reverse complement strand
GCGAGCTCGTGGTAGCAGATGAGGTCCCACGGGACCGTGAGGTCGGCGCCGCGCAGCCCCATCTGCACGAGCGTTCCGCGGCGGCGCAGCGCGGCGAGGCCGTGCGCGACGCCCGGGCCGGCGCCCGAGCACTCGACCACGACCGCGGGCGCTCGAGGCCGGTCGGCGTCGGGCGCGGGATCGTCCCCGCCGGCGACCTCGGTGGCGAAGCCGAGCTCCCGCGCCAGCGCCAGCCGCGCGCCGTCGCGCGGGGTGCCCCGCACGGTGACGCGGCCGCCGCACGCGCGCGCGACCTGCGCGGCGAGCAGGCCGATCGCCCCCGGCCCGATGACGAGGACCTCGTCGCCCGCCCCGATGACCGCGGGATCGAGGAGTGCGTTGCAGACGCAGGCCAGCGGCTCGGAGAGGCTGGCCGCCGCGTCGTCGACCCACGCGGGCACCCGGTGCAGGTTGGCCGCCGGAAGGACGAGGCGCGGCGCGCAGCCGCCGTCGACGTGCGTGCCGATGGAGCGGCGCTCGGCGCACATGTTGCCGCGCCCGCCCCGGCACATCGCGCAATGCCCGCACGTCGAGAAGTAGGTCTCGGCCACGACACGCTCCCCGACCCACGCCTCCTCGACGCCCGGCCCGAGCTCGGCGACGCGCCCGCAGACCTCATGGCCGACCGTCACGGGCGGCACGCTGGGGTACTCGCCGGCCTGGATGTGCAGGTCGGTTCCGCAGATCCCGGTGCCCAGCACGTCGAGGACCACCTGGCCGGCGCCGGCGCGCGGCTCGTCGCGGTCGGCGATCGCCATCTGACCGGGCCCGGGCGCGAGCTTCGCCAGACCCTTCATCGCGAGGTGGCCGCGTCGGCGCCGGCGAGCAGCTGTTCGATCTCCGTGGCCAGCGGCATGTCGTCCGCGCAGCCCAGCCGGCCCGCGACCAGCGCACCGGCGGCGTTGGCGTAGCGCACCGTGCGCTCGACCCGCCAGCCGGCGAGCAGGCCGTGGACGAGGGCGCCCCCGAAGGCGTCGCCGGCGCCGAGGCCGTTGACGACGTCGACCGGGATCGGCGGCACGACGACCTCCTCGTCGCGCGTCATCGCGAGCACCCCAAGCGGCCCGAGCTTGACGATCGCGAGCCTCACGCCGAGGTCGAGCAGTCGCCGGGCCAGCTCGCGCGGCTCGCCCTCCCCCACCACCACCGACGCCTCTTCGCGGTTGCCGACCGCGACGGTGGCCCGCGAGACCGCCTCGCGGCCGAAGTCGCGCGCGTCCTGCAGGGACGGCCAGAACATCGGCCGGTGGTCGAGATCGTGGATCGTGATGGCGTCGGCCGCGCGCCACGACATCGCCGTGAGCGTCGTCGTGCGACTGGGCTCGACACTCAGGCCGGTGCCGGTCGTCCACAGCACCCGCGCCGACTCGATCGCCGGCCGGTCCAGCTCGTCGACCGTCAGCTCGAGGTCGGGCGCGCGCGGCTCGCGGTAGAACAGGAGCGGGAAGTCGTCCGGGGGGTGGATCTCGCAGAAGGCGAGCGGCGTGCGCAGCGTCGGGTGGATCCCGACGTAGCGGTCGTCGATGCCGAACGCGGCCACGGCCTCGCGGCAGAAGCGCCCGAAGCCGTCGTCGCCGACCCGGGTGACGATCGCCGCCCGCCGCCCGTTGCGCGCCGCCGCGACGGCCACGTTGGTCGCGCTGCCGCCGAGCATCTTGCGGAAGGTGCGCACGTGCTCGAGCGGGACCCCGATCTGCTCGGGGTAGAGGTCCACGCCGATCCGGCCCATCGAGACGAGGTCGTACGCGGTCACAGCGGCCTCAGTGGTCTCAGTGGTCTCGGTCATGGGTCGCGTCGGGTTTGGGGCGCGGATCGTCGTTCGTGGCCAGGACGCAGAACATGTTGCGTGCCCCTGGCACGTGAATGTTCGAGGACGCCGCCACGGACGGCGAGACGCCCCCCAAACGCGGCGGGATCCATGACCGGGGCCACTTCAATGGATGAACGGAGCAAGGTTGTCGCGGGCGATGAGGAATCCGCGCTGGACCGCATCCACGCTGCCCTCGAACGCGCGGTCCTCGTGCTCGACCGAGGTGACGAAGTCGTAGCCGACGGCGTACAGGGCGCCGAAGAACGCCCCCCAGTCGACCTGGCCCAGGCCGCACAGGCGCGGGACCTGCCAGCCGACGCCGGCGCTCATCACGCCCCACTCGTACAGCCCGTCGGGCCGCACCTCCACGTCCTTGGCGTGGACGTGGAAGATGCGCTCGCCGAACTCGTGGATCGCGCGCGGGCAGTCGATGAACTGCCACACCAGGTGAGAGGGGTCGAAGTTCAGGCCGAAGTTCGCGTCCGGCACGATCTCGAACATCGAGCGCCAGATCGCGGGGGCGAAGGCCAGGTTGGCGCCGCCCGGCCACTCGTCGCGGCTGAAGATCATCGGGCAGTTCTCGATCGCGATCCGCCGGCCGTGGTCGGCGGCGAAGCGCACGAGCTCGGGCCACACGCGGCCGAACTGCTCGAGGTTCTCCTCGACCCCGCGCGCCTTGTCGCGGCCCACGAACGTGCCGACGACCTCCACGCCGAGGCGCTCGGCGGCCACGATCACCTTGCGCAGGTGCTCGGCCGCGGCCTGCGCGGCATCGGGGTCGGGGTCCAGCGGGTTGGGGTAGTAGGCCAGCGCCGAGATGTGCAGGCCGCGCTCGGCCAGCAGCTCGACGATGCGCCGCGCGCCGTCGTCGTCGAGCGCGTCGACGTCGATGTGGCTGACGCCCGCGTAGCGGCGCGCCGCGCCCTGGCCCGACGGCCAGCACGCCACCTCCAGCGCGCCGAACCCGTTGGCGGCGGCCCAGTCGGCCACCTCCTCGAGGCCGAGCGTCGGGAACGCGGCGGTCAGCAGTCCGAGCTTCATGTCGAGGCCTCCGTGTGCGTGGTGCGGTCGACGTCCGCCCAGCGGCCCTCGCGGGCGCTGGCGGCGATGGCCTCGCCGATCAGCGTCTCCTCGTGGCCGTCGGCGAACGTCGGGTAGTCGGGCTCGTCCGGCGGTCCGCCGGCGGCGACCGTGCGATAGACCGCGCGGTAGAGCTCGCGGAACGTGTTCTCGAAGCCCTCCGCGTGCCCGCCCGGCACGGACGCCAGCGCGCCCGCGGCCGGAGTGAGCAGCGCGGGGTCGCGCAGCAGCAGCTGGTTGGGCTCGTCGCGGTGGCCGATCCACAGCTCGTCGGGGCGCTCCCCCATCCA
>JAOPZW010000263.1 GCA_025963905.1 Solirubrobacterales bacterium | reverse complement strand
GCGGACGACCGCGCCGCGCGGCGCGACGACGACGTGCTCGACCTGACGGTCGCCGGCCGCGACGCGTTGCTCAGGCGCCTGGTCCCGGCCGCCGCCGGGCTCGCCGGGTTCCTCGCGCTGCTCGGGGCGTTGCGCGGCGGCCGGCGGCCGCGGCGCGCGCCGCTGTTCGTCATCGACGGACCCCTGGTGGTCATCGGAGGCCGGGCCCGCCGCCGGAGGAGGAGGCGGTCATGACGCAGGTTCTGTCGCTAGCCGAGGACCACTGCACCGATGTCAGCGAGGCCGGCGGCAAGGGTGCATCGCTCGCCCGCCTGGCCGCCATGGGGCTGCCGGTCCCGCCCGGCTTCGTCGTGTGCTGCGACGCGCTCGAGCACGCGCTGGGCGAGCGTGCCGCCGAGCTGCGGTCGGCGATCGCCTCGGCCGGCGACGAGTCGCAGCTGGCCGCCTGCGCGGCGCGGGCGCAGGAGATCATGCGCAGCGCGCGGCTGCCCGAGGCGGTGGAGCGCGACGTCCGCGCGCGCTACGCCGAGCTCGGCGACGACGCGCCCGTGGCCGTGCGCTCGAGCGCGGCGAGCGAGGACGGCGACGCCGCGAGCTTCGCCGGGCAGCAGGAGACCTACCTCAACGTGCGCGGCGGCGACGAGGTCGTCGCGCGCATCCACGACTGCTGGGCGTCGTTCTTCACCGAGCGCGCGCTGTTCTATCGCGCTCGCAAGGGCTCGCTCGACGATCTCGGCATGGCGGTCGTCCTGCAGGAGCTGGTGCCGGCGGACGTCGCCGGCGTGATGTTCACCGTCGACCCGGTCCAGGGCCGCAAGGACCGCATCCTGGTCGAGGCCGTCCTCGGGCTCGGCGAGGCGGTGGTCTCGGGCGAGGTGACCCCCGACCACTACGTGCTCAAGCGCGACGGCCGCGTGGCGCGCGAGACGATCGCGACGCAGCCGTTCATGATCCGCGGCGTGGCCGGGGGCGGGGTCGAGCAGCTGGCGCTGAGCCCGGAGGAGGGCGGCCGGCGCAAGGTCGACGACGCCATGCTGGCCCAGCTGGCGGAGCTCGGCTGCCGCCTGCAGGAGCACCTGGGAGTCCCCCAGGACGTCGAATGGGCGATCGGCGGCGGCCGCCTGTACGTCCTGCAGGCCCGGCCGGTGACCGCATGAGCGACCTCGAGGCACGCGCCCAGGGCTGGATCGAGGAGGTCCATCCCCATGCGCGGCACCTGGTGCGCGCCCGCGACTGGGCTGTCGTCCTGGAGCCCGAGGCAGGCGAGGCGCTGCGCATCGCCGCGGTGCTCCACGACGTCGAGCGCGCGTTCCCCGACCCGGAGTGCCCCTGGGATCCGGCCGGCGACTGGGACAACCCGGGCTACCTGCGCTGGCACCAGGAGCGAGCCGCCACCATCGCCGCGCGCTGGCTCGGCGAGCACGGCGCGCCCTCCGGGCTCGTCGACGAGGTCCGGCGCCTGATCCTCGTGCACGAGGAGGGCGGCTGGGAGGAGGCCGACGTCCTCCAGGCGGCCGACTCGCTGTCGTTCCTGGAGACGCTCTCGAGCGTGACCGTCGCCTGGGTGCGCAACGGCACGCCGCCCGAGCGCGCGATCGACAAGCTGCGGTTCATGGCCGACCGGATCCGCATCCCGGAGGCCCGGGCCGAGGCCGGCCCGCTGCTCGATCGCGCGCTGGCCGACGTCGACGCCGCCGTCGGCGCGAGCTGACCGCCCCGGCCGCCGCGCGCGGCGCTCGTTCACAGCCTGACCACAGGATGCTTTCAAGCGGTTAACGGCGGTGGCCGCCGCGATCGGCACCCTCCGCGGCCACACGACCTTGGAGGCGTTGATGACCGCAGGGACCATCCGTCGCATGATCGGGCTGCCACTCGCGCTGCTCGTGCTGGGGGCCGCAGCCCCGCTCGCGAGCGCCGATTCCCCGGCGCACCCGCAACGACCGTTCGACGTGGAGGGCCACCGCGGCACCCGCGGGCTGCGGCCCGAGAACACGCTCGCCGCGTTCGGCAAGGCCCTGCAGCTCGGCGTGACGACGCTCGAGCTCGACACCGGCGTGACGAAGGACGGTCAGGTCGTCGTCAGCCATGAGCGGCGGATCTCCTCGCTGGAGTGCCAGGACACCGGCACGAACCACGACGTCGGCCAGCTCATCAAGGACCTGACGCTCGCGCAGATCCAGACGCTGGACTGCGGGACGCGTCACCCGGCCGACCCGGCGACCGACCCGTTCGTCGGCACGCAGGAGTCCGTTCCGGGCACGCACATGCCGACGCTCGCATCGGTCTTCGCCCTGGCCGATCGCTACGGCGCCGGCGACGTCCAGTTCAACATCGAGACGAAGGTGGATCCGACGCTTCCCGGCGACACGATCGACCCGGTGACGTTCACGCGCAAGGTGCTGGGCGTCATACGCGATCACGGCATGACGCAACGCAGCATGCTGCAGTCGTTCGACTGGCGCACCCTCGTCGAGGCCAAGAAGCAGATGGCCGGCCTGCGTACGGTCGCCCTGGCGCAGTCGTCGACGATCTACCCCGGGACGCCCTGGACCGCCGGCGTGCCGATCGCGCCCGACGCGTGGAGCGGCGGCAGCCTCGCCGAGGCGGCCAAGTCGGTCGGCGCGAAGGTGCTGTCCCCGCGCTACCAGGACCTGACCGATCCGCTGATCGCCGCGGCCAAGCAGAGCGGACTGCTCGTGGTGCCGTGGACGGTCAACGACGAGCAGACGATGGCCGCCCTGATCGACCGTGGCGTCGACGGCATCATCAGCGACTACCCCGACCGGCTGCGGCGCGTCGTCGCGTCGAAGGGCCTCTCGCTTCCGCGCGCCTACCCGTCGCCGTTCGACGTGGAGGGCCACCGCGGGGCGCGCGGCTACCGTCCGGAGAACACGCTCCCGGCGTTCCAGTACGCCCTCGATCGCGGCGTCACCACGCTCGAGACCGACACCGGCGTGACGAAGGACGGCGTCCTCGTCATCTCCCACAACCGCGCGATCAACCCGACGCACTGCCACGACACCGGGCCGGCGTTCCCCGGGGACCCGATGTACCCCTACGCCGGCAAGCTCATCAAGGACCTGACGCTCGCCGAGATCAAGACGCTGGACTGCGGGTTCACCGACCCGGGCTTCCCGAAGCAGGTCCGCGTGCCCACCCAGATGCCGACGCTGCAGGAGCTGTTCGACTACGTGCGCGAGCACGCCACGTACCCCGTCCGCTTCAACATCGAGACGAAGATCAGCCCGCTGGTCCAGGACACGGTCCCCTATGACGTGTTCACCCAGAAGCTCGTGGATGCCATCCGGTCCAACGGCCTGGAGGACCGGGCGATGATCCAGTCCTTCGACTGGCGGACGATCATGCTCGCCAAGCAGCTCGACCCGCACATCGAGACGGTGGCGCTCGTGTGGCAGTACGGGCGGCCGGACTGCGCGAGCCTGGCCGACGAGTGCTCGCTGGAGGCTGTCGTCGGGGACCCGTCGGTGAAGAGCCCGTGGACGAACGGGATCGACTGGTGGCAGTGGCGCGACCTCGGCAAGATGGTGACGCTGGCCAACGCCGACGTCGTGTCGTCCAACTGGCAGGTCCACGATCCCAACCTGGGCCACGTGGACTCGAGCGACTGGTACCTCAAGGAGGACCCGGCGATGTTCCACGGGCCGACCGTGGACGTCCTCCAGCGCCACGACCACCTGCGAGTCGTCCCGTACACCATCGACGACGAGGCGACGATGCAGCGGGTCATCGACCTCGGTGTGGACGGCATGATCTCGGACGACCCCGACCTGCTGCTCCGGGTCGCCAAGCGCAACGGGCTGGCGTAGCGCCTCGCCCCGCATCGCCCTGTACCGGAAAGACGAAGGCCGCTCGAAAGAGCGGCCTTCGTCGAGGAGGAGAGTCCGGATGGCCAGGATATGAGGGCCGTCCGTGTGCAAGGTGGAGAGTTGACCTCGCTCGTCTGAGGGTACGGACACCCGCCGCCGGTTTCCAATATCAGAACCCTGGTGTGTGATAGCCGGGGCGTATCATCCGCAGCCATGGAGCTTCGCCACCTCCGGTACTTCATCGCGGTCGCCGAGGAGCTGCATTTCCGGCGGGCCGCCGAGCGCCTGCACATGTCCCAGCCGCCGCTCAGCCAGCAGATCCGGGCGCTCGAGGACGATGTCGGGGTCCAGCTCCTCGTACGTGACCGGCGGGGCGTGTCGCTGACGACGGCGGGCAGGGCGTTCCTGGCGGAGGCCTACAACGTCCTGGGCGCGGCCGAGCACGCGGTCGCCACCGCTCGCCAGGTCGCCCGTGGAGACATGGGGGACCTGTCGATCGGGTTCGTGGGCTCGACGATGTACGGATTGGTGCCCGAGCTCCTGCGCGCCTTCGGCGAGGAGCACCCCGCCGTGCGCGTGCGCCTGCGCGAGATGGCCTCCGCGGCCCAGATGCCGGCGCTGCAGACCAGGGAGATCGACATCGGCTTCCTCCGCCCGCCCGTGGCCGCCGAAGGCATCACCGTCGAGACCCTGTTCGAAGAGCCGCTCGTCGTCGCGCTGCCCGCCGGCCATCCCCTGGCCGGGACCGCCCGCGTGGACGTCCGGCGCCTGCGTGACGAGGCGATCGTGAGCCTCTCTCCGATCGACGCGCCGGGCATGTACACGGCGACGGAGGCGACGCTCGCCGCTGCCGGCGTCGCGCCCCACGTGGTGCAGACGGTCACCGAGCTGCCGACGGCGGTCGGCCTGGTCGCCGCGGGCCTCGGAGTGACGCTCGTTCCCGCCTCGCTCGTCAGCCTCAACCGGACGGGTGTCGTCTACCGCCCGCTCAAGGGCCGAGCGCACATGGTCCGCCTGGCCGTCGGCTACCGCGCCCGGAGCCAGCCGCCCGTCGTCCGGGCGTTCCTGGACCTCGCGCGGCGCCGTACCCGCTGAGCGGTCCCGGCGGCGCGCCGTTCAGGTGGCGCTCAGGACGCCTGTGCCACCCTCGCCCCATGAGCACCACGACGCAGCACAGCACCTTCGGCCGTCGCCGGCAGCTCCTGAACAAGGTTCCAGAAGTCACGATCTACTTCTGGATCATCAAGATCCTGTGCACGACGGTCGGCGAGACCTTTGCCGATTACCTGAACGACAACCTGGGCTTCGGCCTGACCAACACGACGTACATCATGAGCGGCGTCCTGGTCATCGGGCTGTTCTTCCAGTTCAGGCTCCGGCAGTACGTCCCGGGGATCTACTGGCTGGCCGTCGTCCTCATCAGCGTGGTGGGCACGCTCATCACCGACAACCTCGTCGAGAACTACGGAGTCAGCCTTCCGACGAGCACGACGATCTTCGCGCTCGCCCTGATCGCGACCTTCGGGGCCTGGTACGCGAGCGAGAAGACGCTCTCGATCCACACCATCGTGACGACGCGGCGCGAGGCGTTCTACTGGTTGACCGTCCTGTTCACGTTCGCGCTCGGCACCGCGGCCGGTGACCTCACCGCGGAGAAGCTCAACGTGGGCTACTGGAACTCGGCGCTGATCTTCGGTGGTCTGATCGCGGTCGTGTTCTTCGCCCACCGGGTCCTCAAGCTGAACGCGGTCCTGAGCTTCTGGCTGGCATACATCCTGACCCGCCCGCTGGGGGCATCGCTCGGCGACGGCTTCTCGCAGTCGCGCCACGACGGCGGTCTCGCCCTCGGCACGACGGGCACCAGCGCCATCTTCCTGACCGCGATCCTGCTCACGGTCATCTACCTCACGGTCACCAAGAAGGACCGCATCGAAGGTGGCCCGGACGACCCGGCAGGGTCACGGCACGCCGCCCACCGGGGGCTGGACACAGCACCCCAAGAGGCCTGAGCCGCCTCGCGAAGGAGTCACGCAATGGACACGCCCGCCCACGCCCGCGTCCTGGTCGTCGCCAACAAGACGGCGGCGACCCCCGCGCTCATCGAGGCGGTGGCCGAGCGCGCCGCCGCCGGGCGGGCCACGTTCTTCCTGCTCGTGCCGAACCCCGACGACCATCTGGTGTTCGACCGCAACAGCCAGGACGTCCACGCCGGCGAGCAGGTGCTGGCCCTGGCGCTGCCGTTGCTCGAGGAGGCGGCCGGAGGCCATGTCGAGGGCCGCGTCGCGGCGAGCCCCAACGCCTACGACGACATCGTCGAGGAGCTCGAGACGCGGCCGTACGACGAGATCATCCTCTCGACGCTGCCCAGCCACGTGTCGCACTGGCTGCACGTCGACCTGCCCCGCCGTGTCGCCGGCCTCGGCTACCCGGTGACGACGGTCAACGCGGCGCACGAGCGCAAGAAGCGCGCCTCGGCATAGCTCGGAATCGACCGTCTAGGCCGAGGCGCTGCTCGTCTCGGGCGCGGCGAGCGCGGCACGGCGCTCGGTCTCCTTGCGCACGATCGGCGCGACCTCGGTCCCCAGCAGCTCGATCGCCCGCATCACCTTGGTGTGCGGCATGGTGCCGACGCTGATCTGGGCGAGGAAGCGGTCGTGGCGGAAGAGCTCGTGCTGGAACAGGATCTTCTCGGCCACCTCTGCCGGGCTGCCCACCACCAGCGCGCCGCGCGGTGAGCGCAGCTGGTCGAACTGGGCGCGCGTCATGTGCGGCCAGCCGCGCTCGCGCCCGAGCTTGCTCATCATCCCGGCGTAGGAGGGGAAGAAGTCGTCGGCCGCCTGCTGCGAGGTCTCGGCCACGTAGGTGTGCGAGTTGATGCCCACGGGCAGCGAGCGGCCACCGGCCTGGCGGTAGAGGTCGACCAAGCCGACGAAGCGCTCGGGTGCCCCTCCGATGATCGCCAGCGCGAGCGGCAGCCCGAGCCGGCCGGCGCGCACCACGGACTGCTGCGTCCCGCCGACGGCGATCCAGATGGGAAGCGGGTCCTGCAGCGGTCGCGGGTAGACACCGGCATCGTCGAGCGCGGCGCGGTGGCGCCCCGACCACGTGACGCGCTCGGTCTCGCGCAGCTTCAGCAGGAGCTCGAGGTGCTCGCTGAAGAGCTCGTCGTAGTCGTCGAGGTCGTAGCCGAAGAGCGGGAAGGACTCGATGAACGAGCCACGCCCGGCCATGATCTCGGCGCGGCCGCCCGAGAGCAGGTCCAGGGTGGCGAAGTCCTGGAAGACGCGGACCGGGTCGTCGGAGCTCAACACGGTGACCGCGCTCGTGAGGCGGATACGCCGGGTGCGCTCCGCAGCTGCGCCCAGCACGACGGCGGGCGACGAGACGGCGAAGTCCGGGCGATGGTGCTCGCCGACGCCGAAGACGTCGAGCCCGACCTGGTCTGCGAGCTCGATCTCCTCGAGGAGGTCGCGCAGGCGCTGCGAGGCGTCGGCGGTCCCGCTCGCACCCGGCCCCGCCCGTTCGGGGGTCAGCTCGGCGAAGGTGTAGAGGCCCAGTTCCATGGTGGGTCAGTATTGCCGCGCGGGGGCCGGTATCGTCGCGACGATGACGACGGACCGTCGCCGGTGAACTGCCCGGGCTGTGGCGCCGAGCATCGGCCTGGGGGGCGATTCTGCGCCCACTGCGGTGCTGCGCTCGACGCGTCCTGCCCGAGCTGCGGCGAGCCGACCGGGCCCGGCGACCGCTTCTGCAGCGCGTGCGGGACCACCCTCGAGGCCCCCGGGGCCGCGACGGCCAGGGTGGCCGCCGCGACGGGGCCGGCGGTGTCCGAGCGACGCCTGGTCTCGATCCTGTTCGCCGACCTCGTCGGCTTCACGACGATGTCCGAGCACCGCGATCCCGAGCAGGTCCGCGATCTGCTGTCGCGCTACT
>JAOPZW010000258.1 GCA_025963905.1 Solirubrobacterales bacterium | reverse complement strand
CATGTGGACAGGCCTGCCCTCCGTCGAAGGCGTCGAACACCGCGAGGCGACGATCTCCGGTGTGCGCCTGCACATCGCCGAGAGCGGCGCCGGGAGGCCGCTCGTGCTCCTGCACGGCTGGCCCCAGCACTGGTACTGCTGGCGCCACGTCATCCCACTGCTGGCGCCGCACTTCCGTCTGATCTGCCCCGATCTGCGCGGCTTCGGCTGGAGCGACGCGCCGCCCGGCGCCTACGACAAGGAGCAGTTCGCCACCGACCTCCTCGGCCTGCTCGACGAGCTGGCCCTGGACCGCGTCGGCCTGATCGGCCACGACTGGGGTGCCTGGACCGGCTTCCTCGCCTGCCTGCGCGCGCCCGAGCGCTTCGACGCCTTCCTCGCGCTGGGCATCACCGCGCCGTTCGCCGGCCCCGGCCCGCGCTCGCTCGTCCACGCCTGGCGGCTGGCCTACCAGGTCGTGCTGGCCGGCCCGGCCGGCGAGCACCTGCTGCGGACGCGACCCGGCCTCGTGCGGCGGGTGATCAGGGACGGCTCGCATCGTCCGGAGGCATGGACGGCGGCCGACCTCGACGCGTTTGCCCGTCGACTGCAGGACCCCGCCCGCGCTCGCGCCTCGAAATGCCTCTACCGAACGTTCCTCACGCGGGAGCTGCCCGCCGTCTCGGCCGGACGCTACGGTGACCGCCGCCTGCGCGTGCCCACGCGGCTGATGGTCGGTCAGGGCGACCCGGTCGTCCGGCCCTCGATGCTGCGAGGCGTCGAAGAGCACGCCGACGACATCCGCGTGCACATCGTCCCGGACTGCGGGCACTTCGTGCCCGAAGAGCAGCCGCAGCTCGTGGCAGCGGCCGCCCGGGAGCTGTTCGGGGAGCGGTAGCGCCTACTTCTGCGTCGTGCTCGACGCGGCGGCCGGCGCCGCCCACTGCGCCTCGGCGAGGTCGCCCTCCGGCAGGCCTTCGGGAGTGGGCACCTGCGGCGTGTCACGCAGGTACCACTCGGCGTCCAGCGCCGCCTGGGTGCCGGAGCCCGCTGCGGTGACCGCCTGGCGGTACGTGTGGTCGACGAGGTCGCCGGCAGCGAAGACGCCGGGGCGGTTGGTGCGGGTCGACTTGCCCTGGGTCACCACGTAGCCACCCTCGTCGGTCTCGACCTGGCCCACGACGAGCTCTGACTGCGGCTCGTGGCCGATGGCGATGAAGGCGCCGCCGATCGGCAGTTCGCGCTCCTCGCCGCTCTCGGTGTTGCGCAGGCGCGCGATGCGCTCGTAGGGCCCGTTGCCGGCGTGGAACTCCTCCACGACGTACGGGGTGACGAAGTCGATGTTGTCGATGGCTCGCGCCCGCTCGAGCATGATCTTCGAGGCGCGGAAGTCCCCACGGCGGTTGACGACCGAGACCTTCGAGGCGAACTTCGACAGGAAGATCGCCTCCTCCATCGCGCTGTCGCCGCCGCCCACGATGACGGTGTCGCGATCCTTGAAGAACGCCGCGTCGCAGGTGGCGCAGTAGGAGACGCCGGCGCCGCCGAGCTCCTCCTCGCCGGGCACGCCGAGCTTCTTGTGCTCGGCGCCCATGGCCAGCACGACCGTGCGCGCCCGGTACTCGTCATCGCCGACCCACACCTTGTGGATGCCGCCCGGCTCATTCGCCAGCTCGACCTTCGTGGCCTGGTCGGTGATGAAGCGCGTTCCGAAGCGCTCGGCCTGGTCGCGGAACTTCTGCATCATCTCCGGGCCCATGATGCCCTCGGGGAAGCCGGGGTAGTTCTCGACGTCGGTCGTCTGCTGGAGCAGGCCGCCCCAGAAGAAGCCCTCGATGACGAGCGGCTCGAGGTTCGCGCGCGAGGTGTACAGCGCGGCGGTATAGCCGGCCGGCCCGCTCCCGATGATGATCACGTTCTCGACGTCTGCCATGTGGTTCCTCGTTGGGGATACGTCGTTACTTCACTTTGTATAGTACGCGACCCGCCCACGGCGTTACGGGCGTCCTACCCGCTCACGCCTGAGCGGGAGCGAGCTGCTCGCCCCGCCCGCGCTGCCTCCAGCGGGCGACCGTCCGTCGCAGCTGGAAGTACGCGATCGCGCCGGGCACCGTCGGCAGCCAGAACGCGAAGCCCCGGTAGGTCAGGACGGCGACCACGGCAAGTCCCTCGTCGACGCCGAAGCCGATGAACGCGCCGATCATGCCGCCGTCGACGCCGCCCACGCCCCCCGGCAGCGGCAGGAGGTTGCCGAGCATGCCCACGAAGTAGCCCATCACGAGGACGGCGCCCGGCGGCGAGTGCCCGAAGGCCCGGAACGCGGCCCACAGGACGGCGATGTTGAAGCCCCAGTACGCCAGCGCCCCCAGGGCGGCGAGATCGAGATGGCGCACATAGCCGAGCGCGATGCGCACGCCCGCCGACATCGTGGCCGGTAGCGTCGCGGCGCGCTGCCAGAAGCGGGCCAGGCGCCCACCGCGGCGCGCGAAGTCCTCCAGGCGCCGGTTGAGGTCCGTCGGGGTGAGCCCCGCCAGGAGCCCGATGCCCAGCAGGATGATCGCGAACACCGTCGGGACGACGGTCAGCGCCCACGGGGCGGGGCCGGCGAACAAGCCCCACTGCAGTCCCAGACCAGCCACGACCATCGCGAGCAGGTACACCGCGTAGGTCAGGACCAGGAAGGCGACCGAGCGGTCGGCGACGACGCGCGCCGGCATCCCGGCCCTGCGCAGCGCCCACGCGGTGAGCGCGATCCCGCCCGCGCCCCCGGCGGCGAACAGGCGCGTCGCCGCAAGTCCCGCCATCGTGATCTGGTAGCTCTCGCGCAGGCCGACCTGCTGCGCGCGCTCGCCGGTCACGTAGACGCGCTGGAACATGACGACGTAGCCGCCGAAGGACAGGGCGGTGAACACCATCGCGGCGATGAGCCATGCCGGGTCGCCGTGCTCGATGCGGTTCCACGTGTCGCCCAGGCCCTCGATCTGCGGCAGCACGAAGTACAGGAACGCGACGATCGTCGTCACGAACGCGCCGCCGAGCAGCAGGGTGCGCCGCGTCATCTGGAGGCGCGGCATCTCCTCGTCGTGATGGTCCGCGAGGAGCGGGCCCGGGTCTTCGCGGCGTGCCACCGGGTGCTGCAGGCGCGGATCGTCCGGCGGCGCCTGCTCCCGCCGGGTCATGCGTGCGCCCGCGCCTCGAGTGCCTGTATGCCGGCGGACAGGCGCCGGGCGACGGGCGCGGCCCGTGGCGCGAGCGCCCGCACTCCCTCGGTGAGCGCCAGTCCCGCGAGCAGGTCGACGACGTAGTGCTCTCCGAGGTAGACGAGCGCGAAGCCCAAGGTCGCCGCGTACGTCCATCCGACCGCGCCCGCGACGGGTCCCGCGTCCGAGAGCAGGTGCGCGGCCATGACGGATGTGGCGAAGTGCAGGGAGGGCATGGCGGCCAGCGGGTTGCCTCCGAGCACATCGTATAGAGGGGCCCACGCGTCCTTCCAGAACGCCTCCCCGTGCTCGCGCATCATCCGCCGCATGGCGGGATGGTCCGAAGCCGGGCTGGGGATCACGCCCTGCTCGGCGGCGTACCACGGCGGAGCGGTCGGGAGCGCCCAATAGCCGATCAGCCCGAGGTCGAAGACGGCATAGGTCAGCGCCGCGGCCCGGGGGAACTGCTCGCGACGGCGCAGGAGGACGTAGGCGACGCTGCCGTGAGGCACCAGGAACCAGAGCCAGTGACACCACACGAGCACGGCGTCGGCGCGGCGGATCGTGCCCGGCGCCGCGAGCGCCCGCTGCAGGCGGACGCCAGGGAGCTCACCCAGGCCGAGGACCTTGTCGAGCGCCACCGGGTAGCCGACGCGGACGCGCCGGCGCAGCGCCTCGGGATCGTCGTTGGGCATCTCGTAGGTCGCGACGTATGCCCACATCTGCAGGCAGCAGGTGGCGACGTCCCGCGCCGTGGAGCGGCGGACGGCGACGCACAGCGCAAACGGCGCCGCGCCCGCGGTGGCGGTGACCACGGGTGGTGGAAGGCGGAGGCGGCGGCGCGCGAGCGGAGCTGCCACCCCGACGGCGACGATCCCCCAGGCCGCCGCGCGGATGGCGCTCGACGTGCGCACGGCGCGCGGAGTATAGGTACGCCGGTGGACCGCACGCCCGCCCTGGTCTCCGGCGCGGTCCGCTGACGGCTCCTGTAGAAACCCACGGTGCCCGAGCTTCAGCCAGGTGAGGTCTTCGCCGGCCACCGTGTCCTGGGCATCGCAGGCCGGGGGGGCATGGGCGTCGTCTATCGCGCCCTGCAGCTGGACCTCGAGCGGACGGTGGCGCTGAAGCTCATCGCCTCCGAGCTCGCGCAGGACCAGGACTTCCGCGATCGCTTCATGCGCGAATCGCGCGCCGCCGCGTCGATCGACCACCCCAACGTGATCCCGATCTTCTACACGGGCGAGCACGAGGGCGACCTGTACATCGCGATGCGCTACGTGGAGGGCAGCGACCTGCGGACCCTCGTGCGGGCCGAAGGCCGGCTGGCGCCCGATCGCGCGGCGCGGATCGTCAGCCAGGTCGGCGCCGCGCTCGACGCCGCGCACGCGCGGGGGATCGTGCACCGCGACGTCAAGCCCGCCAACGTGCTGCTCGGACCCGACGACCACGCCTACCTCACCGACTTCGGGCTGACCAAGCGCCTGCACTCGCATACCGCCTCGACGCGCTCGGGCGGCTGGGTCGGCACCCTGGGCTACGTCGCCCCCGAGCAGATCCGCGGCGAGCGCGTCGACGCCCGCAGCGACGTGTACGCGCTGGGCTGCGTCCTGTACCACGCCGTCGCCGGCGAGCCCCCCTACCAGCGCGACAGCGACGAGGCAACCCTGTGGGCGCACCTCAACGACCCGCCTGTGCCGCTGCGCGACAAGGTCGCGCGCCTGCCGCCGGCCCTCGACGCGGTGCTTCGGCGCGCGCTCGCCAAGGACCCCGCCGATCGCTTCCAGTCGGCGGGCGACCTCGGGCGCGCTGCGCTCGCCGCGATCTCGGGCGTCGAGGCTCCCACCGTCGCCGAGCGGCGCGTCGCGGTCGGCCCCGCGGCGCCCGTCGAGGAGGAGACCGTCGCCTCGCCCGAGGCGCCGACGCTGCGCGCGCCGGTGAGCCCCTCAGAGCCGGAGCCCGCGGCCACCGGCGTCACGACCGCCGCGGCGGGCGGGTTGCGCCGGGGCTGGACGATCGCGGCCGCGGTGGTCCCGGTGCTCGCCCTCGCGACCCTGGCCATCATCGTGTTGTCGGGCAGCGGCAGCGGCAACGACGGCCCGGCCCGCGATCGCGCGACCACGCCGGCGGGCCCGACGCGGGCGCCGGCGCTCTCGCCGGCCGGAACGGTGCCCGCGAACGGCAGGATCAAGGTCGGCGGGCGGCCGAACGACGTTGTGGCGACCGGCAGGCTCGTGTGGGTCGTTCGCCATCCCATCGACACGCTGGCGACGATCCTGCCCTCGGGCAGGCGCGCCGCGGCACGACCGCGCGTCGGCGGGGGGGCTTCGTCGGCCGCCGCTGGCTTCGGGCACCTGTGGGTCGCCGACGACGGCGCCCGCGCCCTCATCGCGATCGGGCTCGGCTCGCACCGCCAGGATGGCGCCGCGATCCCGCTCCCGGCCCAGGGCCCGGTCGTCTCGGTGGCCACCGGCGAGCGCGGCGTCTGGGTCGGCATCCGCTCGCGCCCGGGGCTCATCGTGCGAGTCGATCCGACGCAGCGAACGATCCAGAAGACGGTCGAGATGCCCGACGGCGTGCAGGACATCGCCGTCGGGGCGGGCGCCGTCTGGGTGGTCGGGCGCTACGCGAACACCGTGACCCGGGTCGATGTCGGCACGGGCCAGCAGGCGCGGATCTTCGTCGGCCGCAACCCCACAGGCATCGCCGTGGGCGGCGACGCCGTGTGGGTGGCCAACAGCGGGGAGCGCACGGTGACGCGCATCGACATGGGCTCGCTGGGCACGTCGACGATCCGCGTGGGCGACACCCCCGTCGGCATCGCGGTCGGCGGCGGCTCGGTATGGGTCGCCAACCGCCTCGACAACACGCTCACACGCATCGACACGGCGACCGGCAAGAAGGTGGGCGATCCCGTCGAGGTCGACACGAACCCCCAACGCGGTCGACGTCCGCGGCCGCCACGCATGGGTCACGAGCCCGCCCAAGGGCACGATCACCCGGGTCGACTTCGGTCCGTAGCGGGCGCCAGCAGCTGACAGTCGCCGCCGGCCGGCCGGCACGGCGTGTTGACGACGCGCCGTGCCTGGGCAGTGCCGGAGACCGGCTCGACCTCGATCACATCGGCCGCGTCCAGCGCGTTGTCCCGGCTGGAGAAGTGCAGGTCGGCTAGGCCGACGAAGCTCTGCCCGACGCCATAGATGCCTGCCGCCCCGACGGTCCCGGCGTCGACCACGACGTCGGCACCATGGCGGTCGACGTGCTGGGTGTGGTCGTGGCCGGTGAGGATGGTCAGCGGACGCTTGTCCCCGCGCAGGGCCAGCGTGCGGGCGAGGTACTGCGCGAGCCCGTTCTGGTGGATGAGCACGACGTCCGGGTGGCGGCGCAGTCCGTCGAACCAGCTCAGCAGCGCCTGTTGGGCATTGATCACCGCGGCCCCGCCGTCGTTCAGCTCGCCGAAGCTGAAGATCCGTCGCGGGTCGTCGGGGCGCGACCCGTGCCACTCCAGCGGATCGTCGAATCCCGCCACGTCGAGGCCGTCGACGTTGACGCTTTCGGCCCCGTGGCGCCCATCCGGGCCCAGGACGCCGTGCCGGGTCAGCACGGTCACGCCGCGCCCTGCGAGCGCGCGCATCATCGCGCTGGAGTCGTGGTTGCCCGAGACGGCGATGACCCGCGAGCCGAGCCGCGCGATCGGCGGGACCAGCGCCTGGATCTCGGTTGCGTTGCCGGTGTTGCCGAAGTCGCCGGGGAAGAACACCGGCTTGCCGCGGGCGTAGTCGCCCAGCGAATCCAGCGCGAAGCTGTTGTTGTGCAGGTCGGAGACCAGCAGCGCCTTGCGGTCTCCCGCGACCAGCCCGGCGGTCGGATCCGACAGCAGCGAGGCGAAGCCCTGCACCGCGCCCTGGACCTTGGACTTGTAGTCGTCGCCGGCGCGCCGCGCGTGCTCGGCGGCGTCGAGGAGCTGGACCATCTCGGCGCCGCGCGCATAGAAGGTCGGCCGTTCCAGCGCATCCTCGTTGAAGGTGGCGCTGGCCCGCGCGAGCGTCAGGCCGCAGATCGCCACCGTGATCACGAGCACCGCGGCGGGCAGGCCGCCCAGGACCCAGCGGCGACGCTCGCCCCCGGCGAACAGCGCCAGCGAGACGACCGCCGCCAGCACCACGGCCCCGCCGAGCGCGAAGCGCACCGCGCGCAGGGCGGCGCGCCGGACGGCGTTGCGCAGGTCGTGCTGGGTCTGCGACAGCAGGCTCCGATCGCCCGAGGCGGCACGCAGCACGACCTCGCGGTCGACGGTGCGCGGCTCGATGTGGATGCTCAGCGGCGCCGAGAACGCGCGCGCGCGCACGCCCCAGTCGGCCAGCGGGATGTACGCGTCGATCTCGCCGTGGAAGGACGGCGTCGCCAGGACCGTCGCCCGGCCCAGCGAGGTCTCGTACTCGCCCGGGCTCGCCAGCCGCACGCCGAGCCAGGCCCCGACGACGGAGACGAGGACGCAGGTCAGGCCCAGCAGGGTTCGCCGCACGCCGCTAGAGATCGCGGGTCGACACCAGCCCTGACTGCAGCGCCTCGGCGACGAGACGGGAGCGCTTCTGGTTCTGGGGCAGGTGCTCGATGCCGAAGCGCTGGAACAGCGCACGCAGGTGCGACTTGACGGCGTCGACGCTGAGATGCAGCTCGCCGGCGATGTGCTGGTTGGTGGCGGGAACCGCGAACTCGTCGTGCTTGTACGGCCGCGCGAGCGCGATCAGGACCTGGCGCTGCGTGGGCGGCAGGTCGGGCAGCGACACCTGGCGACCGGCGATCTTGGTCGGGTTGGAGTCCTCGGCCGCCGGCCGCCGGTAGGCGATCGCCGTGCGGCCGACGCGCAGGACGTCGCCGTCGCGCCGGCGATGGCGACCGCTGATGCGCGCTCCGTTGACGTACGTGCCGTTGCGCGACAGCCCGTCGTCGCTGACCGTCCACTCGCCGGCGATCTGCTCGAGCTCGGCGTGCAGGCGCGAGATCTCCGTATCCCACGGCAGGGGAACGTCGTTCCCGGCACCGCGACCGATGCTCAGGCGCTCGCGCGCCTCGTCGAGCTCGACGAGGCGCTGGGCACCCTCCTCGTCGCGCAGGACCAGGAACGGGCGCCCCAGGCGCTCGGCGTCGATGCGGTCGCGCAGCTCGGTGGGCGAGGCGCTGTGGGCCTGGAGGGGTGAGTCCGGCATCCGGCCGACAGCGTCGCATTAACGCGGGCGCAACCCACCCCAGGGTGAGACATGGTCCACCTCGGGTGGCGAGGTGGACACCTCGGGTCCCTGGGAGGCACACGGGCGCGGCTCGAAGCTGGATCCACCAACGGAACTCGCCAGCAGGGAGCGCTTCGCATGACCACCATCGTCCTCCACCCCGCCGCCCACGCCACCGCGACGGACGAGCAGCTCGTCGAGCTGGTGCGCGCCGGCGGCGACCGCGCGTTCGACGCCATCCACGACCGCTACCGCGCGCGGCTGGTGGCCTACGCGCGCCAGGTCCTCGGCGGCGCCCACCACGACGCCGAAGAGGTCGTCCAGGACGCCTTCGTGCGCGCGCTGAGCGCCCTGCGCGCCGACGAGCGCGACATGGCGCTGCGCGCCTGGCTGTACGCGATCGTGCGCAACCGCGCCCTCGACGTCCTGCGCCGCCCCACGCGCACGACCGACCTGGCGCCGCACATCGCCGCGCTGCACGACGCGTCGGCCGACCCGTACGAGCGGATGCTGCGCCGCGAGGAGCTCGACGCGCTCGTGGGCGACCTCAAGGAGCTGCCCAGCCGCCAGCGCACGGCGCTCCTCATGCACGAGCTCGGCGGCTCGTCGCACGAGTCGATCGCCCGGACGCTGAGGGTGTCGGCCGGGGGCTCCAAGGCGCTCGTATCCCGTGCCCGGGCGGGACTCGCAAAGGCGCGCGCCGCCGCCTGAGCCCGGTCAGGCGGCCGCCGCGCCGCGACCGGCGCGTCCGCTGGCCTCCTCGACGAGCCCCGCGATGAGGCGGCTGGTCTCGTCGGCCTCGGGGTGCCACTGCACGCCGAGCACCCAGCGCTTCGACGGCAGCTCGATCGCCTCGGGCAGCTCGTCGAGCATCGACCAGCCGCTGACGACCAGCCCCTCGCCGATGCGGTCGACGCCCTGGTGGTGGTGGGACTTCGTGCCGTGCAACCGCTCGCCGGCCTCCCGCCGGGCGAGCGAGCCGTCGGCGAGGCGCACCTGGTGGTCGGCGCCGTCGAAGCTGCCGACGACGCGGCGGTGCTCGTGGTGGCCGTGACTCTCGGGCAGGTGCTGGAGCAGGGTCCCGCCGAGCGCGACGTTCAGCAGCTGCATCCCCCGGCAGATCCCCAGGAACGGCATGTCCCGCTCGATCGCGCGGCGCGCGAGCGCGACCTCGAAGCTGTCGCGCTCGGGGACCGTTCCGTGGGTCTCGGCGTGGGGCTCGGCGCCGTAGGTCGCAGGGTCGATGTCGGCCCCCCCGGCCAGGACCAGCCCGTCGAGGAGGTCGAGGACCTCGTCGGGGTCGCGCTCGCCCTCGGGGTCCGGCGGCACCAGGAGCGCGAGGCCGCCGGCGTGCTGGACCGCGTCGACGTAGCTGCGCGGCAGGAGCAGCGCCTGCTGGTCCCAGACGCTCCAGCGCGCGCGCTCCACCGCGGTGCAGATGCCGATGGCCGGACGTGCCATGCCTCTACGCTACCGCGCCGACCGCCAGCGGATACCGTGCCGCCGATGAGCGACTTCGAGCCGGCGCGGGACTTCGAGACCGTCAACCTCCTGCGGGCGCCCGACGGCTCGGCGAAGATCGAGCTCAATCGCCCCGACTCGATGAACGCCTGGAACCGCCAGCTGGGCGTGGACCTGCTCGAGGCGATCCGCGCCGTCGCCGGCGACGACGGCGTCCGCGCGGTCCTCATCACCGGCGCGGGCCGCGCGTTCTCCTCGGGCGCCGACCTCAAGGACCTGAGCGCCCGCGAAGAACGCACCCCCGCCGGGCGCCCCGACGTGCGCAAGGTGCTCAGGGAGCGCTACCACCCGATCATCACCGGCATCCGGGAGATGCCCAAGCCCGTCGTGAGCGCGGTCAACGGGCCCGCGGTGGGGATCGGGCTGTCGCTGGCCCTCGCCGCCGACCTCGTCGTCGCTCGCGAGAGCGCCTACTTCCTCCTGGCCTTCGTGAACATCGGCTTGGTCCCCGACGGCGGGTCGTCGCTGTTCGTCCCCAGTCGCGTGGGGATGGCGCGCGCGAGCGAGATGGCGATGCTCGGCGAGCCCATCCCCGCCCGGCAGGCCCTGGAGTGGGGCCTCATCAACCGCGTCTACGCCGACGCCGAGTTCGAGACGAAGGCCGACGAGCTGCTGCGGCGGCTCGCGGCCGGGCCAACGCGCTCGTACGCCGGCACCAAGCGCCAGCTCAACCACTGGCTCTACACCCGGATGGACGAGCAGCTCGAGCTCGAGGCCGACATCCAGGACGAGGTGGCCCATTCGGACGATTTCCTGGAGGGGGTCACCGCCTTCGTGGAGAAGAGGCAGGCCGCCTTCGGCGGGCGATAGCCGGGTGCTTCGCCGAATGCCACGACCCGGCTTGATCCGCCGATCAATGAATAGAATCCCGGCCGCTTTGAAGCCGACCCGCCGAAACTCCCGCCGCGTGGCCCTCGCCACCCTGGCCGCGCTCGGCCTGCTGCTCGCCTTCGCCGGCGCCGCCTTCGCCGGCGCGATCGCGCCGGAGTCGGGAGGGTCGCCCAACGCCGATCAGATCGCCTCCCTCTACAAGCTCGTCCTCGCAGTGGCCGTCGTGGTGTTCCTCGGCGTCGAGGGCGCGCTCTTCTACTCGCTGTTCAAGTTCCGGGCCCGCAAGGGAGCCGTCGCGGCCCAGATCCGCGGCAACACCCGCCTGGAGATCGCCTGGACGCTCGGCGCCGCGGTCATCCTGGTCGTGCTCGCGGTCATCACCTTCTCCAAGCTCGGCGCCATCCGCAACCCGCCGAACTCGGGGCCCAACGGCGCCCAGCTCGCCGACGGGGTCCTCGTCGCCAGCGGGCCATCCAAGCGCCTGCCGCCCAACGGCAGGTCGCTGAACATCCAGGTCAACGGACAGCAGTACATCTGGCGCTTCACCTATCCCGACGGCGACACGAACGACCTCAACAACGCCTTCTCCTACCAGGAGATGGTGGTCCCGGTCGACACGACGGTCACGCTCGAGATCCGCGCCCAGGACGTCGCCCATTCCTGGTGGATCCCGAAGCTCGGCGGCAAGTTCGACGCCGTCCCGGGCTATACGAACTACACCTGGTTCAAGATCCCCGGCCGGCTCGCGGGCAAGGTCTTCACGGGCCAGTGCGCCGAGATGTGCGGCCGCAACCACGCCAACATGACCGCCCAGGTGCGCGCCGTCACCCCGCAGGCATACGAGCAGTTCATCTCCCGGCGCAAGGCCGACATCAAGGCCGCCGACGCCGCCGCCCAGATTCAGCGCAAGAGGCTGGAGTCGTCCGGGCCCTAGGCTCGGGCCCGGCGTTCGGCGACCCACCGCAGACACGACTTCGACAGACCGGATCCACCACAGCATGGCCGCAACCACCGAGACCCTCGCCCGCCCGCTCCCCCAGGTCGTCGCCCGCGACGTGACGCGCGAGCGCGGGGGCTGGACGAGCTGGGTGACGACGACCGATCACAAGAAGATCGGGATCATGTACCTGGTCCTGACCTTCGTGTTCTTCCTGCTGGGCGGGACCGAGGCGCTGATGATGCGCCTGCAGCTCAGCCAGGCGAACAACACGCTGCTGGACCCGCAGACGTACAACGAGCTGTTCACGATGCACGGGACGACGATGATCTTCCTGTTCGTCGTGCCGATCATGGCCGGCTTCGGCAACTACCTCGTGCCGCTCATGATCGGGGCGCGCGACATGGCGTTCCCGAAGCTCAACGCGCTGTCGTTCTGGCTGCTGGCGGCCGGCGGCGTCGTCTTCTACGCCTCGATCTTCTTCAGCCCGCCCGAGTGCGGATGGACGTGCTACGCCCCGCTGTCCTCCAAGGACTACCTGCCCAGCGGCGGCGTCGACGCGTGGATCTACCTCATCCACCTCACCGGCCTGAGCTCGCTGGTCGGCGCGGTGAACTTCTACGCGACGATCGCCAACATGCGCGCGCCGGGGATGGGCTGGGGCCGCCTGCCGCTGTTCGTCTGGACGATCCTGACCTACTCGGTGCTGCTCATCCTCGCGCTGCCCGTGATCGCCGGCGCGGTCACGATGCTGCTGACCGACCGCCACTTCGGCACCCACTTCTTCGAAGCCTCCGCGGGCGGGTCGCCCCTGCTCTGGCAGCACCTGTTCTGGTTCTTCGGGCACCCCGAGGTCTACATCATGGTGCTGCCGGGCTTCGGCATCATCTCCGAGGTCCTGCCGGTCTTCTCGCGCAAGCCGATCTTCGGCTACAAGGCGATCGCGGCGGCGACGGTGGTCATCGCCTTCCTCGGCCTCCTGGTGTGGGCGCACCACATGTTCGCCACGCCGAGCCCGACGTTCGTGCTCATCTTCTTCATGCTGGGCTCGTTCCTGATCGCGGTGCCGACCGGCGTGAAGATGTTCAACTGGATCGCCACCATGTGGCGCGGAACGGTCGAGTTCCGCACCGCGCTGCTGTTCGCCGCGGGCTTCCTCGGCACGTTCCTCATCGGCGGGATCACCGGCATCTTCCTCGCCGTCTTCCCGGTCGACTGGCAGCTGACCGACACGTACTTCGTCGTCGCCCACCTGCACTACGTGCTCGTGGGCGGGGCGGTCTTCGCGATCTTCGCCGGGATCTACTACTGGTTCCCCAAGATCACCGGCCGGATGCTGAGCGAGGGCCTGGGGAAGGTGAGCTTCTGGCTCATCCTGATCGGCTTCCACGTCACCTTCCTGATCCAGCACTCGCTGGGGCTCGACGGGATGCCCCGCCGCATCTACGAGTACGCCGACGTCGGCCACCTCGAGCTCTACAACCTCATCTCGACGATCGGCTCGTTCATCCTCGCAGCCGGCATCCTCGTCACGGTCGTCAACGTCGTGCGCAGCGTGAGGGTGGGCGTCATCGCCGGCCCGGACCCCTGGAAGGCCAACACGCTGGAGTGGTTCACCACGTCGCCGCCTCCGGTCAACAACTTCGACGTCGTCCCGCGCGTGCGCTCGGTCGAGCCGATGAAGGACATCCGGCGCCAGGTCGAGCGCCAGACCGGCCACGCGGCCGCCCCCGCGCCGCCGGCTCCCGAGTCGGCGCTCCAGGCCTAGCCACCGGCTAGGCTGGCGATCCCGATGGAGGCTTCGCGCGTTCCGGCCGTCCGCCCGGCCCTCGCCGGTCACGGCGTCCGCCAGGTCGTCGCCGACTATGTCGCGCTGACCAAGCCGCGGGTCCAGTCGCTGCTGCTGCTGACGACGGTCTCGTCGATGCTCGTCGCGGGCGAGCCGTCGCTGGGGCTGATCCTCCTGACGTGCCTCGGCGGCTACCTGTCGGCCGGCGGCGCGGGAGCGGTCAACCACTTCTACGACCGCGACATCGATGCGCGCATGGCCCGCACCGCGTCGCGGCCGGTGCCCGCCGGGCGCGTCTCGCCGCGTGCCGCGCTGCTGTTCGGATGCGCGCTGTCGGCGCTCTCGTTCGTGCAGCTCACGCTGACGGTCAACTTGCTCGCCGCGGTCCTGGCCTTCACCGGGTTCCTGGGCTACACGTTGCTCTATACGGTGGTGCTCAAGCGCCGCACTCCCCAGAACATCGTCATCGGCGGCGCCGCCGGGGCGATCCCGCCGCTCGTCGGCTGGGCGGCGGTGACCGGGACGCTGTCGGGGACGGCGCTGTACCTGTTCGCCATCGTGTTCTTCTGGACGCCGCCGCACTTCTGGGCGCTCAGTCTGCTCATGAAGGACGAGTACGCCAAGGTCGGCGTCCCGATGCTGCCGGTGGTGCGCGGCGAGGCCGAGACGCGCCGCCAGATCCTCCTGTACGCGGTGCTGCTGTACGCCATCACGCAGCTGCCGTTCTGCGCCGGCGGCTTCGGCGGCATCTACCTCGTCTCCTCGCTCGTCCTCGGCGCCGGGTTCATCGCGGGAGCCGTGCGGCTGTACCGCCGTCCCGAGCGCCGCAACGCCCTTCGCCTCTACCTCTTCTCCCTGGCCTACCTCGCGCTGCTGTTCGCCGCGATGGTGGCCGACGTCAAGATCTAGGACAATCCGGAGCCATCATGGATCGCAATCTCGCCCGCAGGAACGTCCGCTCCGGCCTGATCGTCACCGCCGTCTGCTTCTTCATGTTCGGCATGACCTTCGTGGCCGCAGCCATCTACATCTCATGAGCCCGCTCGATCCGGACGTCCCGCCCACGGGCGAGGAGATCCACCTCCCCGGTGGCAGCATCCAGCCCTTGCTGCTCGCCGTCGGCATCGCGATGTCGATCGTCGGCATCACGACCTCGATCGTGATCGTCATCGCCGGCATCGTCCTGTCGGTCGTGGTCATCGCCCGCTGGATCGCGGACACGCGCCGCGACATCTCGGAGCTCCCGATCGAGCACCACCAGTAGCGCCCTCCGCCGCCGCATCCGCCCGGTGCTGCTCCAGGCGACGCTCAACGGCGATCTGACGAAGGCCGCACACCCGGCGGTCCCGGTATCGGTGGAGGAGCTCGCGCGGGACGCGGCGGCATGCGTGGCCGCGGGGGCTCGTGCGATCCACCTGCACCCGCGCGATCCCGCGGGCCGCGAACGGCTCGACGCGGAGATCGTCGACGATGTCGTCGTCAGGGTCCGCGCGGCGTGCGGCGTGCCCGTCGGCGTATCGACCGGCGCCTGGATCGAGCCGGACCTCGAGCGCCGAGTCGCGCTCATACAAGCCTGGCGCGCCCCCGACTACGCGTCGGTGAACCTCTCCGAGCCGGGCGCCGCCGAGGTCATGGAGGCCCTCCGCCACGCGGGCGTCGGCATCGAGGCGGGCGTCTGGAGCGTCGAGGACGCCGAGCGACTCGCAGCATCGGGCTCCGCCGGCAAGGTCACCCGCGTCCTGGTCGAGCCCGTCGACGCCGGCGCGCCCGGTGCGGTCGGACTCGTCGAGGACGTCCACCGGGCGCTCGACCGGATCGGCGTCGCCGCGCCACGCCTCCAGCATGGCGACGGAGCCGCCACCTGGGTGCTCCTCACCGACGCGATCCGCCGGGGCCTCGACACGAGGATCGGCCTCGAGGACACGCTCTACGAGCCCGGCGGCGAGCGCACGACGGGCAACGCCGCGCTCGTCCGCGCGGCGGTGCGGCTGGGCGCCCGCTAGGCGGCCGCGCCGAACTTCGCGCTCTCGGGCACGTCGCAGATCGAGCCGTCGTCGGTCCACACGCGAACGATGTCGCGGACGGACAGGATGCCGGCGATCTCGCCCCTGTCGGTGACGATGAGGTGGCGGAAGGAGCCCTTCACCATCGCGGCGGCCGCCTCCTCCAGCGACCAGTCCGGCGCCGCGAAGACGATGTCGGAGGTCAGGTGGTCGCAGACGCGCTCGGTGTCGGGATCCTGGCCGGCGCCGATCGACAGGAGCAGGTCGCGCTCGGTGAGGATCCCGGGCCCCGGAGAGTCGGGATCGATGACCACCGCGGCGCCGACACGACGCGCGGCCATGAGCGCTGCGGCGGCGCGAAGCGTGTGGTCCGGGCCCACGGTGAGGACCACCCGGCTCATCCCGTCACGTACCAGCATCGGTTCGACTTCCCTTCGACTCTCATTGCAACTATTGCTGCAATCTACCACCGCTTGACACCGTGACCAGCGCCTGCGCGCCAGCTTGCGCGTCGAAAGGAGGCTCGGATAATCCCCGGCTGGGCATCACGGCGTAAGCAGGGAACATCATGCAGCGACCAGCCACCATCCGCCACCGCACCAGCCTCTTCGAGGACGCCGCGTCGATCGTCTCGCTCGAGTACGCGTCGGACCTCTCCCTTGACGACATCGCCCGCCGCGTCGCCTCCTCGCGCCGCCAGCTCCAGCGCGCGTTCAGCGAGATCGGCGACACGACCTTCCGCGAGCACCTCACGCACGTCCGGATGGACCGCGCGGCGGAGATGCTCGGGGGCCGCGGGCTGACCGTGCGCGAGGTGGCGCGCCGCGTCGGCTACCGCCAGCCGGCCCAGTTCGCCAAGGCGTTCCGCCGCCAGCACGGCCTTTCCCCCTCGGCGTTCCGCACCCGCGGCCGGTTCGATCCGGGCGGCCTGCGGGGCGCCGAGCGCGAGGCGGCCTGACCCCTCCGGACGCGCCCTGTGCGCCTGCGGGCGGACGCGCGCCGGGTGCTGGGGTGGCTCGTTGCGCTCCGTCGCGCCAGCCCCATAGGATGCGCCGCGATGTCGCACCAGGAGAGGCCGCAACCGACGAGGCGCACCGTCGCCCAGATGATCGTCGTCGGCCTGATCGCCTCCGTGATCGGGATCGCGATCGGGCTGGCGATCCATTGGTTTCCCCCCGCGGACTCCACGCAGGCGGACAAGATCGACACGCTGTGGGACGTCCTGATCATCGTCTC
>JAOPZW010000251.1 GCA_025963905.1 Solirubrobacterales bacterium | reverse complement strand
GCGTCCCAGGTGAACAGCGCTGCGCGGGCGCGGCCGGCGGCGGCCAGGCGCTCGCGGTCGCCCAGCGCGCGCAGGATCGCCGCGGCGATGTCGTCGGGATCCAGCGGGTCGAACCACTCGGCCGCGTCGCCGCCGGTGTCGGGCAGGGCCGTCGCGCGGGCCGCCGCCACCGGCGTGCCTCGGGCCATCGCCTCGAGCAGCACGAGGCCGAAGCCCTCGTAGAGGGATGGGTGCACCAGCGCGTCGGCGCCGCGCATCAGCGCGTCCAGGCGCGCGTCGTCGACGTAGCCGGTGAGCTCGAGGCCGGGCTGGGCCAGCGCGGCGCCCCGGCCCTCGGAATCCGCGCCGGCCAGCACGAGGCGGTGGTCGGGGAGCGCGCCGGTCGCGCGCAGCGCCCGCCACGCCTCGACCAGGCGCCCCAGGTTCTTCTTGGCGCGCACGTCGCCGACCGCCAGCAGATACGGCGCGCCGCCGGGCGCCGGCGCGCCGCCGATGGCCAGCGCCGGCGCGTTGGGGATCACCCGCACCCGCTCGGGGTCGGCCCCGTAGCGCTCGCAGACGTCGGCGGCGGTGAACGCCGAGACGCAGATCACCCGATCCGCCGAGCGTACCGAGCGCGGCGTGAACGTCCGGTACTTCCAGCCCGTGCGCGGCGCGAAATCGTCGCGGTGCACCTCGAACGCCAGGTCGTGCACGGTCACGACCCCGGGGCACGGGCGCACCAGCGGGAGGAAGCAGTTGGGGGCGTGGACGAGGTCCGGGCGCTCGCGAGCCAGGCGCAGCGGCCACCACAGCTGCTCCCACGACAGCTCGGGCGCGGAGGCGACGAGCCGGGGCGCGGTCGCCTCGCGCACGTCCGCCCAGCCCTGGCGCCCGAGCGCGGCGATGAGCTCGCGCGCGTAGCGTCCCCAGCCGCGGGCGTCGGGTGCGCAAGCATCCCGGGCATCGATGGCGACGGTTGGCATTTGGCGCGACAGCCTATGGGGGCGTACGATCCCCGGCCGCCGAAGCCCGGCGGTTCGGGATCCCCACGGCAGGGAGGATCGGGAGCACATGGGCAGTAGGGCCGCGCGCATCCGGGCGCGGGCAGACAGGCCGCCCCACGCGGGGGCCGCGATGCAGATGCCGCGCCGCGAGGCGGGCCGGCATCTGCACGTCATCGGCGAGCGCCATGCCCCCGCACAGTCGCGGATCTTCGACATCCCCGTCGACCTCGCGCAGCCTGCCGAGCTGCTGGAGCGCATCACCGGCTGGGTCGGCGACGGGGCCCCGGCGCGGCGCGTCATGTACGTCAACGCGCACGTGCTGAACCGCTCGCTCGCGGTCCCGGCGCTGCGCGGCGCCCTCGCGCAGGCCGACCTCGTCTACTGCGACGGCTACGGCGTGCGCCTCGCCGCCAAGGCGCTCGACGTCGAGATCCCCCATCGCATGACCGGCGCCGACTGGGTGTGGGGCCTGGCCGCGATGTGCGAGGCGTCCGCGCAGTCGATCTACCTGCTGGGCTCCGAGCCCGGGGTCGCGGCGCAGGCGGCCCGGCGGTTGCATCGCTGGTACCCGCGCCTGGACATCGCGGGCACGCATCACGGCTACTTCGAGCCGGGGTCGGCCCACGACGACCGCGTCATCGAGGACATCAACCAGCGCCGGCCGGACATCGTCCTCGTGGGCATGGGGACGCCCAAGCAGGAGCTATGGGTGCAGCACAACGCCCACCGCCTGGACTCGGGCGTGCTGTGGACCGTGGGCGCCCTCTTCGACGTCGTCTCGGGACGCGTGCCGCGGGCGCCGTCCTGGTTGGCCGACAATGGCCTGGAATGGATCTTCAGACTCGCGATCGAGCCTCAGCGGATGTGGCGGCGGTATCTCCTGGGCAACCCGGTCTTCGTGTCCCGGGTGATGGCCCAGGCGCGCGACCGTCACGCCACAGGCGCCTGACCGCCGCCGCGCCGGTCGTCCTCGCGGCGCTCGTCGCGCTGAGCATGGCGCACGACGCGGGCGTGGTGGGCAAGGCGGCGGTGCCGCCGCTGCTGCGTGCCGGCCTCGCCGCCGTGGGCTTGTTCGCCGTCGGCGGCCTTGGACTCACGCGTCTGCTGCTCCCGGACGGCCTGCGCCGGTACGAGGCGCTGTGGGTGCTGCCGGTCGGGGCGTGCGCCGTGGCGTTGTGCGAGACGGTGCTGGGCTTCGCCTACGTCCCGTTCCACGTGAGCCTGGCGCTGACGATCGCGGCGGGCGTCGTGGTCGCGGCGGTGGCGTGGCGCCGCGGCGGGCATCCGCTCGTGCCCGGTGGGATGCGCCGTACCGGATGGCCGGCGTACGTCGCCGTGCTGCTGGCGGCGGTCGCGCTCATCCCGCTGTTCCGCGCCGGGTTCGCGACGGTGGAGGGCGAGGGCCAGGACGCGCACCTGGCGGTCGGCACGGCCCAGTTCCTCCAGCACCACTACCCGACCGCCGTGGCGATCTCCGAGCCGGTCGACCAGGTCCCGCTGGTGTGGCGCTCCAAGCAGCCGATCTACTACGCGCTTGGCAGCGTCGCCTCGCTCAGCGGCCTGGAGCCCTACCAGACACTGGCGCCGGTCGCGGCGGTGATGCTGGCGCTCGCGGCCACCGGCTTCTTCCTGCTGGCGCGCGAGCTGCTGGGGGCGGGTACCGCTGCCGCGATCGCGGCGATGGCGCTGGTGGGCCTGGACCGCATGGTGCTGCACACCGTCATGCACCCCTACTTCAACCAGACGTGGGGCTTCTTCACCCT
>JAOPZW010000247.1 GCA_025963905.1 Solirubrobacterales bacterium | reverse complement strand
GTGCGCGCGCAGCTCGCCCGCGCGCGGGCCGTCGCCGGCCACCACCAGCGGCAGCCCGGCCGCCGCGCACGCGTCGATCGCTGTCTCGACGCCCTTCTCGGGCGCGAGCCGCGCGACGACCAGCGCGTGCCGCCCCTGCGCCGCGCGGGACGGCCCCGCCGCGATCGCGCGCACGACGTGGGGCACGACGCTGACGCGCGCGAGGTCCAGCGGCGCGCCGAGCTCCGCGAGGCGCCGGGCGGCGAAGGCGCTGGGGACGACGACCGCATCGGCGTGCGCGGCCAGCCGCCGCTGCCACAGCGCGAGCCCGGCGGCGTAGACCACCGCCTCGGGGCCGGTTCCGCGGCAGTTCAGCCGGACGCCGGGCAGCGTGTCACGGCCGTGGCAGCGCGTGCAGTCCTCGCCGTTGCTGTCGAAGCAGGTGCCCACCGCGCAGACGAGGCGGTAGTTGTGCAGGTGCAGCACGACCCGCGCCCCCGCCGCGCGCGCGGCGGCCAGCGCGCGCCACCCCAGCGCCGGGTTCAGGTTGTGGGCGTGGACGACCCGCGCCCCCGTGCGCCGCACGGCGGCCGCCACGTCCTCCGGCGCCAGCCCCCCGCGCAGCATCCCCGCCGCCGCGCGGGCCCGGCCGAGCGCCGCGGAGTCGCGGACGAGCAGCTCGGCATCCTCGCCGAGGTGCTCGCGCACCAGCCACAGCAGGTCGCCGACCGCGCGCTCCTCGCCGCCGGTGACCCGGTAGCGGTTGTGGAGGAAGAGGATCACGGGCTCGCTCGAGGCGCGCCGGAAGGGGCGCACGCGGGGGCAAAGCTAGCTTGTCGCGGCCGACGGCCGGCCGAACGCGCCCACCGGGGCCAGCTAGCCTCTCCGCGGCACATGGCCCTCACCGCCGCCATCATCGTCCCGACCCGTGGCCGGACGGAGTACCTGCGCGTGGCGCTCGCGTCGATCGTTCCGCAGGCGGCCGCGCGCGGCGCAGAGGTCCTCGTCGTCCTGGACGGCCCGGACGAGCCGAGCCGGACGGTCGCCCTGGCCGGCGGGGCCCGGGTCCTCCAGCACGAGGCGCCGCGGGGCCTGAACGCGGCGCGCAACACCGGCATCGACGCGACCGGCGCCGACCTGCTCGTGTTCGTCGACGACGATGTCGAGGTGCGCCCCGGGTGGCTCGACGCGCTGGTGGGCGCCGCCGAGGAGCTCGGCGAGGAGTACGGCGTCTTCACCGGCCCCATCCATGCACGCTTCGAGGACCATCCGCTGCGCCTGTGCGGCCGCGAGGGGCCGCCCGTGACCGCACTGGACCTCGGCCGGGCCGACACCGATGCCGACCACGCCTGGGGCGCGAACATGACGCTGCGCCGCAGCGCGCTCGCGCGCGCCGGCCGCTTCGATGAGGCGCGCGAGCTCTACGGCGACGAGCAGGAGTGGCAGGCGCGCCTGCGCGCCGCGGGCGGGCGCATGCGCTACGTCGCCGCCGCCGCGCTGGACCACCGCCGCGCCGGTGACGACGCGAGGCTGCCCGCGCTGGCGCGCGCCGCGCATCGCCGCGGGCAGGCCAGCCGGCGGTTCGACGTCTTCAAGGGCACGGCTCCGTCGCTGGGCACCGAGCTGCGCACCCTCGCCGGCTGCCTCGCCCACGGGCCGCGCTTCCGCTGTGCGAACGGGCCGGTCATGGCGGCCCACAGCCTCGGGCGCCTGCGCGCGGCGCTGGGTCCCGCCGGCCGGCGCTCGCCCTCCGCCGGCGCCGCGCCCGGCCGCCCCGGATACGACGACTTCCTCTCCGGCGCGAGCGGCACCGTCGGCGGCAGGCGCGGGCGACTGCGCCGGGCGGGCGATGCGGCGATGGACGCCCGCGAGGCGCTCAGCGGCCGCCGCCGGCGCCTGAGCCGCGCGGCGGCCGCCCATCCGCCCCGCCGCCGCGTGCTCGTGGTCGGCATCGACCGCCCGGGCGTCCCGGGGTTGATGGCCCAAGCGCGCGCCGAGCTCGTGCGCTCGCGCCACCACGTGGAGGTGCACACCGCGATCGCCGGGGAGCGCGGGAAGTTCGAGAACCTCAACGCGCTGCTCGGCGCCCACCCGCCGCAGGGGTACGACTGGCTGGTTGTGATCGACGACGACGTCGCGCTGCCCGCCGGCTTCCTGGACCGCTTCCTGCATGCTGCCGAGTCTGTCGGCCTACGCCTGGCCCAGCCCGCGCACCGGCTGCACTCGCACGCGGCTTGGGACGTCACCCGCCGCCGGCCCGGAGTCACCGTCCGCGAGACGTCGTTCGTCGAGATCGGCCCCGTCACCGCGTTCCACCGCGACACGTTCGCGACGCTGCTGCCGTTCCCCGAGCTGCGCATGGGCTGGGGTCTCGACGCGCACTGGGCGGCGGTCGCGCGCGACCACGGCTGGCCGATCGGGGTGGTCGACGCGACGCCGGTCGGCCACACCCTCCGCCCCGCCGCGGACGCCTACCCCCGCGAGGCCGCCGCCGCCGAGGCGCGCGCGTTCCTCGCCGGCCGGCCCTACGTCCGTCGCGACGAGGTCCGCACGCTCGCGGTCCACCGATGATCATGGCCGCATGAAGGTCGCCGTCGTCGCCGAGTTCTACCCGCGCGCCGCCGACCCGGTGCTCGGCGTCTGGGCCCACCGCCAGGCGCTCGCCGCGCGCGAGGCGGGCGCCGAGGTGCGGGTGCTGGTGCTCCACCGCCCGGTGCCGCCGCGCGCGACGGCGA
>JAOPZW010000228.1 GCA_025963905.1 Solirubrobacterales bacterium | reverse complement strand
AGCGGCCACGGCGGGCGCGGCGCGCGCATGGACGACACGTTCGACGTCGGGCCGGGCGTGCGCGCGATCGCGCTCGACACCGTGCGCCGGTCGGCCGGCTCCGGCGGGGTCGTGAGCGCAGCACAGGCCCGCTGGGTGGCCCGCGCCCTGGCCGCGGCCGGCGACCGGTGGGTCCTCGTCTTCTCCCACCAGCCGCTCACGGAGGCCGCCGGCGGCGAGCGCGTGCTGCGCCTGCTGGACCGCGACCCGCATGTGCTGGCGATCCTCAACGGCGACAAGCACCACAACCGCATCGCGGCCCGGCGGACGCCCGCCGGCGGCTACTGGCAGGTGCAGACCGCCGCGCTGGCCGACTTCCCCCAGCAGGCGCGGATGCTCCGTGTGCGCGCCACCGCGGGCGGCGGCGCGGTGCTCGAGACATGGATGCTCGACACCGCTCCCGACCCGGCGGGCGCCGACGTCGCTCGGCGCCTCGCCTACCTCGACGCGCAGGGCGGGCGGCCCGACCACGAGGCCGGGAGGCCCAGCGACCGCAACGTCCGGCTGTTCAAGGCGCCGCCGCCTTAGGGGATACCGGCTGGGATCTTCTACCATCGGCTTCGATGCCCAGCTCCGATCGCGATCCGCGCGTGCTCGTCGTGGAGGACGACGAGGAGATCGCGCAGGTCCTGCAGCGCTCCCTGCGCCTCGACGGCTACGAGGTCCGCCTCGCCGCCGACGGCGAGACGGCGCTCGAGGAGGCGTCCGCCTACCACCCCGATCTCGTCATCCTCGACCTCGGCCTGCCCCGCCTCGACGGCATCGAGGTCGCCCGGCGCCTGCGCGCCGCCGACGACGTGCCCATCCTGATGCTGACCGCCCGCGACGCCGTCGAGTCGCGCGTCGAAGGGCTCGACTCGGGGGCCGACGACTACCTCGTCAAGCCGTTCGAGCGCCAGGAGCTCCTGGCGCGCCTGCGGGCCCTCCTGCGCCGGCGCCCGCCGCGCGGCTCGGCGTCGCTCGTCGTGGGCGACCTGGCCCTCAACCCCGACACGCACGAGGTGCGCCGCTCCGCTCGCCCGGTGGAGCTCACCCAGCGCGAGTTCGAGCTGCTGGAGTACCTCATGCGCAACGAGCGCATCGTCGTGCCCCGCCAGCGCCTGCTCGAGGAGGTCTGGGGCTACGACCCCTTCGCCACCACGAACACGATCGAGGTGTTCGTCTCGAACCTGCGGCGCAAGCTCGAGGCCGCAGGCGAGGCACGGCTGCTCCATACGATCCGCGGCGCGGGATATGTCCTCCGCGCTTAACCGGATCCCGATCCGCTGGCGGCTGGCGGTGGTGTCATCGGCCCTGACGTTCGTGATCCTGTGCGCCTTCGCCGTGGCGGTGGGGCAGCTGACGGCGTCGCGCGTGCGCTCGGACTTCAACAACGGGCTCGCCGCTGCGGTGGACAACATCAGCGACCAGTTCAAGATCGTCAACCTCAACCTCGACGACGGGACCTTCGACGTCGCCGGCCCCAACCTCGACGTGTACGGCGCGGGCACCGGCGACGAGATCCGGGTGCTGGCGGTCTCGGGCAAGCTCAAGGGCGCCACGCACGGCGCACCGAACTTCGGCCTGAACATCCCGCGCACCGCCCGGATCGGCGGGTTCCGCGTCGAGACGCGCGAGCGCCTCGTGCCCGTCGCGGGCTCGCACAAGCTCACGATCCCGATCGTCATCCAGTACGCGCGCAAGGTCTCCAACGTGGAGAGCACGGTCCAGCGCATCCGCTTCTTCCTCATCCTCGGCGTGCTGGGCGGCACGGGCCTGGCGTTCCTCGCCGGCTTCCTGCTGGCCCGCCAGGCGATGCGGCCGATCGCCGCGCTGACCGCGACCGCACGCGAGATCACCCGGACGCGCGACCCCGGACGCAGCGTCCCCGTGCCGAACGCCGACGACGAGGTCGGCGAGCTGGCGCGCACCCTGGACGAGATGCTCCGCGGCCTGGAGGCCTCGCGCGTCGAGACCGAGGGCATGCTCACCCGCCAGCGCCAGTTCGTCGCCGACGCCTCGCACGAGCTGCGTACGCCGCTGACCAGCGTCCTGGCCAATCTCGAGCTGCTCGCCGAGGTACTCGACGGCGAGCGCGGCGAGGCCGCCCGCTCGGCGCTGCGCTCCTCGCGGCGCATGCGCCGCCTGGTGGGCGACCTGCTGCTCCTGGCGCGAGCCGACTCCAAGCGTCTCACCGCCCACGTCTCGACCGACCTGTCGCAGGTGCTCGTCGAGGCCGCCGCGGAGCTGGGCCCGATGGCCGAGGCCCACGAGCTGACCGTCGACCCGCGGCCGGCGTTCGTCGACGGCGCCCACGACGAGCTCCATCGCCTGGCGCTGAACCTCATGGAGAACGCGCTGCGCCACACGCCGCCCGGCACGCGGGTGCGCGCCGCGGTCGGCATCCAGGGCGACGACGTCGTGCTCGTCGTCGAGGACGACGGGCCGGGCGTCCCGGCCGCGGTCCGCGACCGGATCTTCGAGCGCTTCGTCCGCGGCGACGGCGACCGGGGCGCCTCGTCGGGCCTGGGCCTCTCGATCGTGCGCGCGGTGGCCGACTCCCACAGCGGCACCGTCACGCTCGAGGACGCGCACCCGGGCGCGCGCTTCGTCGTGCGCCTCCCACGCGCGCAGATGCTTCCGGCCGAGTCCGAGCCGACGACGCCCGCCGGCGCGCCGGTCTAGGTCCACGTCTAGGTTCTAGGTCGCCCGCTCGGGCGCCCGCCCCGACGGCAGCGCCTCCGCGGCCGGCGCCAGGCGGTCGGTCCCGCTCGTGGCCGCTTCCAGCGCCGCCCGCGCGGCGACCAGCGCCTCGTCCAGGCGCGCGCGCTCGGGGCCGTCGGCGCCGGCGGCGGCGCTGTGAGCCTGCCCGGCGGCCACCAGCGGCCGGAGGATCTCCAGCGGAAGCGGGAAGACGATCGTCGAGCCCGAGTTCTGGCTCACCTCGATGAGCGTCTGCAGCGAACGCAGCTGGATCGTCACCGGGTTGCGGCTGATGACGTCGGCCGCGTCGTTGAGGCGGGCGGCGGCCTGGAACTCGCCCTCGGCGTTGATGACCTTCGCGCGGCGCTCGCGCTCGGCTTCGGCCTGGCGCGCGATCGCGTGCTGCATGCGCTCGGGGATCTCGACGTCCTTGATCTCGACCGTCGTGACCTTCACGCCCCACGGCTCGGTCTGGTCGTCGATGATCTGCTGGAGGTGCTCGTTGAGGCGTTCGCGCTGGGCCAGGAGCTCGTCGAGCTCGGCCTTGCCCAGCACCGAGCGCAGCGTGGTCTGGGCGATCTGCGAGGTCGCCGCCAGGACGTTCTCGATCTCGATCACCGACCGGGTGGGATCGATCACCCGGTAGTAGGCGACCGCGGTGACGCGCGCCGGGACGTTGTCGCGCGTGATGACCTCCTGGGCCGGGATCTGGAGCGTGACGGTGCGCAGGCTGACGCGGACCATCCGGTCGATCGCGGGCAGCAGGAAGATCAGCCCCGGCCCGCGCTGGCTCGTCACGCGTCCGAGGCGGAAGACGACGCCGCGCTCGTACTCGCGCAGCACGCGGACCGACGCGGCGGCGATCACGAGCGCCGCTCCGACGAGGCACAGCAGTACGACGGCGAGCGCGACCATCAGGCGATCAGCTCCCAGTCCTCGGCGCGGCGTACCGACAGCGTCAGGCCGCTCACGTTCTCGACCACGACGGGGTCGCCCTCGCGGAGCGCGTCCCCGTCCACTCCGGCCCAATCGTGCCGGGCGCGCCACAGCGCGCCGTCCACGAAGACCTGCCCGGCCGGCTCGCTCCAGCCACGGACCACGCCGACGCGGCCGCACAGCCCCTCCGCGCCCGACCGGATGCGCAGGCGCCGCGAACCGGCCGCCTTGCGCGTCACCAGGAGGGCCCAGCCGGCGGCCGCGCCACCGAGCCCGATGCCGACCGGAACGGCGAGCGCGGTGGCGCCGCCGAGCGCGGCGATGATCATGATTCCACCCACGATCAGGGCGACGCCGCCCGCGACACCGAAGACGCCGCCGGGCACGTGAGCCTCGGCAACCACCAGCGCGACACCCATCAGCAGCAGCGCGAAGCCTAGTGTGGTCATGTCAGATCCTCCACCTCACATGATAGCCCCCGCGGGTGAAGGCGCTACTGGGCTCGGGCCGGCGGCGGCGCCGCCCAGCGGGAGTGCTACATCGCCGTCGTGTAGATCGGCCGGCAGCCGGCGTCGAGGCCTACGACGACCACTTGGCCGTCGGGCTCCTCCTGCGCGAAGAGGTGTTCGATCCGGTTCGGCGCCGCGCGGCTGCTGCGGTCGACGATCCGGATCCCGTTGCTCAGCCTGACGCGTGAGCCGTCGGGCTGCTCTTCCCACTTCGGATCTCCGGTGCTTTCAGGCACTGCTGGTCCTCCCTGTTGCTCGGTGGCGGCAATCTGCGCGACGAGCCGGACGGCTCGGGCGCCGGAACGGGCCCCGGGGGCCCGCGCGACCCTGCGTGTGTCGTTCAGACCTCGACGACGACCGGCAGGACCATGGGACGGCGCTTGAGGCGCTCGTAGACGAACTCGGCGAGGTCGTCGTGGAGGGTCTCCTGGAGGAGGTCGATCTCGCGGATCTCCTCCTCGGCGGCCCGGGCCAGCGACGCCTCGACGGTCGCGCGCAGCTCGTCGAGCAGCCCCTCGGCCTCCTCGGTGAACGGCACACCGCGGAAGATGACCTCGGGGTCCGCGACCGACGAGCCGTCCTGCTCGGAGATGGTGGCGACGACCACGAAGATGCCGTCGGCGCTGAGCATGCGGCGGTCGCGCAGCGCCACGTCGGTGACGTCGCCGATGTCGACGCCGTCGACGAAGATCATCCCGGCCCGCTCGCGGGCGCCGAAGCGCGCCCCGCGCCCGTCGATCTCGAGCGGCAGGCCGTTCTCACCGCGGAAGATCGCCTCGGGCTCCACGCCGACCGCCTCGGCCAGGCGCGCGTGCAGCTGGATGCGCTTGTGGTCGCCGTGGAAGGGCATGACGTAGCGCGGCTTGGCCAGGTTGAGCATGAGCTTGATCTCTTCGGCGTAGCCATGCCCGGACGCATGGATCGGGGCATCGCGCGTCGTGATCACGTCACAGCCGATGTGGTACAGCCGATCGACGGTCTCGTTGACCGCCCGCTCGTTCCCGGGGATCGGCGTCGCGGAGAAGACGACGGTGTCGCCGTCGCGCAGCTCGACCTGCGGATGGTCGCGGTGGGCCATGCGCCGCAGGGCGCTGAGCGGCTCGCCCTGGGAGCCGGTCGAGACGATGACGAGCTTGTGGTCGGGCCAGTCCTGGATCTCGCGCGGCGGGATCATGATCCCCTCGGGCACCTCGATGTGCCCCAGCGAGCGGGCGATGTTCACGTTCTTGCGCATCGAGCGACCGACGAGGGCGACCTTGCGCCCCAGCGCCGCCGCCGCGTCGACGACCTGCTGGACGCGGTGGATGTTCGAGGCGAAGCAGGTGACGACGATCCTGCCCTGACGCCCGAGGAAGACCTCCTCGAGCTTGGGGCCCACGAGCGCCTCGCTGGTCGAGAAGCCCGGCCGGTCGGCGTTCGTCGAGTCGCCGCACAGCAGCAGCAGTCCCTCCGCGCCCATCTCGGCCAGGCGCGAGAGGTCCGCGGCGGGGCCGTCGACCGGCGTCTGGTCGAACTTGTAGTCCCCGGTCACCAGGACGGTGCCCAGCGGCGTCGTGGCGGCCACGGCACACGCGTCGGGGATCGAGTGGGTCATGTGGATGAGCTCCACGCCGAACGGCCCTAGGTCGAAGGCGTCGCCCGCCTGCACGTCGTTGACGTCGATGTCGCGCAGACGGTGCTCGTCGAGCTTGGAGCGCGCCATCGCCATGGTCAGCGGGCGCCCATAGACCGGGGGCGCGTTCTCGGCGCCCAGCGACCGCAGGATCCACGGCAGCGCGCCGAGGTGATCCTCGTGGCCGTGCGTGATGACGATGCCCTCGATGTCGTCGACGCGCTCGCGCAGGTAGGCGAAGTCGGGCAGCACCAGGTCGATGCCGACCATCTCGGCGGTCGGGAAGCGCAGGCCGACGTCGACGACCAGGATGCGGTCCTCGTACTCGAGGACCGTCATGTTCTTGCCGATCTCACCGAGCCCTCCGAGCGGGAGGACGCGCAGCTTGCCGCCGGCCACCCTATGCCCCGGCCGTCGAGAGCAGGCCGTGGCGCTCGAGCATCTCGTGCACTTGGAAGGCCTCGTCTTCGGTGGCCTCGACGAGCGGCAGGCGCAGCCCGCCGACCCGCTGGCCGAGCATGTTGAGCGCGGCCTTCACGGGAGTCGGGCTTGCGGTCAGGAACAGCGTCTCGTAGACGTCGCGCAGCTCGGCATCGATCTCGCGCCGGCGGGCGGGCTCGTCGACGATCAGGCGCATCCGGTCGCCGACGATGTGGCTGGCCACGCAGATCCCCCCGAGCCCGCCGAGATCGAGCACGTCGGCGAGCATGTCGTCGTTGCCCGCATAGATGCCCAGCCCGTCGATGTGGGCGAGGTTGTCCGGATTGGCCTGCTTGACGTAGCGGATGACGTCGTGGCGCTGGGCCAGCTCGGCCAGGAGGTCGTTGGGCATGTCGGTGGCCGTGCGCGACGGGATGTTGTAGAGGACGACCGGGCGATCGGTGGCGTGGGCGACCGCCTCGAAGTGGCGCAGCAGGCCACGGCGGCTGGGCTTGTTGTAGTAGGGCGTCACCGACAGCGTGGCGTCGACGCCCAGCTCGGTGGCGCGCTCGGTCAGCTCGACCGCATGGCGGGTGTCATTGGAGCCCGTGCCCGCCACGATCGTCTTGCCCGCCGGGCGCTCGCGGACCGCCAGCTCCACGAGCCCGAGGTGCTCGTCGTCGGTCAGCGTCGCCGCCTCACCCGTCGTGCCGCAGACGACGAAGCCGTCTGAGCCGTGGGCGGCGAGGTGGTGCATGAGCGCCACGAACGCCTCCTCGTCGACCCTGAGCTCGTCGTCGAAGGGCGTGACGATGGCGGTGAGGATGGACCCGAGCCCGGACACGGCCTCGGACGGTATCGCACCTGCCCC
>JAOPZW010000181.1 GCA_025963905.1 Solirubrobacterales bacterium | reverse complement strand
AGCTCGTCGAGGAAGTGGATCTCGCGCGGCACCTTGTAGCGCGCGAGGTTGCGCTTGACGTAGTCCTTGAGCTGGGCCTCGGTGACCTTCCCGCCCGGGGTGCACACGACGAACGCGCTCAGGCGCTGGCCGAACTCGTCGTCGGGCACGCCGATGATCGCGACGTCGTCGACGGCCTCGTGGTCGGCGAGCAGGTCCTCGACCTCGCGAGGGAAGACGTTCTCGCCGCCGGAGACGATCATCTCGTCGTCACGGCCGTCGACGAACAGGCGCCCGCGCGCGTCGAAGTGACCGACGTCGCCGGAGGACATCAGACCGGCGACGACCTGCTTGTTGCCGCCGCCCGTGTAGCCCTCGAACATCATCTCGTTGCCGACGAAGATGCGGCCGGTCTCGCCGGCGGGGACCTCGACGCCGTCCTCGTCGACGAGCTTGACGATCGTGCCCCTCGGCGGGCGCCCGGCGCTGCCGGGCGCGGCACGCAGATCCTCGGGCGTCGCGATCGTCGCCCACGCGACCTCGGTCGAGCCGTAGAGGTTGTAGAGCACGTCGCCGAAGCGATCCATGACCTTCAGCGCCAGCTCGCCGGGCAGCGCGCTGCCGCTGGCCGCGATGACCCGCAGGCTGCTCGTGTCGTAGCGGTCGATCGCCTCGACCGGCAGCTCGAGGGTGCGCTGGAGCATCACCGGCACCACGGCGAGCGCGGTGCACTCGTGCTGGGCGACGGCGCCGAGCATCTCCCCGGGGTCGAACCTGCGCCGCAGCACCATCGTCGAGCTCAGGCTGATGCCCAGGGCGAAGTGGGCCATCCCCCACGAGTGGAACATCGGGGCGGCGATGTGCGTGGGCTCGCGCGCCTTGAGCGGGATCTTCGACAGCAGCGCCGCGACGGGGTCCAGCGACGACGGCTGGCCGCGCTGCGCGCCCTTGGGCGCGCCGGTCGTCCCGCTGGTGAGGATGATGATGCGCCCCGGACTCTCCGGCGGCAGCGGATCGCTGTCGTCGCCGGCTGCGACGAGGTCCTCCAGCAGCGGGTCCTTGGGCTTGTCCTCGGCGTCGTGCCAGGCGACGAAGCGCTTGCGGCGCTTGGCGGCGTCGGCGCACAGCGCCTCGAACTCGTGGTCGTAGATCATCGCCACGGGCTTCTCGCGCTGCACGACGTCGGTGATCTGCGGCCCGGCGAAGGCCGTGTTGAGGTACAGCGCCTGGGCGCCGAGCTTGGCGCACGCGAGCGTCGCGTCGATGAAGCCGCGGTGGTTGCGGCAGAGGATGGCGATCCCGTCGCCCTCGACGACCCCGGCGTCGGCCAGCGCGTTAGCCAGCGCGTTGGAGCGCAGGTGGACGTCCTTCCACGTGAGCGTCCCCAGCTCGTCGATGACCGCCGTCTCGCCGGGGTAGCGCGCCGCGTTGGCCACGGCGCCGGCGGCGAGCGTCGGGCCCCAGCGCTGAAGCGTGAGGCCCACCTTCAGCAGACGGTCGGGGCGCCCGGGGTTGAGCAGGCCCGCGCCGACGAGCGTCCGGGCGGTGAAGAGCTTCGTGGACAGCTGACCCAGGATGTTCACGCGGGGAAGTGAACTACATCCGAACTCAACGTGACGCAGGCGTCACGAAGGCGGGAGCCGGAGGTCCGGCGGCGTCTCGCCCTGCTCGATCAAGTCCCGGATGTCGCGCGCGCGGCGGGGATTGAGGAACACATGGCGCTGGCCGACGCTCGGCTTCTCCGCGAGCAGGCCCGCCGCGAGCAGCGCCTCGCCCACCTCGTCGGCGAGAGCCCGTTCGTTGCCCTGGAAGCCGCGCGCGAGGTGGGCGAAGTCCGTGTGGTAGCCACCCCACTTCCCCATCCCGTCGAGCCGCTGCAGGATCCTGCGTGCCACGCGACGGGCCGGGTCGGGGTCGTCATGGGGGCGTGCCGGCGCCGGGTCGTCGGCCTCGAGCACCGCCAGCGCCGCCTCCTCGTACTCCGCCAGCGACGCCTGATCCGCCGGCCGTCCGCCGAGCGCGGCGACGCGCGCGGCGACCGCCAGCGGGTGCGCAGCGCCGATCGGCGGCCGGAAGCCCGCGGCGTCGGCGAGCACGTGGGCCGGGAAGACGAGCGCCTGGGCGCGGAGGCGGTCGATGCCAGCGGCGTGGCCCTCGAACGCGAGCGCCAGCAGCTCGGCGTCGGCGGGGTCACCGGGCACCTCGAGCGCCAGTGCCCTGCCGCGCGCGCCGGCGCGCACATCCGCCGAGCCCGAGACCTCTACGAGCGCGCCGACCACGGCCGCGACCAGCAGCCAGGCGCGCTCGCCGACGACGTGCGGATCGGCGCGCAGGCCCGCGTCGACCGGGACGAGCGCACGCAGTACGGCGTCGCCCGGCGCCATGGCGACGGTCACCGGCGCGCCGCCGTAGCCCGAGCGCGGCTTGGTCAGCTCGGCGGCGCTGCGCGAAAGCTCGGGCTCGAGCAGGGCCCGCAGGCGTGCGCCGCTCTCGCGGGCGGCTCGGACGCCTCCGGCCTCGTCGAGCGCGGTGGCGAGCTCGTCCATGGAGCGCGAGCGTATCTTCCGGGGCGTGTCGGCCTGGTTCGAGCGCTTCGGGTTCGCGGAGGTGGCCGACGGCCTGCTCGTCGGCGCCTACCCCCTGGACGCCGAGGACGTGCGCGCGCTGACGGACGCCGGAGTGACGTGCGTGTTCAACCTCGTCGAGGACGACGAGTACGGCGACGGCGCCCGGGCGGCCGCCGAGGCGGCACTCGCGGCGGCCGGGGTCGCCGAGCGCCGGTTGTCCGTCGTCGACTACGGCGGCCTGCTGCCCGGCCAGCTCGAGCGCGCGACCGCCGCCGTGCTCGAGTGGCTCGCGGCCGGCGAGCGCGTCTACCTGCACTGCCGCGCCGGCTGGCAGCGCTCGGCCGCCGTGGCGGCGGGCGTGGTGGCGCTGCGCGACGGCGTGGGGCTCGACGCGGCGCTCGAGTCGATCCGCGCGCGCAAGCCGTCGGCCGAGCCGCTGGCCCATCAGCGCCAGGACCTCGAGCACTGGTGGAAGCTGCGCTCACGGGGGTGATCGGGGCCGGTTCCGTCAGGTCGCCGGTCTACCGTGCGACCCCATCGCCATGGAAGCTGCCACTCCTCTCCCCTTCGCCCCACAGGTCCGCGTCGTCGGCGACCGCCTGCGCATCGACGGCCTCGTGGTCGACGACGAGTGCGTCGTGCGCCTCGCCCGCGACCGCGAGGAAGCCGGCGAGGACGCCGCCAGGCTCGTCCGCGACTCCGTCGAGATCGGCGCTCGTGTCCTCGACCGCGAGCAGACCGGGGCCAACGCCGAGTTCGTCAAGCACGAGTTCGAGAAGGCCGCGCGCGAGCTGGACGCCGCGTTCGTCGACCGCGCCAAGGCCGTGGCCGACCGGCTGGATGCCAAGGTCGACGAGGTCTTCGGGGCCGACAACGGCCACGTGACGAAGGCGCTGGCGCGCCACTTCGGCGACGAGTCCTCGACCGCCGTGCAGCACCGCGTCAAGGCGCTCGTGGGCGAGGTCATGACCGCGTCGCGCCAGGATCTCCTGCGGCTGTTCTCCTCGGCCGACGACGCCAACCCGCTGGCCGACTTCAAGGCGATGGCCCGCCACTCGATGCGCGATGCCGCCGAGCGTCAGGAGAAGGGCCTCAAGGTCATGGCCGAGCAGCTCGAGGCGCTGAACCGCCAGGTGCTCGAGCTCAAGGCCGAGAAGGAGAAGCTCGAGGACGTCGCCGCCGAGGCCGCGCGCGGCACCGCGAAGGGGCGCACGTACGAGGAGGCGGTGGCCGAGGCCGTCGACGTCCTCGCGCTGCCACTGGGCGACGACGCGACCGCCGTCGGCGACCACAAGGAGTCCACGGGCAAGACGGGCGACGTGGTGGTCGGGATCGGCGCCTGCCACGGCCCGGTCCAGGGCCGGATCGTGTTCGAGGCCAAGAACTCCAAGCTCACGCGACCGAAGGCCTTCGAGGAGCTCGACCGGGCCAAGGCCGAGCGCAACGCCGACTACGCTGTGCTCGTCGTGCCGTCGGACGACAAGGTCCCGGCGAAGATGCAGGCGCTGCGCGAGTACAACGGCGACAAGCTCATCGTCACCTACGACCCCGAGGACGGGCCGCTGGCGCTGCAGGTCGCCTACTCGCTGGCGCGGGCGCGCGTCCTGATGGCGCGCGGCGGCGGCGAGGGGATCGACGGCGCGGCCGTCACCGACACCGTCGAGCGCGCCGTCGGCGCGCTGGAGGAGGTCCGCCGCATCCGCCAGCAGCTCACCGGGGCCAAGACGCAGATCGACAAGGCCTCGGAGATCGTCGGCACGATGAGCGACCGCGTGCGCGCGCACCTCGAGGAGATCGCCGCGCTCGTCGCCGAGGCCGGCGAGCACCC
>JAOPZW010000177.1 GCA_025963905.1 Solirubrobacterales bacterium | reverse complement strand
TCACGTTCGGAGACGACGAGTTCCGCCGCAGCATCCAGGACGACGTGGGCATCAAGCCCGAATGGGCCGCCGAGAGCTTCAGCGACGTCGACGAAGACGTCCGCCAGTCGCTCGGGCGCATCAACGCGAGCCCGTTCATCCCGAACAAGAGCAGCGTCCGCGGATTCGTCTATCAGGTGGAGGACGGCAGGCTCCGGGAAGTGCTCTGACCGCCCGCTCGGGCTCAGGTCGTCTTGATGAGGCCGCCGTCGATCACGTAGTTGGCGCCGGTCACGTTGGCTGTGCGGCTCGAGGCCAGCAGCGTCACGAGCGTGGCGACCTCCTCGGGCGTGGTGAACCGGCCGGTCGCGAAGCCGCCGATGCCGGCGATGACCGTCTCGCGCGCGGCGTCGGCGTCGACGCCGGTGGCCGCGGCGACGGTCGCGGCGACGCCGTGCTCGCCTAGCCACAGGTCGGTTCCGACGGGTCCGGGCGAGACGCAGTTGACGTGGACGCCCTTGGGCCCGAACTCCTGTGCCAGTGACTTGCTGAGGTTCACCAGCGCGGCCTTCGCGGCGCCGTAGTCGATGGTCCCGGCGTCGGGCTGGAAGAACGCGTTGACGGAGGCGACGTTGACGATCGCGCCGCCGCCCTGCGCGACCATCGCCGGCAGCGCGGCTCGCGTGGCGCGCAGGGCGATGAAGAAGTTCATCTGCATCGCCCACTCGAACTCCTCGTCGCTGGTCCCCAGGAACCCGTCGAGGCGCAGGCGCACGGCCCCGACGTTGTTGACCAGCACGTCGACGCGCCCGTGCTCGTCCATCGCCCGTTGGACCAGCAGGCCGGGGCCGTCCACCGCGGCCAGGTCGACGGGCACCGCGGTGACGCGCTCGTGGTGCTCGAGGGTGCCCGTCGTCAGCGCGCCCGCCACGACGTGCGCACCCTCATCGGCGAGTGCCTCGGTCACCGCGAAGCCGATGCCCTTGCTCGCTCCGGTGACCACCGCGACCTTGCCGGCGAGCCCGAGGTCCATCGTCAATCCCCCCGCTCGTCGATGGCGACGGGGGCCGGCCGGAGCACGCGGTCCAGCCAGTCGGCGATGTACTGCGCGACCGCCTCCCAGCCCTCGCCGGCCATGAGCAGGTGCGACCTCCCGGGGAACTCCACGAACTCCGTGACCGCCTCTGAGCGGTGGTACTTGTGGAAGTTCGCCTTGGCCACCGCGGGCGGGACGGTGTGGTCGTGCTCTGCCACGGTGATCAGGAGCGGCCCGCGGTCCTCGCGGTCGAAGTCGACCTCGGTCGGGCCGTGCAGCGTGAAGTTCGCCAGCCCGTCCTCGAAGAAGATGCGACCCGTCTCGGGGACGGCGTAGCGCTCGAACGCCTGGCGTGCGTCAGCGGGGTCCCAGGTGTTGGTGAAGGCGTAGTTGAACTGCTCGAAGTCCAGGTCGACGACGCCGTGGCGCTTCGAGGGGTGCGCGATCGCCGGGGCGGCAGCGCGGAGGCTGGAGAGCGGCACGCGCGTGACGCCCTTCGGCGCCGCCGGGTCCATCGCGACCGCCGCCCGTCCCCTGCCGCGGCCCAGCAGGATCTGGGTGATCAGGCCGCCGAAGGAATGGCCGATGACGATCGGCGGATCGTCGAGCTCGTCGATGATCCCGGCGTAGTGGTCGACGATCTCGGCAACGCCTAGGCCGGCCACGTCCGCGGCGCCCGCGCGCAGCGCGGCCACGTCGCCGGACTTCCGGGGCCACTCGGGGGCGAGCGCGGCGTACCCGCGGTCGCTGAAGAAGGCGGCGAAGCGCTCCCAGCTGTTCGACGCCAGCCAAGCGCCGTGGATGAAGACGATGGTGTCGGACATGGCGTCACCGTACAGGCGCCCCGGGCCGCCGATCCAATGCCGATCAGCGCGCCGCGATGCGCTCCGCGCATGAGCCGGCGAGGTGCGCGGCGGCGAAGGGCGCGAACGCCCGCACCGCGGCTCGATTGACGCCGGCGCGCTGGATGAACTCGAACGGGAGCGTGCGCGGTGGAACCAGCGGGACGCGAATCACCTCGGGCGGGAAGTCGTGCCGGCCGCTGATGCCGAGGTAGTCGCGCTCATGCCCCGCGCGCACCGGGAACAGCTCGTCGGTCGCGACGAACTCGGGCTCGACGCCCGCGTCGGCGAACAGCGCCCGCACCGCGGTGTTGTAGCCCGAGCGCTCGGCACCGTGGCCGCCGACGAGCGTCACCCGCACGCCGCCGAGATCCGCGAGCTCCAGCTGTGACCGGCGGGCGAGGGTGTGATCGCCGTGCAGCCACACCGACAGCTGCTCGTCGTGCACGTGGGTGTACGTCAGCGACGGGATGCGGCTGGGCGCGAAGGCGAGCGCGCCGTCGAGCTCGCCCGCGACCAGCTGGTCCAGGAGCTGCTCGCTCATCGCCTCGCGCGCCTGGACCTCGACTGCCGGGTAACGCTGCATGTAGGCCTGGACCAGACCGAACCAGCGCTCGCGGCCGCCCGCGAGCGGCAGCCCCAGCGCCAGCATGCCGCGGGGCTCCTCGAGGCGCCCGACGGCAAGCGCGTCGTCCGCCGCCTCGAGGGCCACGCGTGCCTTCACCAGCAGCGCCCTGCCGGCCTCCGTGAGGTCCACGCCCCGGGCCGTACGCACGAGGATCGGCGCGTCGATCTCGCGCTCCAGTTGCTGCATCTGACGCGACAGCGCCGGCTGGGTGATGAACAAGCGCTGCGCCGCCCGGCCGATGTGCCCCTCCTGTGCGACCACCACGAACGACCGGAAATGACGGAGGTCCACCGACACGCGCCGAGCATCCCACACGCGGCGGGGCCCGCGCCGGGGGAACGCGGGCCCCGCTGCCGGCCTGCTCGGCCTCCGGCCGTCAGGCCGCTTCGGGAATGCTCACGGGCTGCGGCGGCGCCTCTGCGTCGTGCGTCGCCTCGCCACGGGTGTTCGTGGTCCGCAGCGCGAAGAGCGCGGCGGCGGCGAGGCAGATGCTGCACGCGAGCAACGCGTGCTGGAAGCCCGACGTCAGCGCCTGGGGCGGCGCCGTGTGGACGGCGAGCAGGTGGTTCGTCCTCGACGTGGCGACGGCGGAGAACACGGCGAGGCCGAGCGCTCCCCCGACCTGCTGCGAGGCATTGAGGAGCGCTGCGGCGAGACCGGCCTGCTCCGCCGGCACGCCCTCGTTGGCGGCGGTCGTCACCGCGACGAACACGGAGCCCAGGCCGAACGAGGCGATCATCAGGCCGGGCAGCATGTCCGCCACGTAGGACCCGCCGACCGGCACCTTGGAGAGCCAGAAGACGCCGGCGGAGGCCAGCAGCGCCCCGGCGACCATCACCGGGCGCGTCCCCACCCTGCCCAGCAGCTGCGAGGCGACGCCGGCGGCGATGCCGACCCCGAAGCACAGCGGGAGGTACGACAGCCCGGTCTTGATCTGCGAGTAGCCGAGCACGTTCTGCATGTACAGCGTCAGGAAGAAGAACATCGAGATGATCCCGGCGATGCCGATCAGCTGGGTCACGTCGGCCGCGGCGAGACCCTTGATGCGGAAGATCGACAGCGGCAGCAGCGGGTTGGCGCTGCGCGCCTCGTTGACCACGAACAGCGCCAACAGCGCCGCCGCGCCGGCAAGACCGCCGATCGTGCGGGCCCCGCCCCACCCCACGTCGGGCGCCTTGACCAGCGTGTAGACGAGCACCAGCATCCCGCAGGTGCTCAGGACGGCCCCGCGGAGGTCGAGCTTGCGGAGGTCCGGGCGGCGGCGATCCTCGGCGAACAGGAGGAAGACGGAGACCAGGGCGAGCACGCACACGGGCTCGTTGACCAGCAGGACCCAGCGCCAGCCCGGCCCCTCCGACAGCACGCCGCCCAGCAGCACGCCCACGGCGGAGGCGAGGCCGGCGACCCCGCCCCAGACGCCCAGCGCCTTGACCCGATCCGGGCCGGTGAAGGTCGTGGTCAGCAGCGACAGCGCCGAGGGCAGCATCATCGCGGCTCCGATGCCCTGAGCCAGACGGGCGCCCACGAGCATCCCCGAGCTCGGCGCCACGCCGCCGGTGAGCGACGACAGCGCGAACAGGGTCGTGCCGGCGACGAGGATCCGCCGGCGTCCGAAGAGGTCGGCCGCGCGGCCGCCCAGCAGCATGAAGCCGCCGTAGGTCAGCAGGTAGCCGCTCAGGACCCACTGCAGGTTCTGCACCGAGAAGCCGAGGTCCTTGCGGATCGACGGGAGGGCGACGTTCACGATGGACGCGTCGACGAAGTCCAGGAACGCGATCGTGCAGAGCAGGGCCAGGGTCAGCTTGCCGCGGGGCGTGGCGAGCGCCGACGGCCGGGATGTCATGTTCGAGACGGTTGCCATGGGTGATGCCTCCGGGTTGTCACCTCGGTCGTTGCCGAGTCGTCACCCCCTTGACGACCGCCGGCGCCGTGATGTGACCGGGGACGTGGCACCGCTCCCGTATGGTTGGCCGCCGTCGAGCATCCATAGAGCGACAGCGAAGGAGAAGCCATGGAAGTCGGCATCGGCCTGCCCGCGACGATTCCCGGCGTCACCCGCGAGCAGCTGCTCGAGTGGGCGCGGCGGGCCGAGGCGCAGGACTTCTCCAGTCTCGGGACGCTCGACCGGCTCGTCTATCCCAATTACGAGCCGCTCATCGCGCTGGCGGCGGTCGCCGCGGTGACCGAGCGGATCCGGCTGACCACGGCGATCCTCATCGCCCCCTACCGCGCCAACGGCGCGCTCGTGGCCAAGCAGGCCGCCACGCTCGATCACCTGTCGAATGGCCGCCTGGTGCTCGGCGTCGCCCCGGGTGGCCGCGAGGACGACTTCGAGGCGTCCGGTGTCGACTTCCACCGGCGCGGCAAGATCTTCGACGAGATGCTCGAGCAGTGGCGGCGGGTCTGGGCCGGCGAGAAGTTCGGTACCGCCGGGCCGATCGGACCGCCGCCTCCGAAGGGCCGCCCGACGCTGATCATCGGCGGCTCGGCCGATGTGGCGTTCGAGCGCGCCGCGAAGTACGGCGATGGCTGGATCATGGGCGGCGGGAGCCCGGAGCAGTTCACGGGCGCCTCGGCCCAATTGGACGCGGCCTGGCAGGCGGCCGGGCGCGAGGGATCCCCGCGCAAGATCGCACTGACCTACTTCTCGCTCGGCGACGGCGCGCGGGAGGCAGCAGACCGGTATCTGCGTCACTACTACGGCTGGCTCGGCGACATCGCGGACATGATCGTCCAGAGCGCCGCGATCGACGCGGAGACCGTGAAGGGCTACGTCCAGGCGTTCTCCGACGCCGGGTGCGACGAGCTGATCCTGTTCCCGTGCGACCCCGATCCCGGTCAGGTGGACCTGCTGGCCGCCGACATCGCCTGACGACGGCCGCGCCGCCGCTCAGCGGCGCAGCCGGGCGGCCCGTCGCGCGGGGTTGTCGCGCGGGAGGTCATGCGGGCTGAGATCGTCATGAGCCTCCGGCGTGTCACCCAGCGGCCCCGCGTCGTCGATGCCGATCGCCGGATAGGGATCTTCGTTGTCGCCGGCCGATCGGTCGCGCCGGACGCCACCGTCTGCGATGGTCTTCGACCGCGCCAGGGCGATCCAGATCGCCACCGCCGTGAGGGGGATCACTCCCGCCAGGAGGGTGGCGAGCGCGGCGGTCCATCCCGCGAAGACCTCCGCCGCCACCGCGCAGAGCACGTAGAAGGCCACGACGCCCCCG
>JAOPZW010000175.1 GCA_025963905.1 Solirubrobacterales bacterium | reverse complement strand
GCCGGCGGGAGCGCGACCGTGACCAGTCGGCCCGAGGCGCTCGCCGCGAGCCCTCGCGCCCGCGCCGCGCCCGCCAGGCGGGCCGCGCGGGGGACCGCCGGCAGCCGGACGCCCATCGCGGGACCGGGCTCGCGCCCGGTCCAGACGCAGATCAGCGCACAACCCGAGCGCTCGCGGCCGGCCAGCAGCAGCCCCAGGGCCGCAGCGAGCGCCGCGGTCTGGGCCGGCGCCAGCAACGTGATCGCCGGAGCCACCCTGGCGGTCGCCGCCGCCCGCGACGCCGGCCGGTGCAGCGAGGCGACCAGCAGCCGGCCGAGCGCGACGGTCGCCGCCGGCCACACCGGCGCGCGCTGCGGCCGGGTGGCGTCGGCGGGATGCAGCAGGAAGTCGCGCAGCGCGCTCACCGCTCCGGCCCCGCGTCGGCGCTCGCATCGGCAACCAGTGCGCCGGACAGCCCCGGGAACAGCGCCCGCGGGCGCAGCCGCACGCGGACCCGGCGCCCGTCCACGGACACCTCCACGCGCTTCGCGGCCCAGCCTGGAACGGCTTTGCGGGCAGCGGCGGCCGCGTCGGCGCCCTGCACCAGGGCGATCGCACCTGCCTCCGCCCCGGCCCCGGCCAGCTCCCGAGCCGCGCCGAACGCGAGTGCCTGCCCGATCGCGAGCGCGATCAGCAGTGCCAGCGGCAGCAGCGCGACGACTTCGACGCTCGCCTGCCCGCACGGTGGCCGCCGCGCGCTCACGGCGCCTGCGGCTCGAAGTGGGCAAAGGCCCGCACCGTCGCGACGCTCCCGGGCACGAGCACCGCCGGGATGCGGATCGCCACGGCGACCCCGCCCTGCGCGTCGGGACGCACGCGCAGGCCGTGGCGCAGCGCGCCCGGCAGCACGACCCGGGCCGCCTCGGTCCCATCGCCGCCGACGGCCTCGGCCCGTGCGGCGACGCGCGCCGCGCTACCGGCCAGCCAGACCGCCTGGCCAGCGACGACCGCCTGCCAGAGGACCAGGCCGAGCACCGCGAGCAGGGGCAGCAGCGCGACGAGCTCGACGCTCGCCTGTCCCCGTTCGCCAGCCGCCTCGCGCATGGGACGAGGCTCGCGGCTGGGCGGTTACGGGACCAGGCGGCGCCTGTGACGAATCAGTCCCGCGGACGCGACGGGCCTACCCATCTACCCATACTCGCGGTACCTGCGCCAGCACAGGTACACGGCGTACGAGGCGGTGCCGATGACCGCGATCCACACGAGCGTGCCGACGCCGGTGTGGACCAGGCGCGCGCGCGCCGCCATCGCCAGCACCACCGCCGCGAGCGCGCCGTACAGGACTGCGCGCCACGTGTCGCCCAGGCCGTACACGTCGGTCAGGTGCTCGCGATAGAAGCGCATGGCCAGCAGGACCAGCGAGACGAGGATGAGGGTCCCGAGGACCGCGTAGACCAGCGCGGCCGCGTTGCCGCCCCCGGGCACGAAGTACACGGCCGCGGCGATGGCGAGGATGATGCCGGCGTTGCGTGCAGCAACCATGCCGGACAGGGTAGTCAGGCGAACGTGGGCGCCGCGCGCTCGCGCGCCGGCTCCCGTGCCTGCGCGGGCAGCGGCGCCGGCTCGGCGGGCTCGACGGCAAGGCTGCCGTCGGCCGGCTGGGGCGCGAAGCGGTAGCCGACGCCGAAGTGGGTGTGGATGTAGCGCCACTCCGGCGATGCCTTCTCGAGCTTCTGGCGCAGCTTGCGGACGAAGACGTCAACCGAGCGGTCGCCGCGGGCCATCGCGTAGCCCCACACGCGCTGGTAGATCTCCTCACGCTCGAGCACCCGGCCCTCGGCGCCCGCCAGCAGCTCGATGAGCTCGAACTCGCGACGGGTGAGGTCGATCGAGGCCTCCGCGACGAACGCCTGGAAGCGGTCGGCGCGGATCTCGATCTCGCCGGCGAGGATCGGGCCGGTGACGGTGCTGGCCTCGGCGCGCCGGCGGCGGCGCACGACGGCCTCGACGCGGGCGATGAGCTCCTCGGGGTGACAGGGCTTCGTCAGCCAGTCGTCGGCGCCCAGCCGCAGCCCGCGAACCCGCTGGGCGACGGTCGACTGGCCCGTGCACACGACCACGCCCAGGCCCGGGAGGGTGGTGCACAGCTTCTCGAGGTAGTCCCAAGCCTGCGGGCCCAGCACGGTGAGATCGACGACGATCGCGCCGAGGCGCATCGCGACGATGGTGTCCAGCGGCACGGCGCTCGCCATGATCCGGTGCTCCCACCCCAGGCGCTCCACGCGCTTGGTGAGGACCTGGAGGAAGCCCGAGTCGGTATCGATCACGGCAATGCGCAGCGGCGCGTTCCCCGGGGCGGTTCCGTCCGTCATCGTGAACGCACTCTAAAGGGTCCCACCGACGATCACGCACGCGATCCCCTAGCCGGTCACAGGATCTTCACACCCGGTTTTGCGCTGAGAGCGGGAAATCAGCGCCCGGTGCGGGCCAGCGAGACGGCGAACGCCGCCACCAGCAGCACGAACAGGAGCCAGCCGCCGCCGTGGCTCCACCACCCGCCCGGCCCGGCGATCTCGCGCACGACCGCGGCGGTCGCGACGGCGAGGGCGATGCCGAGGGGCAGCGCCCACGTCTCCCCCAGCACGAGCTTGCGCAGGGTGTGCAGGAACGTCCTCACGCCGGGACCTCCGCTCGGGCGACGCCGCCGCGGGCAAGCGCCCGCGCGAGCGCCTGGGAGACGAGCAGCCAGCCGGCCAGGACGAGCAGCAGCGCAGCATCGCCCAGGGGCCAATTCACATGGAGCCCCTCGGCCGTGAAGAACGTCCCGAACGTGCTCAGGACGAGGCCCACGAGGTACTTGAGCTCGGTCTCGGGGACCCGGCGCAGCGGGCGATGCAGGACCGTTCCGAGGCCGATCGTCAGCACGACGGCCACGCCCGCGCCCACGAACGCCGGGGCCGCGCCCGCCGGCCGCGCGGCGAGGGCGGTGACGATGAGGATCACCTCGACGCCCTCGAGCAGGACGCCCTTGAAGGCGATGACGAAGCCCGCGCCGTCGAAGCGCCCAGGCACGGGCGCTTCGACGGCCTCCAGCGCCTCGCGCTCCTCGACGAACTCCGCGAAGGAGTCCGACCGCGACCGCCGGCCGGCCAGGCGCAGCACGCCCTTGCGGAGCCACTCGAGGCCGAACGCCAGCAGCGCGACGCCTACGACGAGCTTCAGCGGGGTGCCCGCGACCTGGGCGATGAGGACCGGCCCCAGCACGACGCCCAGCGCGACGCATGCGGCGGTTGCCGCGACGGCGCCGAGGATCGCCTCGCGCGGGCGGCGGGAGAGCGCGACGGCCAGGACGATCGCCAGCGCCTCGAAGAGCTCGAGGGCGACGGCGAGCGCGGCGCCGAGCGCGGTCAGGGCGAAGGCCACGCCATGAGGGTAGGGCTCCGTCTAGCGCGAAGGGGCGGTCGACGGGTGGTCGAACTCGCGGAACAGGCCGGTCACCACGAACGCGCACTGCTCGCCGATGTCGACGGCGTTGTCGCCGATGCGCTCCAGGGCGCGGGCCACCATCGTCATGTGCATGGCCCACTCGCGCGTGTCGGGGTCGTCGCCGACGTGGATGGCGAGCCGGAAGATCTCGCGGTTGAGGCGGTTGATCTCGCGATCCTGACGGACCAGATCGGCGGCCAGCGCGACATCGCGCGCGACGAACGCCGAGCGCGACTGCATCATCTCCGAGCGCGCCGCGCGGCCCATGCGCAGGAGCATCTCCAGGATCTCCTCGCGGACGGGCGGCTCGTGGCCGCTCAGCGGGATGAGCTTGGCGATGTTCACGCACTGGTCGCCCATGCGCTCGACGTGCTTGATCACGTGCAGCAGCGCGGCCACCACGCGCAGATCGCCGGCCACCGGGGCCTGCAGGGCCAGCAGCGAGAGGATCCCCTGGTGGACCTCCAGATAGCGCCCGTCGACGCGGTCGTCGTCGTGGATGACGATCTGGGCGAGCTCGATGTCCTGGTGCTCGAGCGCCTCCATCACCCGCTCGAGCTGCCCGCGGACGATGTCGACGCCGCCCAGGGCGGCCTCCTCGAGGCGAGCGAGCTCTTCCTGGAAGTGCAGTCGCGTGCGGTCGCCCATCGGATTCTCAGCCGAACTTCCCGGTGACGTACTCCTCGGTCCGCGTGTCGGCCGGCTGGCTGAAGATCTTCTCGGTCGGCGCGTGCTCGATGAGCTCGCCGTTCAGCATGAACGCCGTGGTGTCCGCCACGCGGGCTGCCTGCTGCATGTTGTGGGTGACGATGACGATCGTGTAGCGCTCCTTGAGGTCCTGGATCAGGTCCTCGATGCGCAGCGTCGCGATCGGGTCCAGGGCCGAGCACGGCTCGTCCATGAGGATGACCTCGGGCTCGACGGCGATCGTCCGCGCGATGCACAGGCGCTGCTGCTGGCCGCCGGAAAGGCCGACGCCGGGGGCGCCCAGGCGGTCCCTGACCTCATCCCACAGGCCCGCGCAGGCCAGCGCCCACTCGACGCGCTCCCTGAGGTCGACGCCGCGCGTGCCGCTGAGTCGGATCCCGGCCGCGACGTTGTCGAAGATCGACATCGTCGGGAACGGGTTGGGCTTCTGGAAGACCATGCCGACGACCCGGCGCACGCTCGTGGGATCGACGCCGTCACCGTAGATGTCGATGTCGTCGAGCGTGACCTGGCCCTCGGCGCGGGCGCCGGGGACCTCCTCGTGCATGCGGTTGATGCAGCGCACGAGCGTCGACTTGCCGCAGCCCGACGGGCCGATCATCGCGGTGACCTGATTGGCGGCGTAGTCGAGGCTGACGCCTCGCACGGCGTGCGTGTCGCCGTAGTAGGCGTTGAGGTCGCGCAAGGCGATGGTGCGGCCCTTCGCGGGCGCGATGACGCGGGCCTGCGCCCCGTCCGTGCGCTCGGCGACACTCGCACGCTCAGGGTCGCGGCCGCCGGTCTCGAGTTCGGTCATGTCCTTGGGCGAGGTCGTGGGACGAGTGTACGGCGGGGTCATGCGAGTCGGCTCCTTTTCTGGATGAAGCGCGCGAGCAGGGTCACGAGGAGGATGAGGACCACGAGCGTGAGCGCGGCGCCCCAGGCACGCTGGACGAGGCGGTCCTGCGCCTGCCCGACGTCGTTGAAGATCTGCAGCGGCAGCGAGTTCATCCGGGCGCTGGGGTCGAGCGACAGCCCGTTGACGAACGCGACCGTGAACAGCAGCGGCGCCGTCTCCCCCGCCGCGCGGGCCACGGCGAGCAGCGAGCCCGTGGTGAGGCCGGGGAGCGCCGTCGGCAGCACGATGCGCGCGACGACGCGCCAGCGCGGCGCGCCGAGCGCGAGGGCGGCCTCGCGCAGCCCGTCGGGCACGAGGTTCAGCACGACCTCGCCCGAGCGGGTCACGACCGGGAGCATCAGCAGCGCCAGCGCCACCGAGCCCTTCCACCCCGCGAACGTCCCGCCGATCTGGCTGACCACCAGCACGATGTACACGAACAGGCCGAAGACGACCGACGGCACGCCCGTCATGACGTCGACGAAGTAGCGCACGACGTCGGCGAAGCGGCTGCTCTTGCCGTACTCGACGAGGTAGAGCGCGACGCCGATGCCGATCGGCACCGCGATGGCGGTCGCGATCGCGACCATCACGATCGATCCGATGATGGCGCTGCGGATGCCGCCGGGATCGCCGAGGAAGCGCCCGGTCGGGTCGGTCGTGAAGAACGTCCAGCTCCAGGCGCCCAAGCCCTTGCTCAGCAGCTCGAACACGATGAGGACGAGCGGCACGAGCGCCACGAGGGTGAGCACGAGCAGCCCCGCGCGCGCGGCGCGGTCGGCGTTGCGGCGGCGGCCGGCGACGGCGGGGAGGCCGGCGCTCATCCGGCCATCCCCTGCGGCACGATCCGCTCGCGGCGCACGCCGCGGTTGACGAAGGCGCGTGCGATGGCGTTCACGAACAGCGTGAGGACGAAGAGCACGAGGCCCGCGGCGATGAGCGCCGCGCGGTGGATCGGGTCCGAGGCCGCCTCGCCGAACTCGTTGGCGATCACGGCCGCAAGCGTATAGCCCTGCGAGAAGACCGACTTGCCGACGTTGGGGGCATTGCCGATCACGATGGTCACCGCGATCGTCTCGCCGATCGCGCGGCCGAGGCCGAGCATCGCGGCCCCGGAGATGCCGGCGCGCGAGTAGGGCAGCACCGCCAGGCGGATCATCTCCCAGCGGGTGGCGCCCAGCGCGAGGGCGGCCTCCTTGTTCTCCACCGGGACCGTCGCCATGACCTCGCGCGCGATCGCGCTGACGATCGGCAGGATCATGATCGCCAGGATGAGCCCGGCGACGAAGTAGTTCGGGATCGAGACGGTCCCGCCCACGAAGGGCAGGAAGGAGACGGTGTCGCTGAACCACTTCTCGGCGGGCAGGAGCTTCGGCGCGAGCACGAAGATGCCCCACAGGCCGTACACGACCGACGGCACCGCGGCCAGCAGCTCGAGCAGGATGGTCAGCGGCTGGCGCAGGCGCACCGGGCACAGCTCCGTGACGTACAGCGCCGCGGCGATCGCGATCGGGACGCCGATGACGAGCGCGATGCCCGACGTGATGAGCGTCCCCACCAGGAGCGGCCAGGCGCCGTACTGGCTCCTCGAGACGTCCCAGTTGTTGTCGAAGACGAAGCCGAAGTAGCCGAACCGGTCGAACGCCGGGCGGGCCTCGACGAACAGCCGGACGAAGAAGAAGCCGATCAGCGCGAGGATCAGCGCGGCCAGACCGGTGAGGACGTACTGCATCCACGGGTCCAGGCGGGAGCCCGGCGACCGCCCCAGGTTGGGGCGGTCGCCGGTGGCTGAGATGCTCCCTGCTGCCATGGATCGCCCTTGGCTAGCCCTTCAGGGGCTGGCCGTTGCAGACCAGGGCGTCGACCTTGGCCTGCGCCTGCTGCTTGATGGCCGCGGGCAGCGGGGCGTACTGCAGCTCGGGAGCGATCGTCTGACCGGCGCCGAGAGCGTAGTTCAGCCAGGCCTTCGTGAGCCCGGCCGTGTTCTGCGCCACACCCGCCTTGCACATGTCCTGGTAGACGAGCAGGAAGGTCACGGCGCTGATCGGGTAGGTCTGGGCGCCGGGGCCGTCGATCGTCGAGAACCGCAGGTCCGCGGGCGGCTTGGCGGCCGCACCGGCGGCCGACGTGGCCGCCAGCGACGGCTCGACGAAGTTGCCCGCCTTGTTCTTCACCGCGGCCGTGGTGAAGTTGTTCTGCAGCGCGTAGGCCTGCTCGACGTACCCGACCGCGCCCTCGGTCTGCTTCACGCAGCCCGCGACGCCGTCGTTGCCCTTGGCGCCGGTGCCCGTGGGCCACTTCACCGTCTTGTCGCTGCCGGGGCCGCTGGCCCACGCCTTCGAGTAGGCGGCGAGGAACTGGGTGAAGTTCTTCGTCGTGCCGGAGGCGTCGGAGCGGTGGCAGACCGCGATGGCGGTGGAGGGAAGCTTGACGCCCGAGTTGTTCGCGGCGATCTTCGGGTCGTTCCACTTCGTGATCTTCCCGAGGAAGATGTCGGCGATCGTGGCGCCGTCGAGCTTGAGGCCCTTGGGGACGCCGCCGACCTTGTAGGCGACGGTGACGGCCCCGAGGACGGTCGGGACGTGGACAGGATCGCCCTTCTTCTTGGCGGCGGCGATCTCCGTGTCCTTCATGGCCGCGTCGGAGGCGCCGAAGTCGACGGTGCCCGCGGTGAACTGGGCGATGCCGCCGCCGGACCCGATGGCCTGGTAGTTGACGGTCGTGCCCTGCTTGTCCTTGAAGCGGGCCGCCCACTCGCTGTAGACGGGTGCGGGGAAGGTCGCGCCGGCCCCGTTGATGGTGCCGCCCTTCTTCGAGCCGGAGCTCGAGCTGCTGCTGGAGCTGGAGGCGCTCGGGTTGGTGCTGTTGTTGCTACTGCCACAGGCGGCCGCGCCGAGCGCGAGCGCGCCCGTCAGGCCGAGGGCGATGAGCTTTTGGGACTTCACAAGGACTCCTCTATGTGTGTCAGTGCCTGTCTGCGGGCAGGCTGACAACGAGCAGTCGACAGGCTGTTATCGATTCGTGGCTGCGTTGTGAAAAGGGTGTGAAGACTCTGGGGCGAACCGATACCCGAAGCCGACGTGCGTGTGGATGAAGCGCCAGTCGGTCAGCGCCTCCTCGAGCTTCACGCGAAGCTTGTGGATATAGACGTCGATCGAGCGATCGCCGCTGCGCAGCTCGCCGCCCCACACGCGCTCGTAGAGGTCCTCGCGGCGCACGATGCCACCACCGGAGCGGGCCAGGGCGACCAAGAGGCCGAACTCGCGGACCGAGAGGGTCAGCGCCCGGCCACCGGCGAGGACCAGACCGTCAGCGGCCCGGATCTCCAGCGCGCCGATGCGGATGACGTCGTCGTGTCGCTGGGCCGCATCCATCCCTTGAAAGGATCACCCGCGTCCCGCACGGGCACGGTTACTCGGCCGTGAACAGGTCGTGAAAGACCTGTGAACCTCGGCCACACCGCGCGGCGGCGAGGCTACGGTGGCCCTTGCGATGGCCCTGCTCCGCCGCCCGATCGACGTCCACGTGCTCGAGTTGCTCGAAGAGTCCGGGCGCAACGTGCAGCGCGCCGCTCTGCTGCTGCGCGACCTGCTGACCGAGTATCCCGAGCGTGCCGAGCTGGCCCGCGACCTCGTGCTCTGCGAGCACGAGGGCGACCGCATCACGCACGACATCATCCACCGCCTCAACGGGGGCGGCACGGGCACCCGGCCGCCGTTCGACCCGGCCGACGGGTACGCGCTGGCCACCGCGCTCGACGACATCGTCGACCACGCCGAGGAGACCGCCGACACGCTCGGCATCTACGGCGTCGAGGCCAGCATGGAGCAGGCCGCGCAGCTCAGCGACGTGCTCGTGGGCGCCGGCGAGCAGGTCGCGCGAGCGCTGCGCTCGCTGCGCACCGGTGCCGAGCTGGCGCCCTACCTGGTGGAGATCCACCGTCTCGAGAACGAGGGCGACCGCATCAGCCGCAACGCCGTCGCGGCGCTCTTCCACGACGGCATCGACCCGATGGTCGTCATCCGCTGGAAGGACATCTTCGAGTCCCTGGAGGCCAGCGTCGACGCGTGCGAGACGGTCGCCCACGTGCTCGAGGGGATCACGCTCAAGCGCCGGCGCCATTGACGGCGGCGGCGTCGACCGGGCGGGCCTGCATCAGGATCGGCTGGCCGCACTTCCAGCAGTAGGCGGCCCCGCGGCTGTGCGGGGCGCCGCAGGACCGGCACGAGCCGGTGACGCCCTCGGCGGCGGCGGCGAGCAGGCGCTCGCACTCCCCCAGCTCCGCGTCGGCCTCCTGCAGGGTGGCCGCGCGGCGCACGAGCACGTCGACGCGGAAGTGGTCGCGAATGGCCATCTCGTAGGTCAGCCCGCCGAGATCCCACGTGAGCTCGGCGACGCGCTCGGCGAGCGCATCGCGACGGGCCCGCAGCTCGGCGTGATGGTCACCGGCGGTTTCGGGCGCGGCCGCCGCGAGCGTGCCCGGGCGACGGCGGAGGCGATCGATCATGTTCGTCATCCGATGGTCTGGAACGACCCGCCGCCGGCGGCGGGCTTGTTGTCCTTGGGGGGCGGCGCGCCGCCGGTGCCCACGACCTTGGGCAGCTTCTGCGCCTGCTTCTGGTAGGCCTTCCCCGACAGCTTGTTGAGGCTCTGGGTCGCCTTGCTGGACGCCGTGGAGCTCTTGGCGTGCTTCGCGGCGGACGCCTTGGGCTTCGCGCTCTTGGGGGTGGCCGGCGTGGCCGGGGTGGTGGCGGACGTGTCGGGTGTGGTCGTCGTCGCTGCGGGAGCGGCCGCGGCGACGACGGTGATGACCTGAGCCGGGGCGGGCTTCGCGGTGCCGCGGTCGGCCCCGCCACGCCCGATCAGGACGCCGATCCCCAGCGCCAGCAGCAGGCAGGCCAGCGCGCCGAGCACCGAGAGGTTCGTGCGCAGCCGAGCGGCCTCGGGCGTCTCGCCCGCGCTCGCCACGGTGGCGGTGGTGACGCCGGTCGCGGTGGCAGATCGGGCGGCGAAAGGCCGCGCGCGCGGGCTGCGGGCGGCACCGCAGGCCAGGCAGTAGCGCTGGTCGGCGGCGAGTGGGGCGCCGCAGTTCGCGCACGGCTCGCCGTGGCTGACGGTGGTGGGCGGCGCGTGGACGTCGTGGGTGGCCATCTCGGCTCCTCTCACTTCAGGACGGTGGGCGGCGCCGCGAACTCCAGGCGGGCGCCCTTCGGGTTGCCGATGAAGAAGACGGTGAACTTCGTGGGCTTGGGGGTGGGAGCGGGCGCCAGGCGGTCGATGATCGCCCGGCCGGCGGCCACGACGGTCGTCCCGCGGCGGGCGACGCAGAAGATCGTCAGGCGCTTCTGGGCGATCTTGGAGCGGTTGGTGACGATGCCCTCGGCGAAGATGCCGTCGGCGTCGCTCCCCACGTGCACGTTGGAGATCTCGATCACGGGCGTGTTGGCGGGCGCCGCGGCACGCGCCTGACCGACGCGCGCGGCGACCTTCACCGGCACGCCCGCGGCGGTCACCTGGTTGTTGACCCACCAGGCATGCTCGCCCTTGCGCAGGAGCGGCATCTCGACGAGCGAGGGGTCCAGCCCGGCGGCGTCGTTGCGGAAGATCGGCTTGCCCTTGGCGTCGTCGACGGCGATCGCCACGGGCAGCGCGGCCTGGGCCGCCCCGGTGTTCTGCAGCTCGACCACGGCGGCGATCCCGTTGGCGTCGTGGACCACGGCCGTTGTCCCCACACGCACGCCGGGGTTGTCGCGCCCGATCTTCAGGCCCTGCTGATTGGCCAGGCCCTTGGCCCGCTTGGCGAGCCGTGCGCTGGTGTCCTGGGTGCTCTCGCACGCCGACAGGGCGGTCGCCGCGCAGGCGCACGCCAGGGCAGCGGCGACGGCACGGCGGATCACCCGAACGCGCCCCCGACGTAGTCGCGGGTGCGCTGGGCGCGCGGCGCGGCGAAGACCTGCTCGGTGCGCCCGTACTCGACCAGGTCGCCGAGGTACATGAACGCGACGTGGTCCCCGACGCGGTAGGCCTGCTGGAGGTTGTGGGTGACGATGACGATCGCGAGCTCCGACCGCAGGTCCTGGATGAGCTCCTCGATGACCGCCGTCGACCGCGGGTCCAGGGCCGAGCACGGCTCGTCCATGAGCAGGACCTCGGGGCGCACGGCCAGCGCGCGAGCGATGCACAGGCGCTGCTGCTGGCCACCGGACAGGCGCAGCGCGGGACGGCTCAGGTCGTCCTTGACCTCGTCGTACAGGCCGGCGCGGCGCAGGGCGTCGATGACCTGCGGCTCGATGGCGTCCCTCCCGGGGCGCTTCATCGCCTGCTCGCGCAGGGCGTAGGCGACGTTGTCGAAGATCGACATCGGGAACGGGTTGGGCTGCTGGAAGATCATCGAGACGCGCCGGCGCAGCCGGGTGATCTCGAGGTCGTCGACGCTCTCGCCGTCCAGCAGGTTCCGGCCCTCGCGACGGGCCCCGGGCGTCAGCTCGACCAGGCGGTTCAGCGAGCGCAGGAGCGTCGTCTTGCCGCAGCCCGACGGGCCGATCAGCGCGAGCACCTCGCCCTGGCGGACGGGCAGCGTGACGGCGTTGACGGCCGGCTTCGGCGCGCCGGCGTAGCGGATGGTCACGGCGTCGATCCGCAGCCGCTCCGGGCCGAACGACGGCTGGGTCGCCCGCGCGATCGGCTC
>JAOPZW010000161.1 GCA_025963905.1 Solirubrobacterales bacterium | reverse complement strand
TCGACCGGCTCGCGGAGCTGGACGACGCCGAGATCGAGGCCGAGCTCGTCGCCGTCAAGGGCATCGGCCCGTGGAGCGCGCACACCTTCCTGATGTTCCAGCTCGATCGCCCCGACGTGCTGGCGGCCGGCGACCTCGGCGTCCGCCGCGCCGTCGAGCGGGCCTATGGACTGGATGCGCTGCCCACGACGGCCAAGCTGACGGCGCTGGCCGAGCCGTGGCGGCCCTATCGGTCGGTCGCGTGCCGGCTGCTGTGGCACACCCTGGACAACGCGCCGGCCTAGCCTGCCCGCACCGCTGGGCTCCCCGCCGGGAGCCCGAGCGGCGCAGGCGGGTGAACGGCGCGGGTCAGTTCCCCGCGTCCCAGACCTGAACGCCGACCTCGCGGACGATCCTGCCGTCGCGCAGCTGGGCGGTCGCGGCGCAGAGCACGCGCGTCCCGTCCGGATAGGCGCAGCGCAGCGAGTAGCCGACCGCGTCCTCGCCGACCGCGACGACGTCGACCGCGTGGGTCATGTCGCGCGCGAGGACGTCCTCGAGGTGGGCGCGGATGGCCTCGCGACCCTCCAGGCGCAGCGGCCGGCTCGGCGTGTTCCGGGCGTCGGCGAGCTCGATCGTCGCGTCGTCCGCATACAGGGCGAGGAGTCCCGCCGGGTCGTGGTTCTCGAACGCGCGGCGCAGGACGCCGGCGTCGAAGCTGGATGTGGGTGTGGTGGTGGACATGGGCTGACGGTGCCGCGCGGCCGTCACAGTCCCGTCAAGCACGCGTGAAACGATCCGCACGACCGGAGTACGCTTGCCCGGATGCTGCGAGTGCGGCTCTTGGGCAAGCTCGAGGCCGAGGTCGACGGGAGGGCGATCGACTCCCCCGCCAGCCGCCGAGCGTGGTCGCTGCTGGGGTGGCTGGCACTGCATCCGGGCGAGCATCCAAGGGGCGCGGTGGCTGCGCGGTTCTGGCCGGATGTGCTCGACACGAGCGCTCGCGCGTCGCTGCGCAGCGCCGCTTGGTCGCTGCGGCGCTCCCTGGGGCCGGCCGCCGAGGACGCCCTGGTCACGGGCCGCGACCGCATCGGCCTGCGCTGCGAGACCGACATGGCGACCTTCGACGCGCGCCTGGCGGCCGGCGAGCTGGAGGCGGCGATCGAGCTGTGCCGGGGCCCGCTCCTGGCCGACCTCGACGAGGACTGGGTGCTCGAGGCGCGCGACGAGCACGCCGAGCGGGTGGGGGCGGCGCTCGCCCGCCTGGCCGCGACGGCGCCCAGCCCGCAGGACGCCGTCGCCTGGGCTCGCCGGCGCGCCGCGCTGGACCCGCTCGACGAAGAGGCGGCGCGAGACCTCATGCGCCGCCTCACCGCCGCCGGCGACCGGGCCGGAGCGCTCGCCGTCCACGACCGCCTCGCCGAGCGGTTGCGCACCGTGCTGGGCCTGGCGCCATCGGCCGAGACGCGCTCGCTCGCCGCGGCCGTCCGTGCCGCCGACCCCGAGCCGGCCTCCGGGCACGCGGGTCCGCCGGACCAGGCGTTCGACGGCCCGCCGCTCGTGGGGCGCGACGCCGAGCTGGCCGCGCTGCTGGCGCTCTGGGAGCGCGTTCGCGCCGGCAGCGGCGCCCTGGCGCTGATCGGCGGCGAGGGCGGGATCGGCAAGACCCGCTTGGCGGGCGAGCTGGTCGCGCGGGCACGCGCACAGGGCGCGCGCACGGCGTCGTGCGCGGCGCTCGACCTCGGCGGCGCCCCGCCGTTCGGCCTGTGGGCGGAGCTGCTCGCACACCTCGCGCGCGAGCTCGCCCCGCCGACCCCCGACGCGCAGTGGCCGGAAGAGCTCGCGCGCCTGGCGCCGGCGCTGCCACGCCGGCTCGGCCGTCCGCCGGCCCCGACCGCCGACGTCGCCCCCGACCTCGCCCGCGCCCGGCTGTTCGAGGCGGCCGTCGAGCTGGCCGAGCACGCGACGTCGGACCGGCCGCTCGTGATCCTGTTCGACGACGTGCACCTCGCCGACGCTCCGAGCCTCGAGCTCGCGGCCTACGTCGCGCGGCGCATCGCCGGCCTGCCCGTGCTGCTCGTGCTCACGCGGCGCATGACCCCGCGCCGCGACGCGGTCGACGCCCTGCTGCACGCGGCCCGCGCACGCCGCGTGATCACCGCCGAGATCGACCTCGATCCGCTCGGGCGCGCCGACGTCGAGCGACTCGTCGGGACCGTCGCCGCGCTGGACGCCCGCGGGCGCGATCGCGTCGTCGCCGCCGCGGACGGCAACCCGCTGCTCGCCCTGGAGAGCGCGCGCGCCGCGGCCCGCGGCGACGAGGGGCCTCCCCCCTCGCTCCGCGCGACCGTCCGCGCCGCCGTGTCGGGGCTGCCGGCGCCGGCGCGCCGGACCGCCGAGCTCGCGGCGGTCGCCGGCCGCGATTTCGACCGGGCGGAGCTCCTGGCGCTGGCGGAGCCCGCCGCCGTGCTGGATGCGATGGACTGCGGGCTCTTCCGCAGCGCCGACGGGCGGTTCGGGTTCCGCCACGCCCTCCTGCGCGACGCGGTCTACGCCGATCTGGAGGACGCCCGCCGGC
>JAOPZW010000148.1 GCA_025963905.1 Solirubrobacterales bacterium | reverse complement strand
GGCGACGAGCTTCATCCCGCTCGTGCTGATCCCCCAGCTGCTGTTCGCGGGCTCGATCGTCAGCGTCAAGTCGATGGGCGAGCCGGTCCAGACGCTGTCGAACCTCGTGTTCTCGCGCTGGTCGTTTGCGGGGACGGGGTCGGCGGTGGACCTCAACGGGCGCATCGCGCAGGACGCCAGCTTCGCGCGCTTCAACAAGTACGGCACCGACTTCTTCACGCTGTCGACGGCGACGACGTGCCTGATCCTCGCCGGCTTCCTCGTCGCCTTCTTCGCCGCCGTCGCGATCCTGCTGCGGCGGCACCTGCGCCACTGAGGCGCGGGCCGGTCAGGCGGCCGCGGCCGCCGGGCCCGACCAGCGGGACGACGCGCAGGCGATGTAGCCGCCGCCGCCGAAGACCTCATCGACGACGAGGTCTTCGACGAGGTGCTCGAGGTGGCTCCAGGGGCGGCGGAATCCCTCGAACGTCGTGACGCACTCCCGATTCATCCTCCACGTGGCGAAGTTCGACGACAGGCCGTCGGAGCGCGTCCAGCGGGCCCATTTCGGGCCGCCCGCCACGATGCGAGCGCCGTCGCGCAGGTGATCCAGCACGTTGGCGAGTGCGGATGGCGAGCGCATCACGTCGTGGACCGCGCACAGCAGGGTCGCGTCGGCAGTGGCCGGGATGTCGGCCTCCGCGACGTCGGCTTGCACGACCTCGACGTTGGCCCAGCCGTGGCGCTCGATGCGAGCGCGCGCCACGTCGAGCATCCGGGGGCTGAGCTCGACGCCGATCAGCCGTCCGCCGGGCCCGACCGCGTCCCGGATCGCCTTGAAGTTCAGCCCAGTGCCGCAGCCCACGTCGAGAATGACCTCCCCGGGGAGCGGCGCGAGCCGAGCGACCACCTGACGACGGAAATGATCCCCCGTCGCCGTGCGCTGGTGGTACTTCTCGGCCAGCGCGCCATAGCGCCGCAGCGCCAGCTCCCGATCGGGCGCTCCCGCCCGCACGAGCCTTCGCGCCGCTTCGGCTGCAGCCCCGGATCTGCGCGCGATCATGTTGTCCATGCGCCAATAGTGGGACCGACCCGGAGCTCGGCGAGCTGGCCCGCGGAACGGGCCCCGGCTGGACCGTGCCGGCCCGGGATCCGAGCACGCCGAACGGCGCCCGAACTCTCCTGCAAGGGCACGTCCGAGGCGGTAGGGTCCGCGCCGTGACCGCGGTGCGTGCGAGCTTCATCGCGACCGCCCGATAGCAAAGGACCTCGCGCGATGGACGAGCTCGCACGGATGAGGGAGCGCTCGAAGACCATTTGGGCACTGGGCGATTACGCCGCGGTCGCCCGCCGCTTCGAGGGCGTCGCCGAAGAGGTGGTCGCGGCTGCCGGCATCGGCGCCGGGGATCGCGTGCTGGACGTCGCCGCCGGAAACGGCAACGTGGCGACGGTCGCTGCGCGCGCGGGCGCGGACGTCACCGCCTCGGACTTCACGCCCGAGCTGGTGGCCGCCGGGCGCGAGCGCACGGCCGGGCTCGGGCTCGACGTGCAATGGGACGAGGCCGACGCCGAGGATCTTCCCTACCCGGACGCGAGCTTCGACGCGGTGACGAGCGCCTTCGGGCTCATGTTCGCGCCGCGCCCGGAGGTCGCCACGGCCGAGGCGTTCCGCGTCGTGCGGCCCGGTGGCGTCGTGGCGGTGACGGCGTGGACGCCGGATGGGTTCACGGGCCAGGTGACCGCGCTGATGGGCGAGTACCTGCCGGCGCCACTCGCCGCGGCGCGGCCGATCGACTGGGGCATCGAGACGACCGTGCGCCGGCGCTTGGCCCCCCATGCCGAGAGCGTCGAGCTCGCCCGCGGCACCGTGAACTGGACGTTCGCCTCGCTGGAGGAGGCCACCGCGTGGCTCGAGCTGAACTTCGGCGCGCTCATCGCCGCGCGCCGCGACCTCGGCGAGCGCTATGCGGGGCTGCGCGACCGGCTCGTGGCGCTCATGCGCGACTGGAACCGCGACGGCGGGGGCACGGTGCGACTGCCGGCCACCTACCTGCTCGCCGTGGCGCGTACGCAGCCGACCTGACGCCCTCAGCGCAGCGCGGCGACCGCCAGGTCGGCGAAGAGGCCGGCGCGGGCGAGGTGCCGGGAGCCGAAGGCGCGCCCGTCGCGGCGATCGAGGACGGTGAGGGCCCCGAGGGCGGCGCCGTCGCGGCGCAGCGGGGCGAGCAGCATCGTGTGGGGGACGTAGCCGGTTCCCGCGGCGATCTGGGCCGCGAAGCGCGGGTCGTTGCGCACGTCCGGGAGCGCCTCGCCCTCGTTGCGGGCGATGACCGAGCCGGCCAGCCCCGTGCCGGGCGCCAGGCGCACCCCGACGATCTCGGCCGCGGAGGCGCCCCAGGCGGCCTGGTAGACGAGCTCGCCGGTGGTCGGGTCGATCAGCGCGATCGACGCGGCGGCCGCCTCGAACACGCCCGCCGCCGCCTTGACGATCGCCTCGAGCAGCGTGCCCTCGGCGGCGGGACCGGCGACGCTGAGGGCCAGCGACGCTCCGGTGCCGCGCGCCAGCGGCGTGCCCAGCGCCCGGGCGAAGGCGGCCACCGAGGCGATCCGCTTCTCGGGCATGAGCTCCAGCGCGTCGCGCAGCGTCGCCTCGAGCTCGGCCGTGACGCCCGGCACGAGATCGGCGAGCGGGGTGCGGTCGCCGAACGCCGGCGGCGCGCCCGCGACCATCGTCCACAGGGTCGCGCCGAGGGAGTAGACGTCGCTGCGCGGAGAGATCCCCTCGCCGACGAACACCTCCGGGGCGATGTAGTGCGGGGTGCCGATGGCGCGCGTGCCGCCCTCCCCCGTGCCGATCTCGCGCGCGATGCCGAAGTCGACCAGCACGATGCCGTCGCTGCCCGCGATGAGGTTCCGGGGCTTGACGTCGCGGTGGACGATCTGCTGGTCGTGGACGTACTCCAGCGCCTCGCACGCCTGCATCGCGTACTCGATCGCCTCGGGCACGGGGAGCCGCCCGCCGCGCTGCTCGAGCAGGTCGCCGAGGTCGGTGCCCTCGATGAGGTCCATGACCAGGAAGCGCCCGTTCTCGTCCTCGAAGTGCCCGGAGACGCGCACGACGCGCGGGTGGCGCAATCCACCGAGCAGGCGCGCCTCGATGTCGAACCGCGCCGACTGGGAGCGGTCGGTCAGGTGCTTGAGCGCCACGAGTGCGCCCGTCTCGGCGTCGCGGGCCCGGTAGACGGCGCCCATCGCCCCATGCGAGATCGGCGCCAGGACGGTGTAGCGGCCACCGGCGCGGGCGCCCTCGCCCAGCGCGCCGGGTCCATTCACGATCCGTTGGGCTCCGTGAGCCGGTTGGGCTCGGCGCCCGGCTCGAGCCCGGGCTCCGACCGCGCGGCGCGCAGCTCGTAGTCGCGGCGCGCGCTCGTGTCGATGTTGGAGAGGATCTGATCGGCCTTCAGCGCGCGGGCCATGAGCTCGCGCCCGCTGCGGGGAAGGATGCCCACCACCTGGTTGATCGGGCCCACCGAGCGCGGCACGAAGACGTCGAAGCGCGTCACCTTCAGCGCCGAGACGATCTCGGCGGCCACGTCCTCGGGCCGGATGCTCTTGACGCCGCGGGCCTCGCCCAGCCCGGTCGCCAGCTCGGTGCGCACGATGACGGGCATGACGCACGAGACCTCGATCGCGGTGTCGCGCAGCTCGCCGCGCACCGCCTCGCTGACGCCCACGACGAAGTGCTTCGTCCCGCTGTAGGTGGCGCCGCCCGCGTAGCCGGCCTTGCCCGCCGACGACGCGACGTTGACCAGGTGGCCGCGGTTGCGCGGGCGGAAGCGGTCGAGCGCGATCTTCATGCCGTGCAGCACGCCGTGGACGTTGATGTCGACCATCCGGCGGGCGGTCGCGTCCTCCTCGTCGGCGAACGGGCCCAGCTGCATGATCCCCGCGTTGTTGACGAGGACGTCCAGCGGCCCGAGCGCCTCCTCGGCGGCGGCGGCGAAGCGCTCGAAGGACTCGCGGTCGGTCACGTTGAGCTCGAAGGCGACGGTGCCACCGCCGAGCTCCTCCGCCGCGGCCTGCGCGGCGGCGAGGTCGAGGTCGCCGATCGCGACCTTCATCCCCTCGCGCACGAAGGCCTGCGCCGTGGCCTTGCCGATCCCGCGGGCGCCGCCGGTGATCGCGGCGACCTGGCCGACGAGGATGCGGGGCTGCTTGGCCATGAAGTGACGTCCTCCTGGTGGTTCGGGGTCCGGCGACGCCCAACGGTACCCGAAGGTGACGCAGGCGTCACGACCATGCTCTGAAAGACTGCGCGGCGGAGAGAGGGTCCGCGACGAAGGAGGAGAGCATGGTCGTGACGGTCGTCCTGTCCGAGATCCAGCGCGACACGCTGGCGAAGGTGTGCGACACGTTCGCCCCGCCGGTCGCGGTCGACGAGGACCCCACGGGGTTCTGGGGACGCGCCGCGTCGGACCTGCAGATCCCGGCGCTGATCGAGCAGCAGCTCGGCGGCGAGCTGGTGAGCGAGGACCAGCTCGAGGGCTTCCGGCAGCTGCTCGACGCGCTGGCCGATGCCGGCTTCGGCGACGCGCCGCAGGAGGTGCGCGAGCAGATCCTGCACGGCTTCATGGACTCCGGCCCGGAGGCGCTGGCCGGCGTCAGCGCCCTGCGCGGGCTGACGATGCTGCTGTTCTACGGGGTGCCGGACCCCGCGACCGGGCGCAACCCCAACTGGGAGGCGATCGGCTACCCCGGCCCGCGCGCCGCGCCGCCGTCGCCCGAGGAGGCGCCCAAGACGATCGCCGTCACGCGGCCGGACGAGGCCGACCTGACGCTCACGGCCGACGTCGTCGTCGTCGGCTCGGGCTCGGGCGGCGGCGTCGTGGCCGGGACGCTGGCCCGGGCGGGCAAGGACGTCGTCGTGCTCGAGGCGGGCGGCTACTACAACGAGGCCGACTTCAACCAGCTCGAGCTGTGGGCCTACGAGCGGCTCTACCGCGCCGGGGGCATCGCCCAGACCGCCAACGGGTCGTTCGCGCTGCAGACCGGCTCCAACCTCGGGGGCGGCTCGACGGTCAACTGGACGAACTGCCTGCGCACCACCCCCCGCGTGCGCGAGGAATGGGAGCGCGAGCACGGCCTCGAAGGCCTGGCCGGGCCGGCGTTCGACCGCCACCTCGACGAGGTGTTCGCGCGGCTGCAGGTCACCGACGCGTGCTCGGACCTCAACGGGCCCAACACCCGCCTGCGCGAGGCGTGCGAGCGCCTGGGCTACGACTTCAAGGTCATCACCCGCAACGCCGACCGCGAGCGCTACGACGCCGAGCTCGCCGGGTTCATCGGGTTCGGCGACGTCACCGGCGCCAAGCTCGGCACCCTGAAGACCTACCTCCAGGATGCCGCCGACGCAGGAGCCCGCTTCATCGTCGACTGCCGGGTGGAGCGCGTGCTCGTAGAGCACGGGCGCGCCGTGGGCGTCGAGGGCACCTACCGCGATGCCGACGGACGCGCCGCGCGGGTCGTCGTGCGCGCGCCGCAGGTGGTGCTCGCCGCCGGCGCGCTGGACACGCCCGCCGTCCTCCTGCGCTCGGGCATCGGCGGGCCGGCCGCGGGCGACTACCTGCGCCTGCACCCCGCGACCGTCGTGGTGGGCGTCTACGACGAGGCCCAGCGCTCGTGGTGGGGTGCGCCGCAGACCGGCCTCAGCGACGAGTTCGCCGACCTCGAGGACGGCTACGGCTTCCTCGTGGAGACCTCGCACGCCAGCCCCGGGCTCACCGGCACCGCCGTCCCGTGGGAGAGCGGGCGCCAGCACAAGGAGACGATGGCCAAGGGGTCGATGACATCGGCGCTGGTCGTCCTCGTGCGCGATCGCGGCCACGGCCGCGTGACGATCGACGGCGCCGGCAACCCCGTCCCCCACTACGAGCTCGCCGACGAGCTCGACGTGCGCCACTTCCGCCGGGGCCTCGCCGAGCTCGTGCGCATGCACGACGCGGCCGGCGCCCGGGAGGTGCTGGCCCTCAGCCGCAAGCTGCAGCACTGGCACCGCGACGGGGGCGAGCCCGTCGAGGCGTTCGCGAGGCGCGTCCATGACGGGCCGCTGAGCCCCTACGAGCACGCGCTCTTCTCCCTGCACCACATGGGCTCCGCACGCATGGGGGCCGACCCCGGGACGAGCGTGGCCAACCCATGGGGCGAGCTGCACGACACGACCGGCGTGTGGATCGGCGACGCGAGCGCGTTCCCGAGCGCCAGCGGCACCAATCCGATGATCACGACGATGGCGCTCGCCCGGCGCACGGCGGAGACGATCGCGGCGCAGTAGATGCCTGCGCGGCTCAGCGCGCGCTCGGAGGTGCTCACCGACTGGCCCGGCGGCGGCGTGGTGGGCATCCACGGGACGAACGAGCCGCGGCTGCTGCCGGGGCACGTCTCCCACGGCTGCATCCGCATGCGCAACGCCGACATCGTGCGCCTCGACCGGATCTCGAGATCGGGGCGCCCGTGACGGTCCGGTAGATCAGGAGCCCGACGGCTCGGGGAACCCCGTGCCGGTCTCGTCGTCCAGCGGGATCTCGATGAGCAGCGAGGTCCCGCCGCCGGCGGGGCTGGTGACCTCGAGCGTCCCGCCGAGCGCCTGGACGCGATCGCTGATGCCGACCAGCCCCGATCCCAGGCCCGGGTCGGCCCCGCCGATCCCGTCGTCGCCGATCACCAGCCGCACGGTCGTGGCGCGCGCCTCGAGCTCGACGTGCACGACCGACGCGCGCGCGTGCTTGGCCGCATTCGCCAGCGCCTCCGACACGACGTAATACGCCGCCACGTCGAGCCTCGCGGGCAGCCGGCGCTCGGCGCGGACCTCGAGCTCGACCGGCACCGTCGAACGGCGCGCGAGCGTCCTGAGCGCGCGCTCCAGGCCGCCACGGGAGAGGATCGCGGGGTGGATCCCCCGTGAGATCTCCCGTAGCTCCTCGAGCACGTCGGCCAGAACGCGCTCCGTCCGGGCCAGCTCCGCCCTCAGCTCGCCGACCCCGGCGTGGTCGGTGGCCTGCGCGGCGCGCAGCTCCAGCATGAGCGAGACGAGCTGCTGCTGGGCGCCGTCGTGCAGGTCACGCTCGACCCGCCGCCGCATCTCGTCGGCCGCCGCCACCACCCGCGTGCGCGAGGCGGCGAGCTCGGCGCGGCTCTCGGCATTGGCGATCGCCGTCCCCAGCAGCGCCGTGAAGCGGGCCAGGCGCTCCTCGGTGTCCCCGCCCAGGGCCCGCTCCTCGGCCGAGATCGCTGCGACGAGGCCCCAGAGGCGACCCTCGACGACGATCGGCGTCCCGACGGCCGAGCCGTAGCCGGCATCGCGGGCGGTGACACCGATCGCGCCGGAGGCGTCGGCAAAGCTGTCGACCCGCGCCGATTCGCCGGTCTCGGCGACGATCGTGCTGATGTTCTGGCCCCCGAGCATCCACCGGCTGCCGATCGCCGGGAAGAACCCGCCCGCTCTGCTCCAGCTCGCCACCGTGGTCATCGCACCGCCGGACTCGTAGCGGCCGATGCCCGCCCAGTCGACGGGAAGCAGCCGCCCGACCTCCTCGACCACCGCGGCGAACAGCTCCACGGGCGGCTCTCCGCGCGCGGCGTGCGTCGCGACCCGCCGCAACGCCGCCTGCTCCTGGACCAGGACGCGCAGCTCGTCGCGGCTCGCCTCCATGCTCCGCTGCGCTTCGCGCATCTGCTCCTCGGCCCGGTGACGGTCGGTGACATCCCGGGCGGCCGCGAAGACGAGCCCCTCCTCCGCCAGGGTTCGCGTGCTCCACTCCAGCCAGCGCCACGACCCATCGCTGCAGACGTAGCGGTTCTCGAACTGCATCACCGGCCTGCCGCCGGCGAGCGCCTGGAGCACCTCTCGCGACCGGTCGCGATCATCGGGGTGGACGAAATCGAAGAGCGGTCGTGACAGCAGTTCCTGGCTCGTGTACCCGAGCGCTCGCTCGAATGCCGGGTTGACCCGCTTGAAGTAGCCGTCCACGCTCGCGACGCCCAGCAGATCGGGCGACAGATCGAAGATCCGCTGCGCCGCGGTCTCCGCCCGCCGGCGGCGCAGGATCGCGCCGAGCACGAGGTAGACGACGAGCGCGATCGCGACCGGCCAGGCGAGCACGAGCCAGGGGAGAAGCGACTGAAGCCCCGTGGGCGGCTCGGTGCCCACGTCGACGCGCCAGCGCTGCGCAAGGGCCCCGAAGCTCGCGCCGGCCGCGGACGCGGTGTCGAGGCGACCCTCCAGGGGCCGGCCATCGAGGCTGATCTCCACCCGCCGCGGGTCGTCCTGCATGGAGACGGTCAACCAGCCCCCCGGAACGAACACCGCCAGATAGCCCATGGTGGCCGGGCCGCGACCGAAGTCGCCGCTCGTGAGCAGATAGAACCCCGGCTCCCCGCCGAGCGAGCCCGGGTCGCTCGCCGCGACGGCGAACACCGAAGCGGGGTTCCGGATCGCGCCGGCCAGCGCCCGCCAGCCCGAGACGTCCACCCCCGGGCGCAGCTCCGGGCGCGTCCGGGTCGCGTACGTGGCGGGCAGGTACGACGACGCCCGAGGCGCTCGCTCCGGGCGCCCGGATGGGGTCAACCGGCTGACGGGCGACCCGAGCCGGCGCTCGTAGGCGCGGCGCCCGCCGTCGTTCAGAGCCTGCACCCACAGCGCATCGACGAGCCCGACGCTGCCCGTCGTGCCGGCGACCAGCTCCGAGAAGCGCCGCTGCGTCGCGACCCGCTCGCCCGCCATGACGTTCCCGAGTCCCGCGACGTACGCCCGCGCGCGCTCGAGGAGTCCACGCGTCCGGATGCTCTCGACCTGGACGCGCCGCGCCGCGGCCGCGTCGCGATCGCCGGCGATCGTCTGGCTCGTGAGCACGTACCCGACCACACCCAGGAGCACGATGAGCGCCGGGAGCGCGAACCGGAGGAAGTCGGCGGAGCGAAGCCAGGAATGACGCAATAGCCGCCGCCCATCGTGACTCCCCCGCCAGCCGCTGGCAAGACCGCGCTCCCCCGGGCCCCGGTCGCAGGCGATTACGATGTCGTCGTGCCGTGCAGCAGCCCAGGGCCGCTGTCGCCGGGAGCCGATCGATGACTCGGCGACTGGCTGCGGCATGCCTGCTGGCGGTGGTCGTGCTCGGGTGCGGTGGCACCCGTGGACGGGTCCCGGACCCCCGGCACGTCGAGGACCTGACGTCCGTGATCAAGGGGCTGGACAATCCGTTCTTCGCGACGATGCGGGACGGTCTCGTGGCGACCGCTCACCGCCGCGGCGCCAGCATCACCGTCCGCGCGGCGACCGGCCTGCAGGACACGGCCGGCCAGGCTTCCAAGCTCGAGTCGTTGGCGAGCCGCCCGGCGGGCTGCTACGTGGTGAACCCGATCGACGCGACGAACCTCATCCAGCCGCTCGCGCACGTCCGCAGCGGAACGCCGATCGTCAACATCGATTCGCCCGTCGACACGACGGCAGCCAAGGCGGTCGGCGTGACGATCACGAGCTACATCGGGACGGACAACGCCGCCGCGGGCCGCCTCGCGGCGGACGCGATGGCGCGTTTCGTCGCCCCAGCGGCGCGCGTCGCGGTGATCACCGGAATTCCGGGCGACGCGACGAGCGGTGCGCGCGCGAAGGGGTTCGTCACGTCCGCGCGCGGACGGTTCGACGTCGTCGAGGCGATCGCCGCGGACTTCGACCGCCGCCGGGCACGGCTCGCGGCCGCCGACCTGCTCCGCCACGCCCCCGTGGAGGGCTTCTTCGCCGTGAACGACCAGATGGCGCTGGGTATCGCCGACGCCGTTCGCGCGGCCGGGAGAACCGGAAAGGTGGCCGTGATCGGCATGGACGGCATTCGCGAGGCCCTCGCAGGCGTGAAGCGCCGGGACCTGTCCGCGACCGTGGCCCAGTACCCCTACACGATCGGCCAGCTCGGGGTGGAGGCCTGCCTGGCGACGCTACGCGGTCACGCCGTGCCCGCCACCGTGGATGCGCCCGTCAAGGTCATCACGGCGCAGAACGTGGAACGCGCTCAGGCGAGGTTCCCGCATCCCGTCGAAGCCTTCGACGACCCCTTCGCCGCGCTGCTCGGGCGCTGAGCCCTCAGGGCGCCCACCGCGCGCGCCGGGACCCCGGCGGCGGGGCGGCGCCCGGGCGGTCGAGCGGCCCGGAGAACCGGAA
>JAOPZW010000146.1 GCA_025963905.1 Solirubrobacterales bacterium | reverse complement strand
CATGCAGCGCGTGCTGGTCGTGCCCTGGTCGAGCGCCGCCGCGTACTTCGCCATGACCCACCTCTTCCGTTGCTATGAACTTGCGAATGTCTCGGCCGCGCTGCTGAGCAGCAGGTACGCCGAGGTGGCCCCCGGATCCTGGTGCCCGATGCTCCGCGGGCCCAGGTAGCTGGCCCGTCCCTTGCGGGCTTCCATCGGGATCGTCGCCTTCATCCCCTCTTCCGCGGCCGCGGCGGACCGGCGGGCCGCTTGTGCCGGGTCGGCGCCTTCGGCCTGCGCCCTGCGCAGCGCCTCGAGCGCGGGGAGCAGCGCGTCCACCATCGTCTTGTCGCCGGGCTCCGCCTTGCCGCGCGCCTGCACGCCCTTCACGCCGGCTTCCAGCGCATCGGCCCACCCGGCCACGTCGAGGGTCCCGGCGCCGGTCGTCGTGCTCCCCATCTGCAGGAACAGCGTGCCGTAGAGCGGCCCGGCGGCTCCGCCGACGCTGGAGATGAGCGCCATGCCGACCGCCTTCAGGGTCGCCCCGATGTCGGCGCCCTCGGCCGCCTCGAGCTTCTCGAGCGCCTTGTGCATCCCGCGGTCCATGTTGGTCCCGTGATCGCCGTCGCCGATGGCCGTGTCGAGCCGCACGAGCTCGGCGCGCTGCGCTTCGATGTCCGCCGCGAACCTGCGGATCCAGTCGAGGATCTCCTCGTGGCTGATCGTCGTCGCGACCTCCGTCACGCGCCCCATCGCAACGCCGGCGTGTCGACGGGCGCATCCCAGAGGCGCGTCAGCTCGTCATCGAGCTTGAGCAGGGTGATCGAGCAGCCGGCCATCTCCAGCGAGGTGATGTAGTTGCCGATCAACCGCCGGGTGATGGTGATGCCCCGCTCCTCGAGGAAGCGGTGCAGATCCCGGTACACGATGAAGAGCTCCAGCAGCGGCGTGCCGCCCATGCCGTTGACGAACGCCAGGACCTGGTCGCCGGAGTCGTACGGGAGGTCTTCGACCACGGCGGTTGCGAGCCGCTCGACGATCTGCGCCGCCGGCGCCATCGGCTCGCGGTAGCGACCCGGCTCACCATGGATGCCGATGCCGATCTCCATCTCGTCGTCGCCCAGCTCGAAGCTGGGCTCGCCCGAGCTCGGCGTCGTGCACGGCGTCAGCGCCACGCCCATGCTGCGGCCCTGAGCGTTGACGCGACGGCAGATGTCGGCGACGTCGGCGAGCGGCCGGCGCTCCTCGGCGGCGGCCCCTGAGATCTTCTCCGCGATCACCGTGATCCCGACGCCGCGCCGCCCCGCCGTGTACAGGCTGTCCTGGACCGCGACGTCGTCGTTGGTGACGACCGCCTCCACCTCGATGCCCTCGGCCTTCCCCAGGTCCGAGGCCATGTCGAAGTTCATGACGTCGCCGGTGTAGTTCTTGACGATGTGCAGGACGCCGGCGCCGCCGTTGACCGCCTTGGTCGCCTCGAGCATCTGGTCGGGCGTCGGCGAGGTGAAGACCTCGCCCGGACACGCCGCGTCCAGCATCCCGCGCCCGACGAAGCCGCCGTGCATCGGCTCGTGTCCGGAGCCGCCCCCGGACACGATGCCGACCTTCCCTTCGACCGGCGCATCGGCGCGGACGATGTACGCCGGGTCGTAGGACACGCGAAGACGATCCCCGTACGCCAGCTCGATGCCTTCGAGCGCGTCGCGGACGACGGCGTCGGGAGCGTTGATGAGCTTCTTCATGGCCGCATCACCCCGGGAACCACCAGTCGAAGCACAGGGCGCCGAGCGCACCGCCGGCGAGTGGCGCCACCACCGGGATCCAGGCGTAGCCCCAGTCCGATGGGCCCTTGCCCGGGATCGGCAGCAGCGCATGAGCGATGCGCGGCCCCAGGTCGCGCGCCGGGTTGATGGCGTACCCCGTGGGTCCGCCGAGCGACAGGCCGATGGCGAGCACCAGCAGGCCGACGAGGAGCGGGACGAGGCCGCTGGCCACGGTCGCCTTGTTGGCGCCGATCGCCAGCACGCCGAACACCAGGACGAACGTGCCGATGACCTCGGTGATGATGTTGGCGACCGTGTTGCGGATCGCGGGCGCCGTGGAGAAGACGGCGAGCTTCAGGCCCGGGTCCTCGGTGGGCCGCCAGTGGTTGGCATACGCCGCGAACACGAGCACGGCGCCGATGAACGCGCCGACGAACTCACCCCCGACGTACTTGGGGACGTCCGACCAGGGGGTGCTCCCCTTCACGGCGAGCCCGAGGGTCACGGCGGGGTTGAGATGCGCACCGTCGAACTGACCGACAGCGAAGACCGCCATCGCGACGGCCATGCCCCACCCCCACGCGATGACGATCCAGCCACCGTTCTGGGCTTTCGAGTGGTTCAAGAGCGTCGCTGCAACCACTCCGTCGCCCAGCAGGATCAGGAGCGCTGTCCCGATCACCTCTGCACCGAAGATGCTCACCTGCTCCTCCGATCGTCAACCCGTGGACGGAGTTGAGCCTAGCTACCGGGCGGCCGCCCGGTCAACCGGAGCAATGCGAATTCAGGCAGCAGGCGCGACCGGCTCGCGCTGAGGCGGCGCGACCGGCGGCTGCCCCTCGAGATGCGCGCGCACGCGCGTCATCACGTCGTTGCGATGCTCGTCGGCGCCGGGCCAGATCGGAGGGCCGAAGAGCACCTCGACGCGGTGACGGCGTGACAGCAGTCCGTGGATGCGCTTGGGCCAGTTGCGGCCGGGCGGCATCGCGTCGTGCGTGCCCTTGAGGCGGACCGGCATGATCGGGATCCCGTGCTGCTGGGCGATGACCGCGGCGCCCGAATGGAGCTTGCCCAGCTTCCCCTCGCGCGAGCGGGTGCCCTCGGGGAAGATCAGGAGGTTCCAGCGCTGGTCGATCAGGCGGTCGACGTGCTCGAAGGCGCCGTTGCCGACGCCGCCGCCGCCACGACGAAGGATCGGGACGGTGTTGAAGATCAGCGCGACCGCGTTGGCGACGGCGCGCTTGTTGTAGAAGTAGTCGGCGGCCGCGGCGACCGCGGTGCGCTGGCGCCACTTGAGCGGGAGCGCTCGCAGGATGGTCGGGGTGTCGAGGTGGCTCGAGTGGTTCGCGACGAGGATCACCGGGGCGGGGAGTCGCTCGAAGCGCTCCCGTCCGGACACGTGCGCACGCGTGTACACGTCGATGAGCGGCCCGAGCCCGAACTGGAGGATCGCCTCGCGCAACATGCGAGCGAACCGGCAGCGCGCCCACGGCACGTCGAGCTGGCGCATCGTGCGCCGGGCCTCGGCGCCGCGGCTCGCGGCGGTGCGGCCGAGCTCCGAGCCCTTGGCTGCAGCAGCGCGCCCCAGCTCGCTGCTCTTCGCCAGGGCGGTGGATCGGAGCTCGCCGCCCTTCGCCGCGGCTGTGCTTCCCAGCTCGCTGCTCTTGGCCCGCGCTTCGCGCACGGCTCGATCCGCTCGTCCGTTCCCCATGGAAGCACCTACTCCACGCCCGCCGCCCGGTTTCACCGGGGCGGCCCCCGCTATCGCGTCACGACCGGACCCGTCCGGCCGAAGCGGTGGTGCGGCCCCGGCGGGTCCTTGGCGAACAGGGCTCCGAACAGCAGGAGCGCCCCCGAGACGATCACCGCCGCGGCGACCCTGAGCGCGTCCCGGCGCGCCTTGCCGCGACGCGTCCGGCGCCGCGCGTCGGCCTCATCCGGGCCCAGGAGCTCGTCGACGGTGCGCTCGTCGAGGCCCAGGCCGCGCTCGTGGCACCAAGCGATCAACGCGGCCGGTCCAGGCACCTCCACGAGCTCCGCGCCATAGCGCCGGCACAGGCGCGCGAGGAGCTTGGCGTTGCGGCCCGGGGCGACGAACAGCGCGTAGGGGCGTCCCCGCTCCGCGCGGAAGCCCTCCTCGTGCACCTCCACCGCTCCCGCCGCCTCGACGATGCCCGGCACCTCGAAGCGGCTTGCGAGCACACGACGGGCGGACCACCGGCGCGGATGCCACGCGTGGATCCCGCAGGCGCAGTCCGCCTGCGGCGCGTCGTGCCCGCCGCCGGACCGGCACGCGGCATCGAGCCAGGCACCGCCCGCGGGCCAGGGCGTCGTCTGGGCCACGCCGGTCAGGCGCTCGCCATCGGCATCCGCCGCCAACCTCCACGTCCGCAGGCCATAGAGCGGAGCGGGGATCAGCGGCGGCTCGCTCACGAGGATCCGACGGGCTCCGAGCGCGCGGTCGCCGGCACCTCGCGGGCGACCCGCGGCTCGGGCGTCGGCTGCTTCGGAACCACCGGCGGCACGGGCTCGGCGATGACACGGCGGGAGGGCTGCTGCATCTGCATCGGGCCATGGTCCTCTCGGATGCCGGTCGCGGCAACTGCCCCATCGGGCACGAATGCCTGGCCTCGCGGGGCGAGATCGGGGATCGTCATGTCGTGAACCTCCAGCCCTCGTCGTACCCGTCCATCGGAGGACGACCATGACCTGCACCCATCTCGATCACGTCCAGATCACCCGGCTCCCGGAAGCCGTGGCCGGCTGCGAGGACTGCCTGGCGGTCGGCGACCCCTGGCTGCACCTGCGCATCTGCCTGGAGTGCGGGCACGTCGGCTGCTGCGACGACTCCCCCAACCGCCACGCCAGCGCCCACGCCCACGGCACCGCTCACCCCATCATCCGCTCGCTCGAGCCCGGCGAGGAGTGGTCGTGGTGCTACGTCGACGAGGTGGCCATGATCATCCCGGCCGTCGAGGGCTCCACCCGCATCCCGCCATCGCCGCTCGCCTGACACCCGCGATGGATCGCACGCAGCGCCTGAGCCTGCTGGCCGCGATCATGGGCAGCTTCGTCGTCGGCCTCGACGCGACGGTCGTCAACGTCGCGCTGCCGGCGATCGAGAAGGACCTCGGCGGCGGGCTGGCCGGCCAGCAGTGGATCGCCAACGGGTACCTGCTGGCCCTGGCGGCGCTCATCCTCGTCGGCGGGTCGCTCGGCGACGTGTTCGGCGAGCGGCGCGTGTTCTCGCTCGGGGTCGCCGGGTTCGGGGCGACGTCGCTGGTGTGCGCGCTGGCACCGAGCGTCGGGGTCCTGGTCGCGGGGCGGATCGCGCAGGGCGTGTTCGGCGCGCTGCTGACGCCCAGCGCGCTGGCGGTCATCGTCATGGCGTTTCCACCGGCGCAGCGTGGCGCCGCCGTCGGCTCGTGGACCGCGTGGTCGGGCATCGCGGCCGTGGTCGGCCCGCTCGTAGGCGGCCAGCTCATCGATGCGGCGTCGTGGCGCTGGATCTTCGCCATCAACGTCCCGTTCGTCGCCGCCACGCTGCTGCTCATCTCGATGGCGGTGCCGCGCAGGGCACCGCAGGCGATCCGGCCGCCGGTCGACTGGCCGGGCGCGGCGCTGTCGTTCCTCGGCCTCGCCGGGCCGACCGTCGCGCTGATCCGCGAGCCCCAGTCGGGGTGGGGAGCGCCCGGCGTCCTGGTCCCGGGCCTCGTCGGCGTGCTGTTCCTCGCTCTCTTCCTCGCCCGGGAGGCCACGACCGCGCACCCCATGCTCCCGCTCGGGCTCTTCGCTCGGCGCAACTTCGCCGCCGGCAACCTGCAGACGCTGTCGATGTACGCCGGGCTGGCGATCCTGTTCTTCTACCTCGTACTGTTCCTCCAGCAGGTGGCGGGCTACAGCGCCCTGGAGGCCGGCCTGGCGACACTGCCCACGACCCTGGTCATGTTCGCGCTCTCCAAGCGCGCGGGCGCGCTCGCCGACCGCTTCGGGCCACGGCTGTTCATGGGCGGCGGCCCGCTCGTCGCGGCCGCCGGCCTGCTGCTGCTCCTCCGCGTCAACGGGCACGTCGCCTATGTCACGGAGCTGCTCCCGGCGCTGCTGCTCTTCTCCCTCGGCCTGTCGGCCACCGTCGCACCGCTCACCGCCACGGTCCTCGCCGACGCCGAGGAGGAGCACGCCGGGATCGCGTCGGGGATCAACAACGCGATCGCCCGCGCCGCCGGCCTGCTCGGCGTCGCCGCGCTGGGCGCCGTGATCGCCGCCCAGTTCTCGTCGGCCCTGGGCGACCGGATCGACACGTCGACGCTCTCACCACGGGCGCGCGCGGCCGTGCAGGTCACCCGGGACCGGACGCTGGCGCGAGCAGACGTCTCGGGCCTGTCGCCCGGGGAGGCCGCGACCGTCGCGCGGGCGACCGAAGGCGCCGCGGTGAAGGCGTTCCACGCGGGCATGGCGATCAGCGCCGCCCTCGTCGGCCTCGGCGGCGTCCTCGGCCTCGCCTTCATCCGCAACCCGCGCAGGCGGGTCCCGAGCGCGACCTGTGCGGGCGGCCAGCTCGCCGGCGCGCCCCTCGACGCGGCGCGCGAGCCGGCGCAGGCGACGGCTCTGGCGTGATCCAGCCGTCGCGTGGCGGCGGTGCGGCGGCGCGCGGTCGCGGGCGCAACTCGTGACGGCCGCCCCGATCCGGTTGTCCCGGGGCACCGGAGGCCTATGACCGGTGGTGTGACCCTCGGTAGCAGCCTGTTCCTGATCGCTGTGGGGGCGATCCTGAAGTTCGCCGTCACGGCGCACGTGGGGGGAATCAACATCCAGACCGTCGGCGTGATCCTCATGATCGTCGGTGTCGTCGGCCTGGTTATCAGCCTCTTCCTGTACGCCCGCAGCCGGTGGACCGCCCCCGGCCCGCCGCACACGCCTTGACGACCCAGGCCACCTCGGACGAGCGCCCCGTCGAGACCGAGGACGCCTCCGGCGCGTACCCGCGTCTCAGCTCGGCCCAGATCCGGGCGCTCGAGTTACAGGGAGAGCGCCGCCCCACCCTGCCGGGCGACCTGCTCTACCGCGAGGGCGAGGTTCAGCACGACTTCTTCGTGATCCTCGACGGCCTGGTCGCGATCGTCGACGGCTACGGCAGCGGGTTCGACCGGACGATCGGGGTCCACGGCAAGGGCCGCTTCCTGGGTGAGCTGGGCCTGCTCGCCGGTCAGCCCGCGTTCCTCACCGCGGTCGTCGTCGAGCCCGGCGAGGTGCTCGCCGTCCCGGCGGAGCGCCTGCGCGCGATCGTCACGCAGGATCCCAACCTCGGCGACCTGATCCTGCGTTCGTTGGTCCTGCGCCGCTCGACGCTGATCGGCCTGGGCGCGGGCTTCCGGATCATCGGGTCGCGCTACTCGCCCGACACCCGCCGCATCCGGGACTTCGCCTCGCGCAACCGGCTCCCGCACCATTGGATCGACCCGGAGAAGGACGCGGCGGCCGAGGCGATGCTGCGCCAGCTCGGCATCTCGCCAGAGGAGACGCCGGTCGTCATCTGCGGGACGGAGGTCCTGCGCAACCCCAGCAACGCCGAGCTGGCCAGGGTCTTCGGCCTGCCGGTGCCCGGCTCCGACCGCACGATGGGCGACCTGATCGTGGTCGGCGCGGGCCCCGCCGGGCTGGCCGCCTCGGTCTACGGAGCGTCCGAAGGGCTCGAGACGATCGCGCTCGACGCGATGGCGACCGGCGGCCAGGCGGGGACCTCGTCGCGCATCGAGAACTACCTCGGCTTCCCGGCGGGGATCTCCGGCGCGGAGCTCGCCGACCGGGCGGTGGTCCAGGCCCAGAAGTTCGGCGCGGAGCTGACGCTCCCGGCGCGGGCGATGTCGCTCGAGCCGCGTGACGACCACTACGCGATCGGCGTCGAGGACGGGCCCGAGATCCTCGCTCGCACCGTGGTGATCGCCACCGGCGTGCAGTACCGCAAGCTCCCCGTCCCGCGCCTGGACGAGTTCGAGGGCGTGAGCGTCTACTACGCCGCGACCCCGATGGAGGCCCAGCTGTGCCGCGGTGACCCCGTCGTCGTCGTGGGCGGCGGCAACTCGGCCGGGCAGGCGACGCTGTTCCTGACCGCCTACGCCGACCACGTCGTGCTCGTGGTCCGCGAGGACGAGCTCACCGTGAACATGTCGCGCTACCTCGCCGACCGGATCGAGCAGAGTCCCGCCGTCGAGGTCCACGTCCACACGGAGATCCGTGAGCTGTGCGGCGGCCGGGCCCTCGAAGCGGTCGTCGTCGAGGACACCCAGACGGGGGAGCGGCAGCGGCTGCCCGCGCGGGCGCTGTTCGTGTTCATCGGCGCCGATCCGCACACGGGCTGGCTCGGCGGCCGGATCGCCCTGGATGAGAGCGGCTACATCCTCACCGGCACCGACGCCTGCGACGACGACACGCTCGCCGCGCTCGGCACCGACGAGGGCCATCGCCCGCTCATGCTCGAGACCAGCCTCCCCTGCGTGTTCGCGGCCGGCGACGTCCGCAGCGGCTCGATCAAGCGCGTCGCCTCGGCCGTGGGCGAGGGGGCGATGGCGGTCCGGATGGTGCACCAGCGCATCGGCGACTCCCGGCACGGCCAGGCGATCGTCCACACGCAGTAGGCGCCGGACCGCTCGCCCGCCCGCGTGCGCCCGCCGCTCGGCAGCGGTGGCGCTACACCTACTCGCCGCCGGCCCGCGCCGGCGCCCCCCGCCGGG
>JAOPZW010000145.1 GCA_025963905.1 Solirubrobacterales bacterium | reverse complement strand
GCCAGGCGCCGCACGCCCAGCGCGTAGAGCACGCCGCTGATGGTCGCGGGCAGGAGCTGCAGGGGCTGCAGGACGACGTCCACGACCCCAGCGTACGCCTGCCCTGGGGGAGTCGCGTCAGCCCGCGACGATGAGGCCGACGCCGGCGAACGCGGCCCCGATCCCGGCCGCCTGGATCGGGCGCAGGCGCTCCGACAGCACCATCCGGGCCAGCAGCACGGTCGTGACCGGGTACAGCGCTCCGACGACCGAGACGATGCTGAGCGCGCCCTTCGTGTTGGCCACGCCGTAGAGCCCCGTCGCGACGATGTCGAGCAGTCCCGCCCCCGCGAGGGTGGCCAGGTCGCCGCGACTGGGCAGGGGCGGCCGGGAGATGAGGACCGCGCCCGCCATGACGGGCAGGACGACGACCCGCGCCAGGAGCAGCAGCCACAGCACGGAGCCGTCGGCGGCGACGTCGGCGAGCGAGAAGTAAGTCCCGAAGCCGACGGCGGACAGCAGGGCGAGGCCGATGCTGAGCCTCCCGGCGGCCGCCCGGCCGGCGTCGCCGTCGTGCTGCTCGCGCGACGCGAGGATGACGCCCGCCACGGTCACCACGAGCCCGGCCGAGACGACCGTCGAAAGGCGGTCGCCGGTGGCGATGCCGACGATCACCGGGAGAGCCACGCCGGTGGCCGAGATCGGCGCGACGATGCTCATCGTCCCGATCGCCAGCGCACGGTAGAAGGCTGCCAGCCCCATGATGCCCGCGGTGCCCGCCACCAGCGAGTAGACCACGGCGCGCGTGCCCGGGAGCGGCTCGTGCGTGGCGGCGATCACGAGCGCCGCGGCCAGCGCCCCGGTCCCCTCGACCATGAGCAGGACGAGCGGGACGGGCAGGTGCCGGCTCTTCAGGCCGCCCGTGAAGTCTGCGATGCCCCAGCAGCAGGATGCCGCGAGGGCGATGGCGATGGCGACCATGGCCGCGGCAGTGTGGCAGGCAGCGCCAGCGCCAGCCCGGCCGGGCCCGCGACACCGCGCGCGGGCATGACGGGACGATGCCCGGGCCCCACCGGACTGCTCCGGGGGGCTGAGGGGCCGGCGGGGCCCGGGCGGTGTGTGCCGGAACGGCTCGTCACTCGCCCGGCAGCTCGGCGGGCATCATGACGATCGCGAACGCACTTCGGTGCACCTGTTCTCCTGCCGTCTTCCGACTTCACGCCGCCAAGATGGCAAGCGCGGTGTAAAGACCCCGTAAGGCCCGGAAGCCGGTGGACGGACGGCGTATCAGGCGAGGCGGGCGGCGGGCGCACCGCCGCCGTCGCCCACGGGCGCGCGCAACGACGCCGCGGGCAGCGCCACGGTGGCCTCGAGGCCGCCCTCGGGCCGCGCGGTCAGGTCGACGCGCCCGCCGTGGGCGGCAGCGACCGCGCGGACGACCGCGAGGCCGAGGCCGTAGCCGCCGGTGCTTCGCGCCCGCGAGGTGTCCAGGCGCCGGAACGGCTCGGTCAGCGAGCCGACCTCCTCCGGCGGGACCGCCGCCCCCGGATTGGAGACGGTGAGCTGCGCCTCGCCGCGCTCGACGCGCGTGCGGACCCGCACCCAGCCGACGCTCGCGTTGTAGCGCACCGCGTTCTCCACGAGGTTGTGGGCCAGGCGCTCCAGCAGGACCGGGTCGCCCAGCACGGGCGCGGAGTGCAGCAGCGCGTCGAGCCGCAGGGGGCCGTCGGGGCCGAACGCGGGCTCGCGCTCGAGCACCGGCGCGACGGCAGTCGCGAGGTCCGCAGCACGCGGGCGTTCGATCCCGGCCTCGCCGCGAGCGAGCGCCAGCAGGCTGGCGATGAGGCGCTCCATGCGCTCGTTTGTCTCGCGTACGACGTCGGCCATGACGCGCAGGTCCGCCTCGCCGGCGTCGGGGTCGTCCAGGGTCACGTCGAGCTCGGCACGCACGATCGCCAGCGGCGTGCGCAGCTCGTGCGAGGCGTTGGCGACGAAGCGCCGCTGGCTGTCGAAGGCGCCCTCGAGGCGCCCGAGCATCGTGTCGAAGGTGTCGGCCAGCTCCCGCAGCTCGTCTCGCGGGCCGCCGAGCGCGATGCGCTCGTGCAGCGTGCGCTCGGACATCGAGCGCGCGGTGGCGGTGATCCGCGAGATCGGCCGCAGCGCGCGGCCGGCGACGATCCACCCGGCCACGACCGACGCGAGCGTCAGCAGCGCCAGTGCCACCGCGAAGAGCGCCAGCACGCTGCGCAGCGCCCGCGCGTCGGCGGCATTCGCCGCCGCGCGGTACGCGACGAGCGCGCGCCCGTACGCCTCACGCTCGCCGGCGGACAGGCGGCGCACGGGCGCGGTTGTCTCACCGGGGATGCCCGGCGCGATGCGCACGCGCACGGTGCGCGGGTGGCCGTCACGCTGAAGCGTCGTGATCTCGTCGACCCGGACGTGGACGCGCTGACCGTTGCTGCCGAACTCGTGGCGCACGACGCCGTAGCTGACGGCGAGCAGGCCCGCACCCAATGCGAGGAAGATCCCCGCATACCACGCGGTGAGCCGCAGCCGGATGCTCGGCCGGGGAAGGCGCATCAGGTCATCCGATAGCCGGCGCCGAAGACGGTCTCGATCAGGGCCGGAGCGCCGAGCTTGCGCCGGAGGTTCATGACGGTGACGCGGACGGTGTTCGTGAACGGGTCGGTGTGCTCGTCCCACACGCGCTCCAGCAGCGCCTCGGTCGTCACGACGGCGCCTTCGGCGCGCAGCAGCACCTCCAGCACGCCCAGCTCCTTGGGGCTCAGCGACACGGGGCTCCCGTCGCGCAGGACCTCGCGCCGCGCCGGGTCCAGGCGCACGCCGGAGCGCTCCAGCACCGGCGGGTGCGCGTCGTCTGAGCGGCGGCTGAGCGCATTGAGCCGCGCGACGACCTCGGCGAACGCGAACGGCTTGGCCAGGTAGTCGTCGGCGCCCAGGTTCAGCCCCTCGACGCGATCGTCGACCTCGGCGGCCGCCGTCAGCATCAGGATCCGCGGCGGGCGCTTGCCGGCCACCAGCCGCCGGCAGACCTCGTCGCCGTGGACGGCGGGCAGGTCGCGGTCCAGGACGACGGCGTCGTAGTCGACAAGCCCGGCGCGATCCAGCGCGGCCTGGCCGTCCAGCGCGACGTCGACCGCCCAGCCGCCCCGGCGCAGCCCGCGCGCCAGCGTGTTGGCGAGGCGCGGCTCGTCCTCGGCGATCAGGATGCGCATGGGCGGGCGATGGTCATCGGTGGACCGGGGGCGGGTCCCGGGCACCCTAGTTTTGCGCGCGTAACGCCCGTGTAAAGGCGCGGGTGAGGCTCAGTCCCGTTTCCCGCGCCCGTAGAGCAGCTTGATGAGCTTGCCGAAGCGGCCGGTCATCTTGGCACTGTAGGGGTACATGTGCGGCTCCTTGGACAGGTGGAACCGCGAGACGAGCAGCGCCTGGTGCTGGCAGAACTTGCGGATCCCGCCCGCGCCGTGGCGCGAGCCCAGGCCCGACGCCTTGGCGCCGCCCATCGGCAGCTCGAGGGCCGTGTAGTTCGCCACGGCGTCGTTGACGCAGACCGCGCCCGCCTCGATGCGGCGGGCGACGGCCTCGCCGCGCGCGACGTCCTTGGAGAACACCGAGGCCGCGAGCCCGTAGGGCGAGTCGTTTGCCAGGCGGATCGCCTCCTCGGTGTCGCCGACCTTCATGATCGGCAGCGTCGGCCCGAAGGTCTCCTCGCGCATGCAGTCCATCGTGTGGTCGACGTCGACGAGGACGGTCGGCTCGTACCAGAGCCCGGGGCCCGCGCCGCGGTGGCCGCCGACGACGGCACGCGCGCCCTTGGCCAGCGCGTCCTGCACGTGGCGGTCGACGACGTCCAGCTGCGGCGGGAAGGTCATCGAGCCGACGTCCGTCGTGCCCGGCCCCGTCGGCGGCCCCTGGCGCAGCGCGCGGGCCTTCTCGGTCACCTTGGCGACGAACTCGTCGTAGACCGGCGCCTCGACGTAGACGCGCTCGATCGAGATGCAGGTCTGGCCGCCGTTGAACATCCCGTAGTAGAGGGCGTGGTTCGCGGCGCGCTCGACGTCGGCGTCGGAGAGCACGATCATCGGGTCCTTGCCGCCGAGCTCCAGCGAGACCGGGGTGAGCGTCTCGGCGGCCTGCTGCATGACCTTCTTGCCGGTCGCCGTCGAGCCCGTGAACATGATCATGTCGACCTCGTCGACGAGCGCCGCGCCCGTCGCGCCACGCCCGGTCGCGACCTGGAAGACGCCGTCCGGCAGCCCGCACTCGCGCAGCGCCTCGGCCATCAGCAGCGACGTGAGCGGTGTGATCTCGGAGGGCTTGAGGATCACGCTGTTGCCGGCGGCCAGCGCCGGGATGCAGTCGCCGAAGGAGTTCGTCAGCGGGTAGTTCCAGGGCCCGATGACGCCGATGAGCCCGAGCGGGCGATAGCGCAGCACGAGCTTCTTGCCCTTGACCAGCACCGAGGAGGACTTCACCTTCTCGTCGGCCAGGTACTTGGGGGCGTTCTTGGCCCAGAAGCCGAAGGCGTTGGCGCCGTAGAAGACCTCGGCCAGCTGGGCGTCCTCCCATGCCTTGCCGGTCTCCGAGACGATCGTCTGGATCACGCGGTCGGCGTTGTCGGTCAGCCACTTCTGGGCGCGCACCAGCACGCGGGCCCGGCCCTCGAACCCGAGCGCCTCCCACGCCGGCTGGACGGCACGTCCCCGGGCGGCGAGCTCCCGGACCTGCTCGGCCGTGAGGTCGGGCACCGTGGCGATGACCTCGCCCGTCGCCGGGTTCTCGACCTCGATCCCGGCCCGCGCGGCGCTCTCGTCGGCCGGCTGCGGCGCGGCCTGCTCCTCGACGCTCGCCATGAGGCTCCCTCTCCTGCTCGTTGACGGTGTGTCGAAGGCTATAGGAGGCCCGGGGGCCCTGTCCGCGTTCGACCGTTTGGAGCAGTCGACCGCGAGGAGTTGCGCCTGCCGTGTGGTGGTGGGGAACGAGTCAGCCCATCAGCTCGGCGAGCGCGGGCCCGAGCTCGCGCGGCGAGCTGATGTACGCCTCCGCCCCCGGCAGCTCCGCCCGGCTGTGCGTCGTGAGCAGCGCGACGACGCGCATCCCGGCCGCGATGCCTGCCTGCACGCCGGCGGGAGCGTCTTCCAGCACGACGCACTCCGCGGGGCGGGCGCCCAGCCGCTCGGCGCCCATGAGGTAGGGCTCGGGATGCGGCTTGCCGTTTCGCACGAGCTCGGGCGTGATGAGCACGGTCGGCTCGGGGAGTCCGGCGGCGCGCAGTCGCGCACGGGCGAGCGGGACGCGACAGGACGTGACCACCGCGATGGGCTCGTGTGTGGCGAGCAGCTCGCACGCCCCGGGGAGCGCGACCACCCCCACCGTGTCCTCAGCCTGGCGGCGGTCGAGGAGGGCGCCTTCCTCGTCGGCGTCCAGGTGCGGAGCGAGGAGCGCGGCGGCGTCAGCCGAGGTGCGGCCGTGGGGCACCCGGTCGACCGTGTCGGCCGGCAGTCCCCGCAGCTCCGCCCACCAGCGATAGGCGGCATCGACCGATGCCTTGGAGTCCACCAGCGTCCCGTCGAGGTCCGAGAGGATGGCGAACGCCGGCGGCATCGCCGGGCATCACATCACGCGACCGCGCTGTCAGGTCGAGCCCTTAATCCACGCCAGCACGGTCGCTCTCCCGCGCCCGCTGGGCCGTCGATCAGCGGCCAGGTCCGTCGCGAGACGGTCCAGCCCCGCTCGCAGCTCGTCCGGGTGGTCTCGGGCGAGGCGCTCGAAGAAGCTCGTCTGGCGACGCCAGCGCTCTTCGAGCACGAGCTCGGGGCGCGCCGCCAGCGCCGCGAGCGAGGCATCCTCCATGTCGCGGAGCACGACGGGCAGGCACCGGCCCCCCGGCAGGTGGCGCAGCAGCTCGGCGAGGCGCGGATGCGACCGCTCCATCCACGCCGTGGTGCTCGGGAAGTAGTCCGCGTACCACAGCGGCTCGAGGTCCTCGCGGGTGAAGACCATCGCCGCCAGCCGGCCGGCGGGGCGCAGGATGCGCCGCGCTTCGGAGAGAGCGGCCGGAACATCCTCGACGTGGTGCAGCATCGAGACGAGCATCGCGGCGTCGAAGCTCCCGTCCGCGAACGGCAGACGCTGGGCATCGGCCTCGACCGTGCGGAGGCCCTTGGCCACCGCGCGCGCCAGCATCTCGCTCGAGCGGTCGACGACGACCGGCTCCCATCCCTCCGCCGCGAGTGCGCGCGCGTAGTTGCCGGTGCCGCCGCCGATGTCCGCGAGACGCCGTCCCGGCGCGCCGCCGAGCGCCTCACGGAGCACCGCCAGCACCGAGGGGCTGGCCGACCGAGTCTCGTCGTACGTCTTCGCCTGACGCGAGTAGTCCCGGAGCAAGCTCTGGACGCTACCGATCGGCGCGCGGACGCCCGATAGACCGGTAAGTTTTCCATCGATGCGGGTTCTGGGAGGAGCCGCGGGCCTCGCGCTCGCCATGGCGGTCATCGGCGTGCCGGCAGCGACCGCGAGTCAAGGGCTGCCGGCGGTCGGCTCGGGCCATCGCCCGGGGCCCGACGCCCTCTACGCGGAGGCCCCCGTGGCGCCGCAGCTGCAGAACGCGGCGCCGTGGAAGGCACCGCCGATCCTCGTGTCCGGAGCGCAGGCCTATCGCGACGGCGAGTGGCTCTACCAGGACTACCTGCTCGACGACCACGGCGCGCTGGGCGTGCCGGACCCCGGCACCCCGTGGGACGCGGGGTCCTTCACCTTCTCGCCCCCCGGCGGCACGTTCACGTACCCGTCGGATCCGGTCTACGCCGACAACGCCGCCGACCTCGTCGAGCTGCGCATCAAGCCGCTGGCGGACGCGACCGCGTTCCGGGTGACGCTGGACACGCTGAAGGACCCGTCGAAGACGGCCTTCACGATCGCACTCGGCGCCTCGGATGCCGCGCGCCCGTGGCCCGACGGCGCCGGGGTCAAGTCGCCCGCGCAGCTGTTCGTCACTGTCCACGGATCCACCGCGGAGCTGAGCGACGGCAAGAGCGGCGCGACCGCCGCGGTCGACATGGGGCGCCGCCAGATCGACGTGCGCCTGCCGCACACCGCGTGGGATCCGGGGACCAGCAAGGTCCGCGTGACGATCGGCGTCGGGCTGTGGGACGCCGCGGCGGGCAAGTACCTCGCCCCCTCCCCCGGTCCGCGTTCTGCGACGACGCCGGGCGGCGGCTCGCCGGGCGGCGCCGCGATCGTGAACGTCGGCCCGCGCTTCGACGAGCCGTGGCCGGACATCACCCTCGCGGGCGGCGGCCTGACGATCGCCGACGCGGCGGCCGGCGCAGCGGTCGAAGCCCCGTGGTGGCGCGAGCGCGAGCAGTCCGTGCAGCTCGCCCTCGGCGACGTGTCGCCGTTCAGCGCGGAGGTCGACTTCGCCAAGCTGGCGGCCCAGGCCGAGGACGACAGCGGCGTCCCGAAGACCGGGCCGCTCAACCGGATCCTCGCCAGCGCCTATCAGTTCGGCCAGGGCATGGACCCTTCGCAGGTGTGCTTCAACCTGCCCACGGACTCCGGCACCGGCGCGAAGTGCATCGGGCGCTTCCTCGGCCAGCTGCAGCCCTACACGCTCTACGTCCCCAAGACCGAGCCGCCCGGCGGGTACGGCCTGACGCTGCTGCTGCACTCGCTGTCGGCCAACTACAACCAGTACGCCAACAGCCGCAACCAGTCCCAGCTCGGCGACCGCGCGCCCGGCTCGCTGGTCGCGACGCCGAACGGCCGCGGGCCCGACGGCTTCTACGCCGGCGTGCCCGAAGCCGACACGTTCGAGGTGTGGGCGGACGTCGCGCGCCACTACAAGGTGGACCCGTCGCTCGTCGACGTCACCGGTTACTCGATGGGCGGCTTCGGCACCTACCGCCTGCTCGCGCGCTGGCCGGACCTCTTCGCGCGCGGCTTCTCGGTGGTCGGCGCGCCGGGCAGCGTCGGCGACCAGCTCGCCTCGCTTCGCAACACGCCGCTGCTGCTGTGGAACGCGACGGCGGACGAGCTCGTGAACATCCAGACGAGCGAGTCCGCCCGCGCCGCCGTCGAGGCGGCGGGCCTGCGCTACGCGGAGAACCTCTACGCCGACGCCGACCACCTGACGCTGGCCACCAACGACTGGTTCCAGCCGGGCGCGGAGTTCCTGGGGGACCATCGCGTGGACCTGGCGCCGCCGCATGTGACGTACGTCGTCGACACCTCAGAGGACAGGCCCGACGCGGCCGTCGTGGGCGACCACGCCTACTGGCTGTCGGGCCTGGCCGCGCGCGACGGCAAGGCGGTCGGGACGATCGACGCGCGCTCGGAGGCGTTCGGCGTGGGCGATCCGGCGGTCACGCCGCAGGCGCCGTCGGGCGGGACGCTGGACGGCGGCGCGCACGGGCCGATGCCGTTCGTCCGCCGCGACCAGACGTGGGGCGCGGCGCCCGCCGCGCCGGTCGCGGACCGGCTCGTCGTCAAGGCGACGAACGTCGCGACGGCGGTCGTGGACGCCCGCCGTGCTCGCCTGTCGTGCGCGCCACAGCTCGACGTGACGAGCGACGGCCCGCTGGACCTCCAGATCGACTGCCCGCCGGCGAAGGCGGCGCGCTGCGCGAAGACCCTGGCGTTGAAGCTGCCGCGCGTGAAGGGCGAGCGCAACGTCGCCGTCTCGGGCACGCACGTCAGGCGCGCCCGCGGGCGCAGCCTGCACCGCGCGGTCGTCCGCCGCCCGTCGGGCAAGGCGTTCACCGTGCGCATCCGCGTGCGCACGTCGGGCGGGCGGACGATCGCGGTGCGCCGGCGCGTCGCCGC
>JAOPZW010000120.1 GCA_025963905.1 Solirubrobacterales bacterium | reverse complement strand
GCGGGGGCAGCTCGCGGGTGGGCGCGACGGGAGCATCGATCGGGAGCCAGGAGTCGCAGCGCAGGCAGCGGTGCCAGCGCACGCCGTCGACGCAGCGCGCCAGGACCGTGTCGTCGGGAGGAAGCTCCCGGGCGTCGATGCCGATCAGCTCGTGCCCGGTGAGCCCGCACACGAGCAGCTCGTAGTGAAAGCGCGGGCGGAAGCGGCTGGGCTCGACAAGGCGAACGCCCGGCAGCGGGGAGCGGTGGACCATCCGCGGAGCTTGCCATCACGGCAAGACGCCGGCGCGCGCGAGCGCCGACTCCTGGCTAGACCCCGAACGGATACGTCTCCGGAAGCTCGCTGGCCTCCCACTCGCTCGTGCGCTCGAGCGGCTCGACGGCGTGGGTCTCGTCGAGGTGGACGACGGCGTCGAACTGCGCGCCGAGCCGAGCATGGAAGTAATGCGAGATGCGCTCCGTCTCGGGCCGGTAGACGACGCCGATCGCACGCTCGAGTCGCCTGCCGTGCACGCCGTGCGCATCGAGCAGGAACGCGGGCGTGCCCTCGTCATGGAAGAGCTGCTCCCAGCTGCCGGGCAGCGCTCGGCGCACCTGCTTGCGCTCCGCCGGGCCGCCCCAGTTCGACGCGGCGGTGACGATCCCCGTGTACGTCGTGAAGCCGACCAGCAGCGCGGCGTCCCCGTGGCGCTCCCGCACGAGCTGGCCGACGTTGAGCTGGCCCGCCTGCCCGAGCTCGGTGGCGCGGTTGTCGCCCAGGTGGGAGTTGTGCTCCCACACCGCGACCTTGGTCGGCCCGCTCGTCTGCTCGAGATGGGTCACGAGCTCCTCGAGCGTCTCGGCCATGTGGCGGTCGCGCAGGTTCCAGCTGGCGATCCCGCCACGGAACATCGTCCGGTAGTACTCCTCGGCGTTGACCACGAGGCGGGCGTTCTGCTCGGCGTAGAAGTGGCGGTCGGCGTCGATCCCGCCGCCGTTGCGCGCGGCCAGGTCGGCCGCCGCGTTGCGCAGCTCGACGAGCTGCTCGACGGCCTGCTGCTCGCACGGCTCGGCGCCGCCGATGCCCGCCTCGTACGCGTAGACCTGCGGGTCGCGGCCGAACTGGTCGAAGCAGGAGTAGCGGTCGCGCGCGCGCTCGGCCGCCTCCGGATCGATCTCCTCGAGATAGGCGATCACTGCCTCCATCGACGTGTAGAGGCTGTAGAGATCGAGCCCGTAGAACCCGGCCTTCGCGGCCCCGGCCGGCAGCGCGTCGTTCCACTCGCGCAGCCATCCGACGAACTCCGCCACGACGGCGTTGCGCCACATCCAGACCGGGAAGCGGCGGAAGTCGCCGAGCGCCGCGTGCGCGTCGGCGTCGTCGCCCATGCCGCGGACGAACCGGTTCACGCGGTAGGCATCGGGCCAGTCGGCCTCCACCGCCACGGCGGTGAACCCGCGCTCGGCGATCAGGCGCTTCGTGATCTCCGCGCGCTCGCGGTAGAATTCGTGCGTCCCGTGCGATGCCTCGCCGAACAGGGCGAACCGGCCGGCGGCGGCCCGTTCGATCAGCGCGTCGTAGTCGCCGGCCGGGCGGGTGAGCGGTCGCAGCGCCTCGGGACCACCGCCGAGCGGCGGGCGGCGCGCTCGTGCGAGGAGGTCGCGCACCTCGTCGTCGGTCGTCTGCGAGAAGTCCTCGTACCACTCGCTGATCGCGCGCAGAGGCTGCGGCGTGATGAGGCAGACGGCCTCGTCGGCGGCGCTCGCCAGCAGGGTGCAGACCTCGCGGTCGGCCACCGGGACGGCGACGACCACGCGCGCCGGATCGTCCTGGCGGACGGCGTCCACGGCCGCCAGCATCGTCGAGCCGGTCGCGAGGCCGTCGTCGACGAGGATGACCGTGCGCCCGGCGACATCGGGCGGCGGCTGCCCGTCGCGGTAGGCGCGCTCCCGGCGCTCGAGCTCGCGCCTCTCCCGTGCGTCGATCGCCTCGATCGTCTCGGGCGGGAGCCCCAGCGCCTGGATCAGCGGCCGCTTCAGGACGCGCGTGCCACCCGTCGCGATGGCCCCGAGCGCGAGCTCCTCGCGCCCCGGCACGCCGAGCTTGCGGACGACGAAGACATCGAGCGGCACGTCGAGCTCGCGCGCGACCTCGTACGCGACCGGGACGCCGCCCCGCGGGAGCGCGAGCACCACGACATCGTCGCGTCCGGCGTACTCGCGCAGCCGGTCGGCGAGGAGGCGTCCGGCTTCGGCTCGGTCCTTGAAGGGCTGAAGGGAGGTGGCCACGCGTGCTCACGTTCGGAGCTGTCCGACTTGGCGATAGGGCGGCCGCCGCCGGGGACAAGAACGCCCACCCGTGCCGAGTGGCCCCGGCAATGAGTCCCGACGCGACCCACGACCGAGACCACTTAAGCTGGGGTACCGATGTCCGACGATCAGCTTGCCGAGTACCGCTCCAAGCGCGACCTCGATCGCAGCCCCGAGCCGTCGGGTGAGCACGCCCCGCGTGGCGGCCCGATCTTCGTCGTGCAGAAGCACCATGCCCGCAACGAGCATTACGACTTCCGGCTGGAGGTCGGCGGGGTCCTGAAGTCCTGGGCGGTGCCCAAGGGGCCCTCGACGGACCCCAGCGAGAAGCGGCTGGCGATCCGCGTCGAGGACCATCCGCTCGAGTACGCGACGTTCGAGGGTGTCATCCCCGGCGGCGAGTACGGCGCGGGCGCCGTGATCGTGTGGGACACCGGGACGTATCGCAATGCCACGCGGCGCGACGGACAGGACGTGCCGCTCGAGCAGGCGCTGGCCGACGGCCACGTGGTCGTCGAGCTGTGCGGCCACAAGCTCCGCGGGGGCTACGCGCTCACCCGGACCGACGTGGACGAGCGCGGGCGCGAGCGCTGGCTGCTGGTCAAGATGCGCGACGCGAAGGCCGACGCGGGCCGCGACCCGCTGGCGAGCGAGCCGGAGTCGGTGCTCAGTGGCCGCACCGTCGAGCAGGTCGCCGGCGAAGCGAGCGTCTAAGGACCTGTTTCAGAATCAGGCGGTGGCGTCAGGGAGCCGGATCGTGGATGTCGGACGCCGCCCGCCGGCGCAGCGAATGCTGGTGGCCTTCGCAAGAATCGGACCCACCCGCCCGGCGTCCGGCGCCGCGAGACGGTTTCCTGACGGTGCCGGCTCTCTGAAACAGGTTCTAAGCCACGAGCACCGGGGTGCCGAAGCGCACGGCCGTCCCGCGCGGGACGACGAGCACCGGGCAGCGCGACAGGTCGATCGCGTACTCGGCGACCGCGCTCAGCATCACGCGTCCCAGCTCTGCCTCGGGCCGCGAGCCGATCACGAGGAGGTCGAGGTCGCCGGAGCGGGTGTCGACGACGTCGGCGCCGATCGCGTCCGCCAGGCTCTGGGCGGTCTCCGCCGCGGCGAGATCGGGGCCCTCGGACAGCACGCCGATGCGGCGCTGCTCGTACTGCGGGCGCTCGCGCAGGTGGGCGGTGGCGATCGCCACGGCGCTCGGGCCGCCGGACAGCAGCCGCTGCACGGAGACGCCGGGCTTGACGCTGCCGGCGGCGGTCCGGTAGTCGGAGCCGAAGACGACCACGTCGACGCCCTCGCGCTCGGCGAGCTCCCGCAGCCCGGCGCCCGTCGAGGCGTGCAGGATGACGTGCCGGCGCGCGTCCTGCGCGCCGAGCGCCTGCGCGCCGCGCGCCAGGAGCTCATGGGCCTCCTCCTCGCGTAGCACCTCGCGGGAGGGGTCGGCCCCCCGGTCGTGCCGGACGTAGGCGAGCTCGACGGTGGCGCCGGCGGTGCCGAGGAGCCGGCCGAGGGTGGCCGCGTCGCGGTCGTTGGCCGTGTCGTCGTAGGAGACGAGGATCTTCGCTGGCATGGGGGTTCCTCCGTCGCGGGTGCGGCTGGGAGTCTGCCCGACCCATGCAATCAGGACCAGTGAATCTGGTGATGTTCAGGATAAGCTGTGGTGATGCTCAACGTGCCTCGTCTCCGGGTGCTGCGGGAGGTGGCCCAGCGCGGATCGTTCTCGGCGGCGGCCGACGCGCTGTCCTACACGCAATCCGCGGTCTCACAGGCGGTCGCCACGCTGGAGGCCGAGACCGGCACGACGCTGCTCGAGCGCGATCGGCGCGGCGTGCGCCCGACGGCGGCCGGCGCGGCGCTCGTCGCGCATGCGGACGGGATCCTGGCCCGGCTGGAGGCTGCCGAGGCGGAGCTCGACGCGATCGCCGGCGTCCACGGTGGGCTGCTGCGGATGGCGTCGTTCCCGACCGCCGGTGCGACGCTCATGCCGCTGGCGATCGCCACGTTCCGCGCGGCCTATCCGGGCGTCGAGCTGACCCTTGCCGAGGGCGAGCCCGAGGAGATCGCGCCCCGGTTGCGCGCCGGCCAGTTCGACCTCGCCCTGCTGTTCGAGTTCCACGGGACACCTGGCCCGCTCGGCGGCGGGCTCCGCGCCATCGACCTGCTCGAGGACCCGATGCACGTCGCGCTGCCGCGCGGCCACCGGCTCGCCGAGCGGCGGGCGGTGCGGCTCGAGGACCTGCGCGACGAGGCGTGGATCCAGACGTCGGCGTCGAGCCCGTGCGCGCGCCACGTCGTCCGGTCCTGTCACGAGGCCGGCTTCGAGCCGAAGGTGTCGTTCGAGAGCGACGACTACCAGACCGTGCAGGGCCTGGTGGCCGCCGGCGTGGGGGTGGCGCTCATTCCGCAGCTCTCCCTCCCCGGCGTGCGCGGCGACATCGTCGTGCGAGCGCTGCGCCCCCCGAGCCCGGTGCGCCGCGTCACGGTCGCCGCGCGCCAGGCCGCCGCCGTCGCGCCCGCGGCGCAGGCGATGCTCGATGTGCTGCGCGACGTAGGGCAGCGCTACGGCGGGGAGGCCGCGGCGCTCGCCGCCGGCATCCGCTAGTCAATCGCGCAGCAGGATCGTCGCGGCGTGCAGGCGCAGCAGCCCGCAGCGGCGGCAGAACACGGGGATCGCGTCGACCCCCCGGCCGGCCACCCAGCTGCCCGAGGCGTCGAGCGCCGGGAGCAGCAGCAGCCGCTGGCCGACTCCCCACGCGTTGCTCCCGCACGCCTCGCAGTCGGCAAGCGCGCCCTTGCGCTCGAGGGCGGCCCGGTGCATCTGCTCCGACCAGCGCTCGTCGTCGGGCAGGCCGCCGATCGCTTCCGGCCCTTCGCTCACCGCGCGCTCCGCCAGCATGCCCTCCGGCGCGTGCGCGACAGGTCCTCACCGGAGAACCTGTCGCGCATGGCACCCTCCGCGCCCGTCTAGGGGCTGGTCGGCGTCTGGACGGGCGCACCCGCCGGTGTCCAGCCGCCAGTGCCGGAGGGGAAGCCGAGGGACGGCACGTCGGAGGGGTAGACCTCGTGGCCGTGGACCGCGAGATCGCCCTCCTCCATGTCCGCTTCGGTCATCCGCAGCGGTACGACGAGGCCGACGATCTTGAGGATGATGAACGTCCCGATCGCGCAGAATCCGATGACCCACAGCCCCGCCCAGACCTGCTCCTTGAGCAGCGTCGCGGAGCCGTGGATGAGGCCCGCGAACGGCGTGATGTCGGCCGTCTTCCCGAGGCCCGGGTAGATCACCATCTTTGGATCGGCGAAGACGCCGACGAGCAGCCCACCGGTCAGGCCCGCGAAGCCGTGCGTGTAGATGACGCCGAGCGTGTCGTCGACGTTGCGGAACGGCCGCACGCGGCTGAGGTAGTTCAGCGCCAGGTACACGACGATCGTGCCGATGGCACCGATCGCCAGCGCACCCCAGCCGTTCACGTAGCCCGCGGCCGGCGTGATCGCGACAAGGCCGGTGATCATGCCGTTCACGCTGCCGATCAGCGACGGCTTGTTACCGGTGAGGTAGTCGAGGGCGACCCAGCCCAGGAAGGCCGTCGCGCACGCCAGGTTCGTGTTCAGCACGGCCGCCGATGCGCTCGCGCCCGCGTAGTACGGGTCGCCGCCGTTGAAGCCGTTCCATCCGAGCCAGAGGAGCCCGGCCCCGGTCGCGACCATCAGCAGGTTGTTGGGCGCGTCGACCTCGCGGTCGCGCCGCAGGCGGGGGCCCACGACCGCGGCGGCCACGAAGCCCGAGACGCCGGCGGCGAGGTGGATCACGTACCCGCCCGAGTAGTCCAGCGCGCCGTGCTGGGCAAACCAGCCGCCGCCCCAGATCCCGAACGCGTTGACCGTGTAGATGAGGCTGCACCAGAGCAGGACGAACGGGATCCACGCCTTGAAGTTGAAGCGCCCGAGCACCGATCCGAGCATCAGCAGCGGCGTGATCCCCGCGAACACGAACTGGAAGTAGACGAGCGTGGAGGTCGGGAAGTGGAACGGCGGCCCGGTCTTGATCAGCGGGATGGAGGCCTGTCCCTGCTCACCGACGTGACCGAGGACATCGGCGGGCTTGCCCCAGATGTTGGCGAGGAAGCCGTGGGTCGCCCCGAAGATGTGCATCGGGTCGCCGAACGCCATGTGGAAGGCGTAGAGCACCCATGCGATTAGCACGACGGCGAAGCCGGTGAACGCCATCATCATGGAGTTCACCGACCAGCGCTTCTGCATGACGCCGCCGTAGAGGACGACGAGTCCTGGCACGCTCATCAGGCCGACGAGCGTCGCGGCGGTCATCTGCCAGGCGTTGTCGCCCGGGTTCAGCCAAGTGGGATACGCCGACCACATCCGCGTCGTCCTCCAGTCGTGTCGAGAGGCGCCTGAGCGTGCCGTGTCGGGGTCGTCGGCCGGTATCGACGTGGGGCCAAACCGCCGGTGCGCCGATCGGCCAGACGGTCCAAACCGGGCCCGCGCGAGCCGCGCGTAGACTCGGCCGATGCCGCTGGAGGGTCACTGGCAGCGCCAGCACGCGTCGCTGCGGTCCGCGACCAGGCGCGAGCGCCGGGTCATGCTGATCGTGCTGGGGATCCTCGCGACCGCCGTGATCGCGGTGGTCGTGACGGCGTCATGGGGCGGCGCGGGTGCGAGCACGTCGGGATGCGTCGACGTCACCGTGCCGAGCACCACCGGGGGCGCGAGCATCCACGCTTGCGGCGCCCAGGCGCGCCGCTTCTGCGCCAGCGCGGACCCCATCCCCGCCGACGTCGTGGGCGACGTCCGCGCCGCGTGCCGGAAGGCCGGCCTTGGCGGGCGCTGAGTCCTACGTCGTGCGCGTGCGCGCGACGTTCGGCGCGATGCCGGCCGTGACCTCGCGCATGCTCTGGCGGATGATCCCCGCGGCGTCGGGGTCGCCCTTGAGCAGCGCCTTCGTCATCGACGCCGCCTGGTCGAAGGTGATGTGCGGTGGCAGCGGCGGGACGTCGGGGTCGACGATCGCCTCGAGCACCACCGGCCGTTCCGCGGCGAATGCCTCACGCCACGCCGGCTCGACGTCGGCGGGGTCGTCGACGAGGATGCCCTCGAGGTTGAGGAGCTCGGCGTAGCGCGCGTACGGGAAGTAGGGCAGCTGCTGCGAGGCTTCGAACTTGGCATCGCCGTGCGTCGCGCGCTGTTCCCAGCTGACGAAGTTGAGCTCGGCGTTGTTGAGGACGAGGACGACGAGCCGCGGGTCGGACCACTCCTCCCAGTGCTGGGCGATCGTGAGGAGCTCGCTGTTGCCGTTCATCTGCATCGCCCCGTCGCCGACGAGCGCGACGACCGGACGGTCGGGGTGGACGAGCTTCGCCGCGATCGCGTAGGGCACGCCCGAGCCCATGGTGAGCAGGTTGCCCGAGAGCGAGGCGAGCATCCCCGGGCGCAGGCGGACGTCGCGCGCGTACCAGGCCGTCGCGGTGCCACAGTCGCACGTGACGATCGCGTCGTCGGGCAGCTGAGCCGAGAGCTCCCAGAACACGCGCTGGGGGTTGAGCGGGTCGGCGTCGTGCATCGCTCGCGCCTCGACGACCTTCCACCAGTCCTCGACCCACGACTCCACGCGGCGGCGCCAGGAGTCGTCGCGGCGCCTATCGAGCAGCGGCAGCAGCGCCCGCAGGGTCGTCGCGCTGTCGCCCACGAGGTTGACCTCGTTGGGGTAGCGCAGCCCGACGAGGCGGCCGTCGATGTCGATCTGGACGCCGCGCGCCTGTCCCTCGGGCGGCAGGAATTCCGAGTAGGGCATGTTCGAGCCGACGGTCAACAGCGTGTCGCACTCCTGCATCAGCCTCCAGCTCGGCCTGGTGCCCAGCAGGCCGATTGCTCCGGTGACCCAGCGCGCATCGTCGGGGAGCACCGCCTTGCCGAGGAGCGCCTTCGCCACACCGGCGCCGAGGCGCTGCGCGACGGCGATCACCTCGTTGGTCGCGTGCAGCGCGCCCTGGCCGACGAGCATCGCCGGCCGCCGGCCGGCGTTGAGCAGGTCGGCCGCGCGGTGAAGGTCGACGTCGTCGGGGATGACCTTCGGTGTCGTGAAGTCGGCGCGCGGCCGTGGCCGGGCTCGCCCGTGTGAGGAGGCGGCGCCGATCTCGAGCTCCTGGAGGTCGTTGGGAACGATCAGGCACGTGACCGTGCGGTCGGCCAGCGCGATCCGGGCGGCGCGGTCGACGAGGTGCCACAGTTGCGCCGGGTGCATCGCCGTCTGCACGTACTCGTGCGCGACGTCCTTGAACAGCGCGCCGAGGTCGACTTCCTGGCCGTAGGCGGCGCCCAGCACGGAGCGGGGCTGCTGGCCGGTGATCGCGAGCACCGGCTGGTGATCGAGCCTCGCGTCATAGAGCCCGTTGAGCGCATGGATCGCGCCGGGGCCTGAGGTGACGAGGCAGACGCCGAGACCGCCGCCGAACTTCGCGTGCGCGCACGCCATCAGCGCCGCGGTCTCCTCGTGGCGGGCCTGGACGAACTCGAAGCGATCACCGGACCGCCGCAGCGCGCTCGTGAAGCCGTTGATGCCGTCGCCCGGATACCCGTAGAGCCGGCGAACGCCCCACGCCCCGAGCCGGTCGATCACGAAGTCCGCGACGTTCTGCGCCATCGTTCCTGCTCCTGTGACCTTGCGGGCCCTTCGGTCCCTCCGGTATGTCGCGCGCCAGCGGCGACAAGCCGAGGCGGCGATTCGCCGTGCTTGCGGGGCGCGTCCCCCGGTCTAAGAGCACGACTGAGGCCCCCGGATACGGGCTCAAGGGGGCACGATGAGGATCGAGGAGACGACAGGCCCACCTCCATGACTCCCACCTTTCGCCTGGGCCGCGTGGCCGGGATCGAGGTCGGCGCGAACTGGAGCTGGCTGCTGGTCGTGGCGCTGATCGTCTGGTCGCTCGCGGCCGGTGTCTTCCCGGACAGCAACCCGGGCCTGAGCGATGGGACCTACCTCGCGATGGCGGTGGTCGCAGCGCTGCTGTTCTTCGTGTCGCTGTTCCTGCACGAGCTTGGGCACGCCCTGCAGGCACAGCGCGACGGGGTGGCGATCGAGGGCATCACGCTGTGGGTCTTCGGGGGCGTCGCGCGGTTCCGCGGGGAGATCCCCAGCGCCGGGGCCGAGCTGCGGATCGCCGCGGCGGGGCCGGCCGTGTCGCTGGTGATCGGGGCGGCATGCCTCGCCTTCGCGGTCCTGGTGCCGCTTCCCTCGGCGGTCGACGGCGTGCTCCACTGGCTCGGCTACATCAACCTGGTGCTGCTCGTGTTCAACCTGATCCCCGCCTTCCCACTCGACGGCGGGCGGATCCTTCGCGCGCTGCTTTGGCGGGCCAGCGGCGATCGCAGAGCGGCGACCCGCGTCGCAGCGGCGGCCGGACAGGGCTTCGGGATCCTGCTGATCGTCACCGGCTTCTTCGTCGCCGCCTTCGGGGCAGTGTTCGGCGGCCTGTGGCTCGCCTTCGTCGGATTCTTCCTGTTGAGCGCGGCAGAGGCCGAGGTGAACATGGCCGAGGCACACATGGCCCTGACCGGCGTCCGGGTCGCCGAGGTCATGGTCGCCGAGCCGGTCACCGCCGACGCCGGCATGAGCCTCCAGCGCTTCATCGACGAGATCTTCTTCGCGCACCGGTACACCGCGTACCCCGTCGTGATGGACGGCGAGACCGTCGGGCTGATCTCCTTCCGGGACGCGCTGCCCGTGCCGCGGGACCGGTGGCCATGGGTCCTCGTACGCGAACGGGCGCGGCCCCGCGACGAGATCCTCGTCGTCGATGCCGCCAGCGATCTAGCCGACGTCGTCCCCGAGCTGGCGCGGCACGAGCTGCGCCGAGCGCTCGTGCGGGTCGACGGCCGCGCCACCGGCCTGCTCTCGATGACCGACGTCGGGCGCGTTCTCGAGGTCCTGACCGTCGGCCGCGCCGCGACGACGCTCGCCGCCGAGCGCCAGAAGCGGTTCACCCGAACGGGGCGGCCGGCGCTCCCGCGGACGTGATGGCATCGGCGCAGCGGCTTCGCGAGCGCGGCGCGCACCACGTCCATGTGAGGCTGCCGGGGGGCGGGTCCTTCAGCGTGTGGCCAGACGGTGACGCGCTGCTGAGCCCGCCTGCGGACCTCGAGGTCGTCGACACCACCGGAGCCGGCGACGCGTTCGCGGGGACGCTCGCGACCGCGATCATCGCCGCGCAGGGTGCGCATTGCCGGGTCTGTCCCGGCGTCATAGGCGGCCCTGCGGACGCGGGTGCGCGGGCTCTTGGCTCGTGGCGGGCGCGCTCCGGGCGCGACATGCATGCATACCCGCAACCACATCAACGACATCCTCGCCAAGCTCCGCGTGCACTCCCAGCTCCAAGCGCTGGAGGCTGGATCTCGAACTGCGCCAACCCGGATGGGGCGCCAAGCGGGATCCACGCCGCCCCGACGGCGGGCGGCCGGCAGGTGTACCGGAAGCCCAGGTAGTCGCCCGCGGCCCGCGGCAAGCTGCTGGCTGCGGCGCGTTAGGGGCGCGCCAGCAGCGCCCTGTAGTCGTCAGGCAGCTGAGCAGCGACGTCGGCGAGCTCCTCGTCGCCGACCGCCTCCCGCAACGTGGCGAAGACCGCGCGGGCGTGCTCGCGGGCCTCGGCGGGGGTCGCGCCCTCGCGCTCGGCAATGGCGCGCACGAAGTCATCCAGCGACATCGGCCGGGCCGCGGCGTTGCTCAGGGCCTTCCCGCGCTCCAGCGGCCCGCGCAGTTCGGGTGGCAGCGCGCGTTCCAGATCGTCGACCTCGCCGCCCGAGATGCGCTCCGCGAGGGTCTGCAGCGTCGCGCGCACGGCGCGCTCGGCCTGCTCTCTTGGCGCCGCCGCCTGCCGCTCAACCGTCGCAATGAATCCGCCGTAGTCCATGCTCTGCCGGGTAGGACGGGCGGCTCGGCGGCCAAGCGGTTTGACCGGCTCGCGTCCCGCCCTACTTGTTGTCCGCGCCTCGTGAGCCTGTCGATCGGTCTCTTCCCACAGATCCGGCCCCGTTCATCGGAGGTCCCGACGTGAAGGCCGTCGTGTACCAGCGACCTTCGAGGTCGCAGTCGAGGAGGTCGAGGGCCCTCGGATCGAGCACCCGAATGACGCCGCTCAGTTGAAACAGGGAACCAGCGACCCCGGCTCAGGTAGCGAGCGTCCGTATCTCGGTGCCGGCAGAGCGATCGAGCGGCGCGGGACCGAGTTCGTGCCCGTCAGCGCACCTCGAATCATCGAAGTCCCGATGATCGCGACATGGTTGTGAGGAATGGTCATGACTGGGTCTCCAGGGGCTGGCGGTGAAGGTACGTGTGGAGCGGGCGGGTCTCCAGCCACGCCCGGTAGCGCCTGAGTGCGCGTCGTTGCGCGCGCTGGTCGCACACGAGCGCGTGGAGCGGGTGGGTCGTGCCGGTCGGGTGCTTGCCGCGCGTGATGCGGCGCATCTGGTGGCGCACGAGCGCCATGCTCGCCGCCGACGCGAGCGTCTTGTCCGACCACTTGACGGGCCGGAGCCGCTCGGTCGCATCCAGCCCCGCGCGCCATCGGCTCGGGAGTTCCGGTGTGACCGCGATCGCGGTGGCCATGCCGACGAGCGCGACGCCGCTTGCGAGCACCGCCTCGGCCGTCTCGCGGCGGGTGATGCCGCCGGTCAGCATCAGCGGGAGCGGGCTGGTTCTGGCCAGCTCTGTCGCGAGCTCGAGGAAGTACGCCTCGCGCGCGGCCGTGCGGCCGTCCGTCGGGCGGCCGGCCATCGCAGGGCTCTCGTAGCTGCCGCCGGACAGCTCGACGAGGTCGACCCCGAGCGGCTCGAGCATCGCGATCACCTTGGCCGCGCCGTCGGCGTCGAAGCCGCCGCGCTGGAAGTCGGCCGAGTTGAGCTTGACCGCGACGGCGAACGAGGGGGAGACGCCGGCCCTGACCGCGCGGACCACGTCGAGCAGCAGCCGTGCGCGGTTCTCGAGCGACCCGCCCCATTGGTCGCTTCGCTTGTTCACCAGCGGCGAGAGGAACTGCGAGAGCAGGTAGCCGTGCGCGCCGTGGACCTCGACGCCGTCGAAGCCGGCGCGCTCGGCGAGCGCGGCGGTCGCCGAGAAGCGCTCGACGGTCGCGGAGATCTGGTGCTCGGTCATCGCGACCGGCCGCCCGAAGCGCCGGCTGTGCCTGCCGAGCTCGACCGCGACCTCCGACGGCCCCCACACGACGCCGGGCATCGCCGCCTGCACCTGGCGACCGGGGTGGCTGATCTGCATCCACATCGCCGCGCCCTCGGCCCTGCCGGTCTCGGCCCAGCGCATGAACGGATCGAGCGGCGCGCGATCGTCGAGCACGACGCCGCCGGGACCGGTCAAGGCCTGGGCGTGCACCATCACGTTCCCGGTGATCAGCAGTCCCGCGCCGCCGGCGCCCCAGCGGCGGTACAGCGAGATCAGCCGGTCGTCGGGCAGCTGCGCGCCGCCCGCCATGCCCTCTTCCATGGCGGCCTTCGCGATCCGATTTCGCAGCTTCGCCCCCGACGGGAGCACCAACGGGGAGAACAGATCGGTGGACATCGACAGCACTCGTTCCTCGTTCGCCTACAATGTTTACGCTGCTCACATTAGTCGGGCGGAGTAAACGCTGTCAACATTCTGTGTGCTCGATGTCACCCAAGGCCGCCTACCACCACGGAGATCTGCGCGGGGCGCTGGTCGGCGCCGCGATGGACCTGCTCGAGGAGGGCGGCGAGGCCGAGCTGTCGCTGCGCGCGGTCGCGCGCCGCGCCGGGGTGTCGCCGGCCGCCCCCTCCCGCCCCTACGACGATCGCGAAGCGCTCGTCTCAGCGGTCGCGGCCGTCGGCTATCGCGAGCTCGCCGAGCGCCTGGCGGCGGCGCACCCGTCGCCGTCGACTCCGGACGAGCTGGCGAGCGCCGCGGTCGCCTACGTGCAGTTCGCGCTGGAGCGGCCCGCGCTGTTCCGGATCATGTTCGGCCAGCCCTGCGATCGCGACAGCGATGAGCGGGTCGCCGCCACCGCGGCCGTCTCGCTCTACGTCCGCGGGATCGTCGAGCGAACCTTCCCGCAAGCGGACTCCGAGGCGCTCGCGACCGCGGTCTGGGCGCTCGTCCACGGCCTGGCGTTCCTGCACCTCGACGGCAAGCTCGACGCCGCCACTCCAACGGTGGTAGCCGA
>JAOPZW010000093.1 GCA_025963905.1 Solirubrobacterales bacterium | reverse complement strand
GGACGACAATCCTCGCTCATCGCTACGGACAAGAGCGCCTGCAGCTCGGGAACACTGCCTTGAGCTTCTGGGTCCTTGCGGCGTTCCTCGGACTCTTCCTCGGCCTGTGGCTCCCCGTGGGCGGGTTTCTGGGGGTGAGGGCCCTCATCCGCGCGGCCAGCCGAGCCCGTGCGTAACTGGTGCTTCGGACGACGAGCAGCGCTCGCCGCCCTGCGGCCGTTCCGCAGGCGGTCGCTCCTCCTATTCGCGCAGCGGGGTATCCCCTTCGCTACCCCTAGGCGGTACGCTTGATGCGTGTGGGGCGGCCTTGAGACGAAGGTAGTCGGCTTCCGTTCGTGGCTGGTCGCTGCAGTCGCGGCCTTCCTTGGCTGGCTTCTCGCAACGCTGATGCTTGTTGTCGGGTTGCGGCCGCTCGGTTGGGTTCTGCTCGCGGCGGCCGCAGTCACTCTCGCGGTGGCCATGCTGTACGCGCGGGTGAGAGCGCTGCGGCCGTCCGAGCTGGCGGCGTTCTTGTTCGCATGCATGATGCTGGAGTGGCCCATCTTGGGCTTCATGACGCTGCTCATCCTGAGCTGGGCTGGCGTCGCCAAGTGGGAGTGAGATGACGCCGCCACGCGAAGCACGTCTGCTGCGCGGCGGCCGCGACTACCCTCGCAACTTCCCCGAGTTCTTGCACCGGTTCTCGACAGAGGCGGCGTGCCTGGCGTACCTGGAGCAGCTTCGCTGGGGCGAGGGGTTCGTCTGCCCGCACTGTGGCGTGGTCGACGGCGGCTACTGGCGGATGCGCGACGGCTGGAGTCGATGCGCCGCATGCCGGAAGGAGTGCTCGGTCACCTCGGGGACCATCCTCCAGGGGACGCGCTACCCGCTCCAGACTTGGTTCCACGTCGTCTGGTACGTGGTCGCGCAGAAGAACGGCGTCAGCGCGCTGGGATTGCAGCGCGTGCTGGGCCTGGGCTCCTACAAGACGGCGTGGGTGTGGATGCACAAGCTTCGCCGAGCGATGGTCGTCCCGGGCCGTGACCTGCTCGCCGGCCCGGTCGAGGTTGACGAGACGTTCGTCGGTGGCGTGAAGAGCGGCGCCAGGGGACGGGCGACCGGCGGAAAGGCCATCGTCGCCATCGCCGTGGAGGCGCGCGAGAACGGCCGCGGCCGAGTCCGTATGCGCCGCATCGACGACACCAGCCAGAAGTCGCTGACGCCCATCGTCGAGGACTTCGTCGAGCCCGGCTCGGAGGTCCAGACCGATGCCTGGGGCGGGTACAACGAGCTTGACCGGATGAGGGCTTACTCGCACACCGTCACCAACCTCGCCGCGTCGGGCGAGCCCGCGCACGTGTCAATGCCTCACGTCCACAGGGTCGCGTCGCTGTTCAAGCGCTGGCTGCTGGGAACCCACCAGGGCGGCATCGCGTGGGAGCACCTCGACTACTACATGGACGAGTTCACCTTCCGCTTCAACCGCCGGCACTCCCGCTACCGCGGCCTGCTCTTCTACCGCCTGATGGAAGGGGTCGTGGCCACGACCCCGAAGCCATACGGAGAACTCATCACCGGTGTCCGCGCAGCTCGCGCGGCAGCCAGAGACGAGGTCACCAGGTGAGAAGCCGTATCCTCGGGCGCGGCGGGGAATCGGGGTACTGGAGGGGATACCCCACTTCGCGCAATGCGGTAGTGCCCCTTGCACGCGAAAGCGGAAACGGCTTCAATCGCTCTACGGAACCGAACGTCACGGGGCGCACGTTCGCGCCCGCCGCCTGAAGAGCAAGCACCCTCACGTCTGTGACGCCCGCCGGAACGGGGGCCATACCCCGCACCGGTGGCTGCATGCCAGCTTTGAGCGCCCTTGATCGTCGCGCAGCGCTCTCCTGGCCGTCGTCAGCCGGTCGCCGCGCCCTCGAGCCGGCGCGCCATGCGCGTCGCCGCCCGGCGCACGCGCGCCTCGGCCTGGCGCTGCGTCGGTGCGCCGCCGAGCCGCACCAGCTGCCGGCCCGCGGCGGCGATGGCGTCGGGGTCGGAGCTCAGTAGGGCAATGGCCTTGCCGGCACGCGCCTGGACCTCCCACTCGGCGGTGCGCAGCTCGGCGACGACGTGGTCGGGCACCTCGTCGAGCAGCAGGTAGGCGTCGTGGTAGTCGCGCTCGACCGGCGCGTCGTCGCCCGGGCGCAGGCGGCCGAAGGCCGCCTCCTTGAGCGCGAGCAGGCAGGCGCCGTTGGCGCACACCAGCCGGGCCGCCGTGGGGTCGTCCTCGAAGGCGACGCGGACCTGGTGCGCCGGCCGGGCGGCCATCCCGAAGGCCGGGTTGCTCGGAAGTCGCGAGGCCGGCGGCCGCGCAAACGGGTGGAACGTGCGCACGAGCTGGACCTTGAGGTCGCCGCGCACCCACGTGAACGCCGCCTCGTGCGGCACCTCGCTGCGTCGCAGCTCGGCCCGTTCGAGATGTGCGACGACGTCGGCGGCGCGCTCGACGGGGACGACGACGTCGACGTCACGCGTCGGCGTGATGCCCACCTGGGAGTCGGACAGCGCGACCTCGAGCGCCGTGGCGCCGACGACGACGACGTCGTCGCGCACCGGACCCAAGACCTCCGCCGCCTCGGCCAGCATCCGGGTGGGCCGGAGGACCTTCACCAGCCCACCGCCTCCGCCACGGCGTCGGCGGCCTCGAGCGCGCGCTCGCCTTCGGTCACGCAGTCCAGCCACAGCTGCACCGGGTCGGCGGTCCACGGCGCGGTCGCGGGGTCGTCGATCAGCTGCGGCGGCGCCTGGAGGCCGAGGACCCACGGGTCGGGGGCGACTGCGACCCGCAGCGTGCCGCGTCCCGGGTTCCCCGCACCTGCGGGCTCGGGCTGCAGCAGCTCGGCCAGCGCACCAACGTCATCGGCGTCGACCCAGAGCAGCACGTCGGCGGGCTCCACCGCCCGCCGCACGAACGACGCGCCCGCTAGGCCGCCGACCCGCCAGCGCGGCTGAGGTCCGGGGCCGGCCGCGCTGCGCAGCTGAGCCAGCGCGTCCTCGGCGTCGCGCGCGCCGATGTCCCACCGGCGCTGGCGGATGCGCCGGCGTGCCCAATGCGGCGCCCAGGCCTCCAGCAGCCGCCGCGGCTGCTGCACCGCGACCTGATGGCGTCGCGCGTCGCGCTCGACGTCCGCGGCGGTCACGAGGGCCCGGTCCTCCAGCCCCTGCAGCAGGCGCGAGACCGCCGGGGCGCTGAGCTCCACGTCGCGCGCGAGGTCCGAGACCGAGAACCCCTCGCGGGGGTGCAGCAGCAGCCAGCGGGCGACGCGGCTGCCGCGCGTGGCGAACGGGTTGCGCCCGCGCATGGCGTCGTCGGCGGGGAGCAGGTCGGCGGGCTGGGACCGGGGGAGGGCGCGGTCGTCACGATCGACGAGCAGGCCCGGCGCCTGCAACAGCACCCGGCCGTCCTCGCCGACGTACGACGCCCCGGCTGCTCGGAGCGCCGCGCGCGCGTCCGCCGACGCGCGCCGGTAGGTCACCAGCACCGGGGGCGAGCCCTCCCCGGCCTCAGGGACGAGGTCGCCGACGATCCGCTCGGTGAACGTCCCGACGTCGACCAGCCGGAACCGGTGTACCGGGCCGCCCTCGACCGCGACCGTCACCATGTCGTGGCCCCGCTCCACGAGGCGCAGTTGCGGGCCCAGCTCGGCAAATACGTGCCACCACGACATCCGTGCCAATTCTGTCACCCTGACACATCTGGCACAAGTCGTGGACGGCGGGCGCCCCTACAGCCCAGCCTGCGCGTAGGCCAGCAGCTCGGCCTCGAACGGGCTGAGCGCGCCGGGACGAGGGGTCAGGGCCTCCAGCCGCGCGAGGACACCGTCGAGATCGCCGTCGGGCCGCAGCTGCGCGCGGAGCTTGACCGCGAGCTCGGGCGGGAGCCCGTACTCGTCGAGGGCAACGAGCGGCATGTCCAGGAACAGGCCCTCGACCCGGGCGACGTAGCTCGAGTAGTCGCCCGGCGTCATCCCCACGCTCGTGAAGACCTCGCGCTGGATGCGGTCCAGCGCCCGCAGCCGCACGGGGAAGGAGTAGCCCGCGATGTTGCGCACGAAGCGGCAGACGTCGGTCACGAGCTTGTCGATGTCCGCCGTCGGCTCCTGGGCGACGGCCTCGTCGATGAGCGCCTTCGCCGAGCCCTTGATCGAGAAGTTCATGAGCTGCCGGGCGAGCTGGTTGTAGCTCCTGGTGTACGTCGAGCTTAGCGGCCGGGAGCCGAGGTGCGTCCACAGCAGCCGGCAGACCTCGAGCAGCTGCTCGTACCTCGGCGACGCGCGGAAGCTCAGCCGTCCGTGGTAGCGCGCCGGGTTGGCGCGCAGAGCCCGGGCGAGGGCGATCTGGCCGTCGAGATCCAGCCCGACGTTGGCGCGCAGCGTCCCCTCCGACAGGTCGGTCTGCTCCTGGAACGGCTCGAGGCGCTCACGCGCCCGGTCGGAGAGGTCCTCGAGGTCGACGTGCTGCAGGAGGCTCGGCGGCACGTCGTCGCCCTGGCTGAGGATCGGGATGTCGACCTCGGGCAGCTCATCGGACGGGCGCTTGCCGAACAGCCACACGTCGCCGGAGAAGTGATGGAACATCCGCCCGCAGCGCCCGCTGATGTTGCGGAACGTGAACGCGTCCATCTTCTTGTTGCCGGGACGCCGCGGGTCGTAGACCACGACGTGGCGCGCGTGCGTGTTGACTCCCTCGATCAGCGTGCCGGTCGCGAGCAGGAACTTGATCCGTCCGTCCTCGAAGGCCTTGACCATGAACTGCCCCAGCGCTCGCGGCAGTTGGCCGTGGTGCACGCCGATGCCGTGCCGCAGCGCCTCCACGACCACCCAGTCGGGGTGGAAGTGCTCGGCCACCCAATCGGCCGCCGACTGCAGCCCGGGCTCCGGCGCCCCGACGCCAGCCTTCAGCAGCTCGCGCGCGGTCTTGTGCGCGCTCTCGGGCGACTGGCAATAGACAAGCGTCATCTCCTGCAGGCGCCGGCACAGGTCAATGAGCGCCGCCTCCCGCTCGCCAGGGACCGGGACGTCGTGGAACCGCAGCGCGACCGTCACGTCGTCGCTGCGCTGGAACTCGTCGCGGAGCGCGCCGGGCACCCCGTCGCCGAGCCCATGCACGTTGGGGCCGAGCAGGTAGTACTGCACGCCCTTGCGGCGCATGTCGTAGAAGACCTGGTTGAGGATCTGGGCGCGCTCGTCGCCGTCGCCGAGCTTGTAGAACTCGTCGAGCACGAACAGGTCGGGGGTAGGGAGGTCGGCCATCTCAAGCATCCGCTCGCCGGTGAGGACGAACACGTTGCGGTCGCCGACCGGCTGGGTGGGGTGGGTGACGACCTTGTGGCCGGTCTTGCGGGTCGCCAGCCGGCGGCGGGTCTCGTCGATGAGCGCGAGCGTCGGCACGACCACGAGCACGTTGTCGAAGCGGCCGCTGGCCAGCAGTACGTCGATGATGAGGCTCTTGCCGAAGCTCGTGGGGGCGCTGAGCACGATGTTGTCGCCGGCCATCAGGCGGGCGTAGACCGCTGCCTGCGCGGTGTGCATGACCGCGACGCCGTCGACGCGCAGCGTCTCGCGCGCGAGCAGGTCGCGATCGTCGAGCGCACCGCCGTCCAGGTAAGGGAACAGCCCCAGCTCGCGCACGAGCGCGTCGACGAGCCCACCCGTCGCCTCGTCGACCGTCTCGCGCTGCTCGCGGCACTGGATGATGATCTCGCGGGTCACCGCGGCCTCCTCCGGGCCGGCGGCCGTGGCCAAGAGGTCGGCCGCGCCCTGCAGCACCGAGAAGGCGTTGGCGGTGAACGCCTCGGGGTCGGCGGACAGGTCACGCAGCTCGTCGGCGGTCACGCGATCAGCCTCCATGCGCGCAGCCGCGTCTCCAAGGACTTGATCAGGTCGGCCTTGCGGTGCATCGGGACGAGCAGCAGCTCGATCGTCACGTCCTTGGGCAGCGTGCGGCCCGAGAAGCGCTCGCGGATGCCGGCGATCTCCTCCGCCAGCTGCTCGCAGTAGGCGTCGCTGCACGAGGTGTGCCCGTCGACGCAGGCGCTCTCGTACGTGAGCAGCACCGGGACGCGGACGCGCGACACGATCTCGTCGAGGGTGCGCCGCCGGTGCAGCAGCTCGCGCAGCTCGGCGGCGTGCGGCCAGCTGTGGTCGAGCTTGCGCGTGACGGCCACGAACTCGCTGCGTAGCCACTCGTCGTTGCCGAAGTGGTCGCGCAGCTCCTTAGCCGCGTCGGTCATCGCCTTGTCGATGGACCGGTAGAACTTCACCTCGCCGAGCAGCAGCTCCAAGGGCGACCCCTCGGCCAGGACGGCGTGGACGGCGTCGAAGCCCTTGACCGTCTGGTTCGGGCCGTCCTTGTAGTAGATCTTCGACACCGCCGGCTCCGAGGGCCAGATCTCCCGGATGACCGCGTGCAGGAGCAGCTCCCCGAATTCGCCGCGGCGCTGGAACTTGCCGGTGGTGTAGACGGTCCGCGCGGCCTCGACGAGCTTGGCCACCCACATCTCGTGGCCCTCGGGGCCGAGCTCGCCGTGGCGCAGGGCGAAGTCGGGGAGGTACTCGAACAGGTAGCCCGCCAGGTCGTCGTTGCGCCACGCGCCCCGGTCGTAGCCGGTGCACAGCCCACGGACCGCCGGCACGAGGTCGGCCAGGTGGACTCGAACCTCGAGGAGCGGCGGCGGGCGGTGAGTGTAGACCGACGGCGTCACGGGCGCAGCAAGGTAGCGCCCGCGTCGGAGGTCCGGGCCCGTCTGTCCGCGATGTCGGGTTCCATGGCGATCATGGACCCACAGCTGCCCCTCTTCGTGTCCCGCGCGACGCATCTGCGCGATCTCGCGGTGGTCCGCTCTCGCGCGCGCCGCGAAGTGGCCGTCGCGGTGGGGCAGCTGGGCGACCAGCTGGCGATGACCCTGTGGCGCGCCGAACGCGTCGCGCGCGCGGTCGAGGCGATGCGCGCCTGCCCACGCTGCGCACCTGGCGTCGAGCGCGCGCTGGCCGACTACGCCGACGCACCGACCGGGCGCCGGCCGCCGGCGACGCGCGTGCTTCCGGTCCGCGGGTGGGCGAGCTGACGCGGCGCAACCGTCGCCGGAAGGCCGCTTCAGACACGTCGTCGTCTCGCGCGTCTGCATCCGGAGAAGCTCGTCGGGCGAGAGCTCATCTCCGACCGCCCCTGCGCCACTGGCCGATGCACGTCAACAACCCGTCCTACGACTGCTCGTGCGCCACCAGCCGTGTGCTCCACGGCGCCGGCGTCTTCGGCACCGCGCCCTGGGTCTCCGGGCAGCTCCGCATCCTTTCTGCCACGCGCGACCGCCGAGCGCTACCGCTTCCGCGTGTACCGAGGCATCTGACCTCCAGCGGCCACGATGGGCTCGGGGCGCCTCGTCTACTGAGGGTTGTCGCTCAACGCTTCGGCACCAAGACCTGCGCGAGGGCTCCGCTTCGGAAGCGTTGCTCTTCGACCACCTCGAGCTTCAGATGCTCCTTGAGATCGGCGAACGGGCTGCGGCCCGCGCCGATCGCGATCGGGACCGTCGATAACTGGTACTCGTCGACGAGGCCCAGGCGGGTCAGCGACTTGGCGAAGTCGGGACCACCATGGACCAGGACCGTCCCTTCATCATCGCGGCCCTTCAGGTCGGCGATGCCTGCGCTCAGGTCCCCGCCGAAGATCTCGACCGGTCCCCAGTCCGCCCTTTCCAGGGTGTGGGAGAAGACGGCTTTGGGTTTGTCGTTCATCGCCGTGGCGATTGGACCCTCAGACGCGGCCCAGTGCGGGCCCATGATCTCGTAGCTGCGGCGTCCCATCGCGTGAACGCCCGCCTCCTGGAGCGCGCGGAGGCTGCGCTCTGTGGAATCGTCGCCGAACCACTCGAACATCCACTCGTGGGTGCCGTCGAGGCTCGTGGCAAACCCGTCGAGGGACAGGACCATCTTGAGAATCACTTTTCTTTCGCTCATGGCGGTGGAGACTCGCCGTCTCGCGTGAACTCATCGCTCGTGGAGGGATTCGGGCGAAAAGGGGCGAAAAGGCGTCGTGCCTCGAAGGAGCAGCCGGGACAGGACCGGGAAGCCGGGCTCGTAGTAGTGACCCGGCGGGGATCCGCGACGGATCGACGTTGTCGCGGCGACGCCCGCCGATGCCGAGAGACGAGTCATCGTGAAGGCAAGCCGGGGGACCGCGGAACGGCTCGGCGGCCCCGAGTCCTCACGGGCGAACGCGGACGATCGTCTTCCCCTTGATCCGCTCGGTCGGGTTGAGGGCGGCGACGGCGTCGTCGAGGGCCGCGACGTTGCCGATGTTGGTCCGCAGTCGTCCGTC
>JAOPZW010000085.1 GCA_025963905.1 Solirubrobacterales bacterium | reverse complement strand
GTAGTGTCCCCGCCAGCTCGTCCCGACCTGGTCGCCGCGGTCGACGACGAGCGCCTCGATCCCGGCGCGGCCGAGGGCGCCGGCGGTTGCCAGGCCCGCAGGGCCGGCGCCGATCACGACGACGTCGTGGTGCCCGTCGGAGTGGATATGGGCTGAGGTCATCGCGGGCTCCGGTGGGGGAGGGCAAACCTAAACATGTGTCAGGTTTAGGTTATACTCGATCCCGTGGCACCGTCAAGCACCGTCACCTCCGAGCCTCGCCGCGTCCCCGTCCAGCGCCGTAGCCGCGAGCGCGTGGAGGGGATCCTGCTCGCCGCCGAGCAGATCGTCGTGCGCGAGGACTTCGATGCGCTGTCGACGCGAGCCGTCGCCGAGCGGGCGAAGGTTCCCGTGGCCACGCTGTACCAGTACTTCGCCGATCGCGACGCGATCATCGCCGCGCTGATCGACCGCCACGTGAGCGCGATGGACGTGCGCCTGACGGAAGCCGTCGCGGCGCTGGGGACCTACAGCGTTCGCAGCCTCGCGCAGGTTGTCGTCGATGCGTACGTCGCCGGATATCGCGCCCACCCGAGCTACGTCGTGCTCTGGTTCCAGGGCCGGGTCAGCGCCGACATCGTCGCGCGCGTGCGCGAGCGGACGAGCCGGCTGGCCGCGCAGTTCCACGGCTTCGCTCTCGCCGCCGGCCTGCTGAAGCCGGACACCGACGTGCTCGTGCTCGAGGTGGCCGCCGACGCGATCGACGGCGTCCTGGACATGGCGTACCGCAACGACTTCGAAGGCGACCCGCGCGTCCTGGATGCCGGGATCGAGATGATCGTCAGCTACCTCGAGCGACACGCGACGCCGCCGGGCATCGCGGGCGTCTCGTCGTCCGATCTCGCGGCCCGCTGGGAGCCGCCGGGCGAATGACCCTCGTCGTGCTCGCGCTGAAGGTGCTGCTCGCGCCGTCGCTCGTGGCGGCGGCGACGCGCACGGCGCGCGCGCTCGGTCATCGCGCCGGCGGCCTCGTCGGCGGGCTGCCGGTCGTCGCGGCGCCCATCGTCTTCATCTACGCCGTCGAGCACGGCGCGTCGTTCGCGGCTCGAGCGGCACAGGGCACCGTGCTCGGCATCGTCTCGCTGGTGGGCTTCTCGGTTGCCTATGCGGAGGTCGGGCGACGGACGTCCTGGCCCCTGGCGCTCCTCGCCGGCTGGAGCGCGTTCCTCGTCCTGACGCTCCTCTTCGCGACCCGCTCGCTGCCCCTGGCGCTGAGCTGCGTGCTCGCCGCCGTCGCCGTGGCGGGCGCGAGCCGCGTGCTGGCCCGGCGCGTGTCCGGGCCGGCCAGTTCCGGCGGCAGCGACCTGCTCCGGTGGCGCCTGCTCGCAACCGCAGCGATGGTGGTGGCGCTCACGACGGCGGCGGGCTCACTCAGCCCATGGGTGAGCGGGCTGCTGGCGCCGTTCCCGATCATCACCGCCGTCCTGGCCGCCTTCACGCAAGCCCAGGCGGGGGCGGACGCGTCGACCGAGCTGCTCGCGGGCCTCGTCCCGGGACTCGCCAGCTTCATCCTCTTCTTCGTCGTCGTCGGGGTGGGGCTGCCGGCGCTCGGAATCCCCGGCGCATTCGCACTCGCGACCGCAGCGGCACTGGCGTCGCACGTCGTGCTGGCCGGGCGGGCTCGCCGTGCGCAGCGAGCTGGAGCTCCTCTGAGCGGTGTGCCTCAGAGGACGCAGATGTCCGAGAACGGCGTGGGCGCCTGAGGCCGAGCCGCCGGCGTCAGCGACACGGGGGGCCGGACGGTCGCGGCGCCCGGGGCCTTGCCGCGCGTGGTGACCCAGACGGGCGAGGAGTAGGCGATGTTCTCGCCGCCCTGGACGGCACGCACGAAGAGGTAGCGCTCGTCTTGGGCGGCCGGCAGCTTGACGTCCAGCCCTCCGTCGCTGCCCGCCGCGATGATGCGACCGCCGCTGGTCACGAGCTCGAGTCGCACGGGACCGCCTACCGCTGAGCCGCGCGTCAGCCCGGTCACGGCGGCGCGGACGTGCAGGGGAGCACCGGCGCGGCGCTCGAGGCGCGCGCCCATGAGGTTGCCGTCGACGGTGAAGCGCAGGCGGTAGCCCTCGCGCCGGATGGCGTAGACGTGGCGGGCGCGCATGGTCCGTTGCAGCGCCGCGGGCGAGCGGTTCCCGGCCAGCACGATCGTCTTGGCGAGTCCCGGCGAGCCCCAGTCGTCGCCGCGCTGGTGGCCCCTGTCCTCGGCGCCGACGGCTCCGACGTGCCAGCCCTTGTCGAGCGCGTAGGCGTACCAGCCCTCGGCCGGTGCGTTGTGGCCCGGCGCGCTGCCGAAGTCGCTGGTGCCGTTGAACACCTCGAGGGCGAAGAAGCGGTTGTCGAGCGCGGGGACGTAGCGGAAGTGGTCCCAGTTGAGCTCGGAGAGCTGCGTGGGGTCGCAGCCGCTGACCGTCGGGCACAGGAACTTGTCGCCGGGGTGGTTGAAGGTGTAGAGCCCGTCGGCGCCCCCGCCGAGCGCGGGCGACTGCTGCGCCCACGCGTAGAAGGTGTCCATCGAGACGTCGCCGCCGTCCGTGAGCGCGTTCGTGATGTTCTGCGTGAAGTAGACCCCGATGTGGCCGAAGCGCTGCGAGGACCACTCGAAGCCGCGAAACGCGGTGAACGCCGAGGTGGTCGCCGCCTTCGCCTGGGCGAGCGTCGCGTCCCACTTGTGGAACGCGTTCTCGGGATGCTGGGGGTCGGCGTTCAGGCAGGCGGCCGCCTCGTTCTTCGCCGGATCGGGGTCGGTGCACTCCTGGTTGGCGACGATCGGGAGGTCGTTGGTGTCGGAGTGCTCGCCGCTGCCCTCGAAGTCGAGCCCGTGGCGGCGGGCCGACGCGAAGTAGCTCGCCGGTGTCGATCCGGGATACCCGTCCGAGTAGGCCGAGTGCTGGTGCATCGTGCCGACGAGCTCGTCGAGCTGCGGAGCACGGGCCGACGCGGTGGCGGGGGCGACGGCCAGGAGCAGGCCGGCCAGGAGGATCGCAGGGCGCATGGCGGCTGCAACGTCGCCGACCGGCGGCACTCGCGGTGAGTCTCAGGATCTTCACGGGACGCTCGTCGATGCAGCCGGCCGGGCTCGGTCGAGCTACGCTGGACCCATGAAGGCCGTCACGTTCACCGAGTACGGCCCCCCTGACGTCCTGCACGTCGCGGACGTCGAGGAGCCGCACGCCGGACCCGGGCAGGTCCGGATCGCGGTGCGCGCCGCGGCCGTCAACCCGATCGACTGGAAGGCACGCAGCGGCGTCCTGCGCGACGTCATGCCGGTGAGCTTCCCGGCGATTGACGGCCGCGAGGCGGCGGGCATCGTCGACGAGGTCGGCGCGGATCTCACCGACGTGGCGATCGGCGACGAGGTCTTCGGCTTCGCCGTCGGCGGCGCCGCGGCCGAGTTCGCGATCCTGGAGGACTTCGCCCACAAGCCCGCCGCCCTCTCGTGGGAGGAGGCCGCGAGCCTGCCGGTGGCGGTCGAGACCAGCGTCCGCGTGTTCACCGTGCTCGGTGGTGTCGGCGAGGGCCAGACGCTCGTGGTGAACGGCGCGGCGGGCGGCGTGGGCACCGCAGCCGTGCAGCTTGCGCGTGTCCGCGGGGCCCGGGTCATCGGGACGGCCGGCGAGCGCAACCACGACTTCCTGCGCTCGCTCGGCGCGGAGCCCACGACCTACGGTCCCGGCCTGGTGGAGCGCGTGCGCGCGCTGGCGCCGGACGGCGTCGACCTCGCGTTCGACACCGCCGGCCAGGGCGCCGTGCCCGACCTCATCGCCCTGACCGGGGACCCGGCGCGGGTGGCCACCATCGCCGACTTCGGCGCCGCCGCGCTCGGCGCAAAGGTCACCGGCGGCGGAGACTTCCGCGCCGTCGAGGCGCTCGGCGAGGCGGCCGCGCTGACCGAGGCCGGCAGCCTGCACATGCCGGTCGCGCAGACCTTCCCGTTC
>JAOPZW010000063.1 GCA_025963905.1 Solirubrobacterales bacterium | reverse complement strand
GGGGGAGGACTCGGAGCGCCGGTGGATATGGACCCTTGGCATGAGCCCTCCGGGTCCGGACCGCGCGTGGCTGGGCCACCGCGAGTGGACCATGGGCTACGACAGCCTGATCATGATGCGGGCGCAGAAGGGCGACGAGCGGATCGAGGTCGGGGCCACGCTCTGGGAGCACGCCGAGGAGGATCTGCTCGACGAGATGGCGGGCCGCGCCTAGCCCTACGAAAATGGCCCAGAACCCCCGATGAACACCGGGATCCTGGGCCTCGTGGTCCTTCGTAAGGCTCGGTTGTCCACCGTGGCCTCTGAGTCGGGGAGACAGGATTGAACCTGCGACCGCCCGGCCCCCAGCCGGATTTCCCACTTTTCTCTGAGTTGGCTGCGCGAGGAGCTGACGCCAACCCAGCGTCGGGCGATCGGTGTCGCGTTGCGCGAGATCCTCGAGGTTGAGGGCATCGGTGTCTGCCGCGGCGCGTACGGCAAGCAGCTCGGCGAGGGCCTGTTCGAGTTCCGCCTACGCCACGACGCCGGCGAGATCCTGCGCTCGCTCGGCAAGGCCGCCCGCGACGAGCCGCAGCGCGAGCGCATCCTGTTGCGCGTGTTCTGCCACGCGCACCGCGACCGCCTGGTCCTGCTGCTCGGTGGCTACGACAAGGGCGCCGACCCGAGCAAGCGCCGGCAGCAGCGCGAGATCGCCGAGGCACGTCGCCGCCTCGCCGACTTCCGCCGTCGCAACGCTTGACCTGATATGGGGTATAGCCCATACTGATCGTATGGCGACGTTCGACGATTTCATTGCAGAGCTCGAGGCAGAGGCTCGCGCCGAGGGTCCTGAGGCAGTTGCCGAGCTGGAGGCGTTCCGCCTGCACTTCTCGCTTGCCCGCCAGCTCGCCGCGCAGCGCCGTGCGCTGCACCTCACGCAGAAGCAGCTCGCCGAGATGACGGGGATCGACCAGGCGGAGATCAGCCGCATCGAACGCGGTCAGGCCAACCCGACCACGGCGACCCTCGGCACGCTGACGCGCGCGCTCGGCGTCGACGTCCGCCTAGTGCCGGCCGCGTAGCGATGGGCGACGCGCCGTCCTCACCGAAGCCGCTGTCGTCGAATCCGATGCTGGCGACGCCGCCGCCAGGCGTCAGCGCGGTCGAGATCCGCGGCGCGCCGAAGCGGCGCTGAACGGGTCAGTCACGCCATGCCGGCGACCCTGCAGAGCACGAGGCTCCCGGCGACGGCGACATTGAGGCTCGCGCCCGTCCCGACCATCGGAATCTCGATGCACGCGTCGGCCGCGTCGACGTGCTCTTCGGGGACGCCATGCCGCTCGTGCCCGAGCAGGATCACCGTGCGCTGTCGCGCGGGCTCCAGGCGCGGGAGCGCGATCGCGCCCTCCGCAAGCTCGACGGCGACGATTCGCCAGCCGTCGGCGCGCTGCTGCTCGATCCAGCGGTCCTTGCTCGTGCGGATCCAGTGGACGCACGGATGGCGGCCCTGCCCGAGCGTGTCTCCGTGGGCGAGCGCCTCGCGGTAGTGATTCGTATCGGGGACGGCGATGCACGCGCCGACGGCGTCGCACGTGCGTAGGAGCGTCCCGAGGTTGGCCTGGAAGGCGACCCACAGCGGGGCCACGACGAGGTGGTCCCAGCAGCTGTGCCGGCGCTGCCGGCGGCCGCGGCGGATGTCGCTCGGCCGGGATTTTGCGGCGCTCAACGCGCCTGGGCGTACGCCCTTTCATCGCTCATGCGCGCAACGGTACCGCCATGGCACGCGAGAGCCGCTCGTCGTCAACTCTGCGAGCCGGCGGCGCTGCCACGCTCGCGCCAGGCAAGGATCTCGTCGACGAGCTCCGGCTCAGAGCAGCGCGTTGACGCGATCGACGTCGAACGCGGTCGGGTCGAAGTCGTCGGCGGATTCGAGGTCGAGCCATTCGAGCATCTCCGCGTGCTCCTCGTGCGTGGGGTCGGCAAGCGTCTCGCGGAGGTCGGCGTAGCCCCATACGCCGCCGCAGTCCTCGGGCGGACAGCTGCCCTTCCCGGTGACGCATCGCGGGTAGCGAGCTCCCGGCTCGGCGGCGAGAACCTTCTCGACGATGACGTCGTGCTGCCAGTAGTCGCCGAAGTCGTAGACGTAGCGCAGACGGTCGCGCGGCTCGCTGATCACCTCGGCGACCGAGGTTCGTCGCTCGTCGACGTGATCGAGCTCGGGATCGGGCGGTCCGTAGTCCACATCGCCCGCGGTGAACGCGTGGAGGTGGTAGTCGCCCCAGCCCATCACGGTCTGGATCACCGCGTGCAGCCGGTCGAGGCGCATCGTCGCCGGCACCAGCAGCCGCCGCCAGACGGGCGGCTTCGCGACCCCGACTAGGCTGACCTTGATCTGCAGGATCGGTTCCGGGTGGCTCGCCTCGCTCACAGTGGTCAAGGTAGATGACGGCCCTGACGCCACTTCTTCCGCTCCGACGCAAGGATCCAGCCGGCGTCGCGGCACTCATCGCACCTGACCGCGTACCACGGGACACGTGCCGTGGTGCAGGACAGCACGCCGTCGCGACCGCAGCGATCGGAGATCGTGGCGCTCTCCTTCTCGAACGAGCCGCTCGAACGCGGCGGAACGGCGGGCTTGACCGCGAGCGGCGTCTGGCCGCTGGGATGCGTGGCGAACACGGCAAGGCGGCGCTGCAGGTCGGCCAGGAACTCGGCCGCTCCGGGACGGCTGATGACGCGCCCGCCGACCGCTTCCACGAGGCTGCGCCCGAAGCGACCGCGGCCATAGCTGTTGGGCGTCGCGCAGGCGAGAACATCGCTGGAGAGAGGACCGTGGGGCAAGGCGGGCACGCGCCGCCTCGGTCGTCCTGCGTAGTTCCCCCTGCGTACGCCGCGGCGTTGAACCCTTGTCCCGGGAGGCTGGTCGCGAGACGGTACGCGAGCAATGATGCTGTGCACGGCCTGTCCGGCCCACCCCCGGAGACCTCAACGATGAACGCTCGGACGCTCGCGCGTGTCGCCGCCCTGCTGGGGGTCGCGCTCGCCGCCTACCAATCGCCGGTCCGTCCCCGCTTCTCGTCACTGGGTGCGACGCAGCAGGAGCTCAGCGCAACCTATCCGGGTGATGACCTCATCTCGGGCGCGCGTCGCTACTCGACGATGGCCACGACCATCGCTGCGCCCGCGCGAGACGTCTGGCCCTGGCTGGTGCAGATGGGAGCCGACCGGGCCGGGTTCTACAGCTGGGACCGGCTCGACAACGCGGGGCGACCGAGCGCCGAGCACATCCGCCCGGAGTGGCAGGACCTCCGGCAGGGCGACCGCATCGCCTCGGCGCCCGACGCCGGCCGCTGGTTCGACGTCGCGCTGGTGCAGCCCGAGCGCGCGCTGGTGCTGCGAGCGTCGGTGACGGTTCCACAGGCCCGGAACTTCGCCCCCGCGGTCAAGGCCCCGCGGTTCTACTCCGACAGCACATGGGGCTTCTTCCTGACGCCGACGCCGGAAGGGCACACCCGCCTGGTCGTGACCGGCAAGGCGCGTGCCCATCCGCGGTGGTTGGTCGGGTTCGGAAACTGGCTGTTCTGGGACCCGGCGCACTGGGTGATGCAGGCCAAACAGTTCGCCGGGCTTCGGCGCCGCGCCGAAGAGCACAGCCCCACCCCAACGCCGGCTGGCGTGTACGGCCGCACTGGGGCGGGCGGCCGGTCGCGTGACGTGCCAAGCGGAACTGTCTGATGTCGCCGACCGAGCCTCGCACCTCGGAGACCGCCCAACCACCTGCCGCGCCGCGGGATGACCGGGCTGAGGCGCGCCGCGGTCTGTCGCGGCGCTCGTTTCTGCGCCGCGCCGGACTGGCGGGCGGGACGGCGCTCGTCGTTGCGGCTGGGGGCGTGAGCTATCGCGCGTACGACCGGGGTGTGTTGGAGGCCGGCGAGGGCGGCGCCTACGACGCCTGGCGCGACTGGGACAAGACCAAGGGTCCGCTGGCGCTTGTGTCGGCCGCCGTGCTGGCGGCCAACCCGCACAACAGCCAGGCGTGGGTGTTTCGCACGACGCCGACCCGCATCGACATCTTCGCCGACCGCAGGCGCATGACGGGCGCTCTGGACCCGTTTGACCGCGAGATGTACGTCGGCCTGGGGTGTGCACTGGAGAACCTGCTGCAGGCGGCGCCCGCCAACGGCTATCGAGCGCAGGTCATGCTGCTGCCGACGCCGGGGCAGCCGGTCCACGCCGCTCGCATCGACCTGGCTCCCGGCCCGCTGCGTCGTGCGGCGCTGTACCGGGCCATCCCGGACCGGCACACTGACCGCACTGCGTACCGGCAGCAAGCGGTTCCGGCAGTGGTGCTGGCGCAGATGACCGCGCTGGCCGCGGGCCTGCCGGGCACACGGCTGTACTGGTACACCGATGAAGCGGACCGCGGGCGCATCGGCACGCTGATGGTCGATGCCGCGCGCGCCATCACGAGCGACGAGCAGCAGTCGCGCGACGGCTTCCGACTCTTTCGTTCCTCCTGGGACGACATCCAGAAGTTCAAGGACGGCCTGACGCTCGACACCCAAGGCCTGTCGGAGGTGACGACGGCGCTGGCGAAGATGCTGCCGGCCTCGGACCGCCGTAGCGGCGACCGGTTCTGGGTCGACGCCACGCGCAAGGCCCACACCAAGACGGCCGCGGCGTACGGCATCGTCGCGGTCCCGGACGCGCGCGACAATCGCCAGCGCCTCCTCGGCGGCCGGTTGCTGGAGCGCGCCCACCTCTGGACGGCACGCAACGGCCTGTCGCTGCACCACATGAACCAGATGACCGAGCGCGCCGACCGCGAGCGCCAGCTCGGCCTCAACGCTCGGTTCGCTCCGGCCGTGCAGGCACTTGTCCCCGACCGCGGCTGGCAGCCGCTGGTGGCCTTCCGCATCGGCTACCCGACCGGCGATAACGGTCGCCGCAGGAGCCCCCGCCGGCCCGCCAAGGACGTGGTCGCATGAGCACGACCGCCGGCTTGCGGCCACACGACGAGAGGTCGCCCCGGCGTGGCCGGCGCGACCGCCTGGCCAGCCGACTGGCGCTGGTCGGAGCCGGCCTCGGCGTCTTCGCCGGCGTCGCGGAGCTCACATTCGGGCCGTCCATCCGCGACTGGGTCGGCAACAAGCAAGACACCACCCGGCTCGGTCTTACGACCATCATCCTGAGCTCCGTCGCGCTGGCGTCAGCCGGCGTGCTGCAGCGAGCCGACAGCCGCGCCCATAGCCACCGCCTCGCCGTCGCGCTCGGGCTCGTGGTCCCGGCAGTCATCTGCTTTACGACGGTCGGCCGGCTGTGGCTCGTACCCGGGTCGCTGCTGCTGGTCGCCGGCGGACTGCTGCTCAGCGCGGCCCAACGAGGGGAACTCGGGCACGCGGTCGACGAGCGGCGCTGGTACACCGGACTGGTCGCGCTCTGCGGCGCCTACTACATCTTCCTCGGCGCCACCGCGCTGGGCCTCGCCGGTCTGCTCGGCGTCCTCGGCGGGCTGCTCATCTGGGGAGCGATGGCTTCTGCCTCGCGCTCGCGACGGGCCGCCTACGCGCTGCTGGCCCTCGGGGCGCTGCCGTTCGCCGCGGTCACCTGGTGGAGCGCCATCACGCCGCTCATTGCCGTCCTCGCGCTCGTCCTCGGTCGCACCGCCATCCGGCAGGCCGGCGGCCACGCCCGTGAGGATGGCGACGGCCGCCGTGAGCGGCCAACCCATCGACCGGCGACGACCGCCGCGGACGGCCCATTCGCGTGAGGACATGACCGCCGACCTTCAACGAGCACGGCGCTTCGAGCGGTCCTCCCTCGCCGGCCTCGACGAGCCCGTGCGGCGCTACCTCTGCCACGCCATCACCGACCGGGCCGCCATCGCCACGGCGGTCCGGCTGACCATGACGGGGCGCATCAACGT
>JAOPZW010000054.1 GCA_025963905.1 Solirubrobacterales bacterium | reverse complement strand
CATGATCGTGGGCCGCGGGCTGCGTTACGTCGAGCGCGTGACCGGGCGCATGACCTACGGCAAGGCGGCGCTGACCGGCGCGCTGACCGGCGCCCTGGTCGGCGTGCTGATCGCCTGGCTGTTCTTCGTCTTCGACTGGTTCAGCCCGATCGTCGCGAGCGGCTGGCTCGTCATCGACGGGCTCTGGTTCGGGGCCATCATCGGAGCGCTGTTCGGGGTCATTGCGCATGCCCTGACCGGCGGCCGCCGCGACTTCACCTCGATCTCGAGGATGGAGGCCGACGAGTACGAGGTCCAGGTCGACGACGGGCTCGCCGACGAGGCGGCGCGGCTGCTCGCCGGGACCGACGCGGCCGCCATCGCCGCCACGAACCGCGAGTCGCGGACCGGCCCGCCCATCAAGCCGTCACAGCCCAGCGAGACCCGTCAGTAAAAAGACCCGCGGCGGCGCGCCGCGCGCAGCAGCACCGCGAGCGTCTGCTCGGGGCCCGGCCACCGCTCGCGGATGGTCTCGGCTCCGGCCGCGCGTACGACCGAGCGCAGGACGAGCACGACCAGCACCGCATCGTCGAGCACCCCGGCGACGGGGATGAAGTCGGGCACGAGATCGAACGGGACGACGAGGTACGCGACCAGCAGGCCGAGGTAGACCCGCTGGCGGCGCGGGACCCGCCCGTCGCGCGCCAGGCGCCTGGCCAGCACGACGCAGTCGGGGATGAAGCGTGCGACCGCGGTAGCCTGCTCGCGGCGGCCCAGCACCACGAGGACCGCGACGAACAGCGCGTACAGCGCCACGGCCACGAGCAGGCCGGCGAGCCAGCCCGGCACGGTCAGCCGCCGGGCCGGCGCCGCCGGGGCGGGTGGGTCTCCAGCCGCTCCGCCAGCGCGCTCAGGCGCTCGTCGGCCAGGCGCAGGAACTCCTGGGTGGCGGGAGAGAGGCGCCCCCCGCGGCGCGACACGAAGGCGAACTGGTCGTAGATCGCCGGCTCGAAGGGCACCCAGCCGAGGGCCTTGGGGAGTCGTCGCCCGAGCGAGAGCAGGATGCCCCGCGCCACGATCGTGTCGCCCAGGCCGCGCATCGCCAGCTCGATCGCCGCCTCGACGTCCTCGACCTCGATCTGGGGCTCGATCAGCACACCCGCGCGCTGGGCGAGCTCGGCGAGCTGGCGGCGCGTCGGATCCTCGATGCCGAAGCTGGCGTCGGGCAGGATCAGCGGCGCGTGTGCGAGGCGCTCGATGGTCATCGCCCGGCGCACGTGGCCGGGATCGTTGCTGACGTACACGAGCTCGTCGCGCATGATGGGCCGCACCTCGAGTCCGCGGTCGTCGATGGGCAGCGCGACCATGCCCGCCTCGAGCGTGGCCTCGCGGATCGCGTCGGCCACCTCCGAGGAGTTCTGGCCCACGATGCGCACGCGCACGTCCGGGTAGCGCCGGCAGAAGTCGGCCACGATGTCGGTGCCCGGGTAGTGGCGTGCGGTGCCCCAGGTCCCGAACGTCGCGATCCCGCCGCGCAGCTCGCGGACCGCCACCACCGACTCGCGGGCCGCCTCGGCGTCGGCGAGCGTCCGCTCGGCGTGGGGGCGAAGCGTGTGCCCCGCCTCGGTCGGGACCAGGCCGCGGCCCACGCGCTGGAACAGGTCGACGCCGAGCTCGGCCTCCAGCCGGCGGACCTGCTCCGACAGCGAGGGCTGGGCCATGTAGAGCTCGTCGGCGGCGCCGCTGAACGAGCCGTGGCGGAACGCTGCGAGGAAGTAGCCGAGCTGTTGCAGGGTCAAGGAAGAACCTTGGGGAGTCGCTGGAAGGAAAGGCTACCGCGGCGCGAACGCGCGTTCTACTCTGCTGCCATGGTCTCTCTCATCGCCGCCCTCGCCCTCTTCGGCGCGAACGCCGCCATCAGCCTCCGCTACGGTGCCGACTCGCGCAGGGACGATGGGCGCCACAACTGGTAGCCGGGAGCACTCGCAGGGCGTAGCGCTCTGCCTCGCGTCGGCGGTCGGGTTCGGCCTCATGGCCATCCTGGCCAAGGAGGCCTACGCGGCCGGCCTCGACGTCACGACGGTCCTGGTTCTGCGCTTCGCGATCGCGGCGGCAGCCTTCTGGCTCATCGTCGCCGCGCGCCGGCCTGTGTGGCCGTCGCGCCGCGTCGTCCTGGGCGGTCTCGCGCTTGGCGGCGCCGGCTACGCCGCGCAGGCCGGGCTCTTCTTCGGGGCGTTGACGCACATCGACGCGTCGCTGACCTCCCTGCTGCTCTACACCTATCCCGCGCTCGTCTTCCTCGTAGCGCTCGCCCTTGGCCGCGAGCGCGCCGACCGCCGGCGCAGCGGGGCGCTCGTCCTGGCGAGCGGCGGCGCGGCGCTCGTGCTGCTCGGCGGCGGGACCGGCGCGCTGGAGCCGGTGGGCGTCGCGATGGCGCTCGGCGCGGCGGTCGTCTACACCGCCTACATCCTCGTCGCCGACCGCATCCTCGGGCACATCGACACCTTCCTCCTCAGCGCCCTTATCGCCACCGGCGCCTTCGTGAGCTTCAGCGTCTTCGCCGCCGCCTCCGGGGGCGTCTCGCTGGGCTTCCAGCCCCACGGCTGGCTCGTCGTCGTCGCGCTCTCGCTGGTCTCGACCGTGATGCCGGTCACCGCGTTCATGCTCGGCCTGCCCAAGGTCGGCCCCGCGACGGCCAGCATCGTGTCGACGGCCGAGCCGGTGGTGACCGTCACGCTGGCGATGGTGGTCTTCGGCGAGCGCCTGGGTCCCGTCCAGGCGGTGGGCGGGGCGCTCGTCCTGGGGGCCGTCGTCCTCCTGCAGACGCGGGGTAAGGTCCGGTCCGATGCCGCTTCCCCTGACCTCCCCGCTCCCACCCCAGCTCGCCCGCTCGCGCAGCACGCTGCCTGAAGGCGACGGCTGGGCCTACGAGCCCAAGTGGGACGGCTTCCGCGCCGTCGCCTTCGTCGACGGCGACGCCGTCGAGCTGCAATCGCGCAACGGGCGCTCGCTGACCCGTTACTTCCCCGAGTTGCGCTTCCCCCCCGGGCGCTACGTCCTCGACGGCGAGATCATCATCGAGGTGGAGGCCGGCCGCCAGGAGTTCGACCTGCTCTCCCAGCGCATCCACCCCGCCGCCTCGCGGGTGAAGATGCTCAGCGAGAAGACGCCCGCGACGTACGTCGCCTTCGACCTGCTGGCCCGCGACGACGACGTCCTGCTCGACCGCCCCTTCCTCGAGCGCCGTGCTGCGCTCGAGGCGCTCGTCGCCCCACCCGTCGCGCTGACGCCGATGGTCCGCACGGCCGGCGAGGCGCAGCAGTGGCTGCAGGACGCCGAGGGCGTCATCGCCAAGGAGGCCGGCGCGCCGTACCAGCCGGGTGAGCGCACCGGGATGGTGAAAGTCAAGCGCGTGCGCACGATCGACGCCGTCGTCGTGGGCTGGCGGCCCGGCAAGGAGGAGGGCACGGTCGGCTCGCTGATCCTCGGCCTCTACGGGCCCGACGGGCAGTTGCGCGAGGTAGGCCACTCGTCGGGCTTCACCGCCCAGGAGAAGCGCGCGCTGCCCGCCCGCCTGGCGCCCCACGAGACCGGCGAGCGCGGCAGCGGCGAGCCCAGCCGCTGGACCGCCGGCCGCGACCTCGAGTGGGTCAAGCTGCGGCCCGAGCTCGTCGTCGAGGTGACGTTCGACCACGTCTCCGACGGGCGGATCCGGCACGGGGCCAAGGTCCAGCGCTGGCGCGAGGACAAGGACCCCGAGGAGTGCCGGGTCGAGCAGCTCGACACGTGACCGGCGCCGGCCTGCCCTCCGTGGAGCAGGCCGTCGCCCTCTACGCCCGGGGCTGGTTCCCGATGGACGACACCGGGTCGGACGAGCTGCCCTGGTACGCCGCCGAGCAGCGCGCGATCTTCGACCTCGACCCCGCCGCGCGCGAGGGCCTGGCGCGCAAGGTGCGCCGCAGCCTGCGCGCGTGCGACGGCTTCGCGCTGCGCGTCGACGGCGCCTATGACCGGGTCCTCGACCTGTGCGCCACCCCGCCTCCCGGCGAGCGCGCGTGGATCAGCGAGCGCCTGAAGGTCCTCTACCGCCGCCTGCACGGGGCCGGCTTCTCGCACACGTTCGAGCTGTGGACGCCCGGAGGCGAGCTCGCCGCGGGCATCCTCGGCATCGTCCTCGGGCGCGCGGCGCTGCTGGAGTCCATGCGCCGCGTGGAGCCCCATGCCGGCAACGCGCTGCTCTCGCGCACGGTCGACCGTCTTGCCGAAGCCGGCATGACGCTGTGCGACGTCCAGATCGCGACCGATCACACCCTGCGCCTCGGCGCGCGCGAGCTGCCGCGCCGGGAGTTCGACGCACGGCTGCGGGCGGCGCTGGGCCGCTGAGGCTGCCGGGTCGCCGTCGGACTGCGAGCATGGCGCGCACGATGACCGCCCCGGTGATCCCAGCGCGCGTGCTCGTGGCGCCCGACTCCTTCAAGGGCACCTTCCGCGCCTCCGAGGTCGCGGCCGCGATCGGGCGCGGGCTGGAGGCCGCCGGCCTCGCGCCGCCGGACCTGTGCCCGGTCGCCGACGGGGGCGAGGGCACGCTCGAGGTGCTGCTCACCGCGCTGGGCGGCGAGACCGCCGGCGCGGCGGTGAGCGATCCGCTGGGCCGGCCGGTGGAGGCCGGGTTCGCGCTGATCGAGGACGGCGGCACCGCGATCGTCGAGATGGCCGCCGCGAGCGGGCTCGGCCTCGTCGGCCCGGGCGAGCGCGACGCCGAGGCGGCGACGTCCCGCGGCACCGGAGAGCTCATCGCGGCGGCCATCGCGGCCGGGGCTCAGGTCGTCCTCGTCGCCGCCGGGGGGAGCGCGACGACCGACGGCGGCGCGGGCGCGATCGCGGCGATCGAGGAGGCCGGCGGGCTGCGCGGCGCGCGGCTCGTGGTGGTGTGCGACGTGCGGACGCCGTTCGAGCAGGCGGCGAAGGTCTTCGGCCCCCAGAAGGGCGCCGATCCGGCTACGGTCGCGCGGCTCACCGCGCGGCTGGAGGCGATGGCGGCGACCCTGCCCCGCGACCCGCGCGGGCTGCCGCTCTCCGGCGCCGCCGGCGGCCTGTCGGGCGGCCTGTGGGCGGCGTTCGGCGCGGTGCTCGAGCCGGGCGCGCCGTTCGTCCTGTCCGCGCTGGGCTTCGACGCGCGCATGCGCGCCGCGAGGGCCGTCGTCGTGGGCGAGGGCAAGATGGACGAGCAGACGCTGCAGGGCAAGGCCGCGGGCGAGATCGCCACCCGCGCACGCCAGGCGGGCGTCCCGTGCCACGCGGTCGTCGGGCGCAACGAGCTCGACCGCTTCGGCGCGCGGATATTGGACCTGCAACGGATCGTCGAGGCCACGACGCTGGAAGAGCTCGAGGCGGCGGGCGCGTCGCTGGCGGAGGTGCTCTGAGGGCGGTCGCGCCCGAGGCCGGCTCAGCCCGCCCGCGCGACCGCCAGCACCGCCGCGGCATGACGGTCGGCCGCGCGCCCCGAGAGCGGTCCCCCGGGCAGCTCGACGACGAACGAGCTCCCCCGCCCCACCCGCGCGTTCTCCCAGCGCGACATGCTCCCCGGCTCGGCCGTCAGGCGGCGCGCGGGCAGCCCCGTGAGCGCCGCGTAGCGACGGCTGACCGTGCTGCTGCCGGTCTCGGGGAAGTCGACGAGCCCGAACGGCTGGTGGTACCAGACGGCGATCGCCGGGCGCTCGGCGAGGATGAGCGACCGGATGGCCCGCGTCTCGGGCTCGGAGAACGGCCGCGGGCCGCCGTATTCGCCGGCGCCTGGGCGCCGGTGCCACATCTGCGACGAGTTGCGGTTGAGGTCGACCCCATGGGCGTTGGTGCGGGTGTGGTGCCGGAGGCCGTCGGGGTTCAGGTCGCGCACGAGCAGCAGCTCGGTGCCCTTTGGCGCCTGGCGCCGGGCGACGAGCCGATCGACGATCGCCTGCCCCGCGCCCTCGTTGCCGTGGATGCAGCAGACGACGAGGACCTTGCGGGGAGCGGCGGGGTCGCCGAGGCGTACGAGGCCGATCGGCCGGCCCTCGACCGAGACGCCCAGGCGCGCGGCGCTGCGCGGGACCGGCGACGGCTGCTGGGCGCCTGCCGCTGCCCCGGCGACGACGGCGGCCGCGGCGATCGCGAGCGCCCCCAGGGCGGCGCCGGCCGGCGGGCGCACGTCAGCCCGCCCCCCGTTCGGCCAGCGTGGTGACGACCGCCTCGTAGACACCGGCGCCGTGGGAGGCCTCGGCGATGCGGACCTTGCCGTCCTGCGCGCCGATCGCGTCGCGGATCGTGGGGTCGCTGGCCAGGGCGTTGGCGACGAGCCAGAAGGCGCCGACGTGCGGGGCGACGGCCAGGTCCTCTCGCGAGTCCCCGACCGCGATGCAGTCCGCAGGGTCGTAGCCGCGCATGCGCATGTGAGTGACGACCGCCGCCGCCTTGGAGCTGCCCTCGGGAACGAGATGGTAGACGCGGATCTGCTGGAGGTCGCCCAGCGCCTCCGAGCGCCCGTGCGCCGCGCCGTTGTCGACCAGGCGCAGGCCCCCGTGGCCGTGCTCGGCCAGCAGCGCGTCGACCTCGAACGCGTCGACCAGCCCGCGGAAGAGATGGGAGACCTCGCGGTTGCGGTGCCAGGGGTCGTGGTACTCCAGGCGCCCGGCGTAGCGCTCGAGCAGCAGCGCGGGGGCTCCGCAGTCGTCGATCTGATCGTGGATCGAGCGCGCTCCGGGGCGCCACTCACCGGTGAGCCAGTGCTCCTCGCCCTCGAGCACGACGGCGGAGCCCGCCTCGAAGATGTACGACGTCTGGCCCAGCAGCCGGGCGATCTCGGCCACCCCGGCCTGCCGGCGCCCCGACATCAGCACGACCTCTGCCTCCGCGCGCGCACAGGCCTCGACGGCGCGCATGGCGCTGAGCGTGAAGCGCCGGTCCGCGTCGTGGGTGATCGCGCCGCCCGGTCCGAGCAGCGTGCCGTCGAGATCCACGTAGAGGCAGCACACCGCCCCATTGTCGCGATCGCCGCTCAGCCGGGGATCGTGAACTCGCTGCGGCCCCGGACCTTGCCGTAGGCGTGCCGGCGGCGGGGGCCGTAGCCGGGCCAGACGTACCAGCGGTAGACGCCGGGCGTCAGGTTCCGGCGCCGGTTGCGGTAGCGCCACGAGCTCCGGAGCTGGAGCTTCGCCCGTGTCGGCCATGCGCTGAGGACCTGGTGGCTCCCGCGGAAGAGCTGGACGTTGTAGTAGCGCGCCGGCTTCACTGCCTTCCAGCGGAGCATCGGCGGCGTGGACGCGGAGAACAGCGCTCCCAGCGGAGGGAGCGTGAGGAACGACGCCGGCGTGGCCGCGACCGACCGTACCGCCGTGTTGCCGGCCGGATCCACGGCGGTGACCGTGTAGGCGTAGCGCACGCCGTTGCGCAGGCCGCGGTCGCGGACGCTCGTCGCCGTGCCCTGGTACACGGTGCTCGCCTTCGCGCCGGCCACGCCGGGCGACCGGGTCACCGTCACCGAGCTCGCGTCGGCGAACGGCGGCCAGGCCAGCGCGACGGCCTGGTCCCCCGCCGTTGCGCTCAGCCTGGGCGGCGCGGGGGGCGTCGCGTCGTATTGCAGCGAGAACACCAGCGGCGCGCTCGTGTTGCCGGCGCGGTCGCGACAGGTTCCCGAGAGCTGCGCGGGGGCGGCGTCCGGGCCGCCGTACGTGAGCGCGGTGCAGACGTCGATGCCGGAGGTCGCATCGGTGCCCGTCCAGCCCATCGCGACCGGGCTCGTGTACCAGCCGTCGTGGTCGGGAGCGCGCGCCGGGGCGACGGCCGAGGCGACCGGCGGGGTCTGGTCGATGCGGATGACGGAGGTGGTGACCGAGGCGTGGCCGTCGGGCCCGTCGGCCGAGCAGGTGCGCGTGGTGCCGGTCGTGTCGTCGGGGATGCGCACGGCCGCCTCACAGCCGGGCGAGGAGTCGAAGTTGCCGCTCACGGACCAGCGGACGGTCACGGGGCCCACGTACCAGCCGTTGCTGCCGGGTGTCCCGGAGAGGGTGTACGAGATCGAGGGCGCGGCGGCGCGGGCGACCGCCGGGCCGAGCGCCAGGGCCAGCGCCAAGGCCAGGCCCATGATCCGCAGGGCACGCACCGTCAAGCACCGCGGCGTGCCCTCGGCGACCGACCTGGGATCTACCCCCACCTCACGTCCTCCTTGCCGTTCGCGGCGAAGCTACCCCTGCGCCGGGGACCTGTCAACGCACCGCCCGCGGGCGCTGACCGGGCGCCATCTAGCATGGCCCCGATGGCCGTCACCAAGCGCACGGAGCCCTGGAGCGAGCTGCTGGAGACCGGGCGCGCCGACGAGCGCCTCGTCCGCCAGGCCTACGAGGGCGCCCGCGAGCCCCGGCTCGTGCCGATCCCCGGCGACCTGCATCCGGCGGTCGTCGCCGGGCTGGGGCGCGCCGGCATCCACGAGCTCTACTCCCATCAGGCGGAGGCGCTAGCCGCGGCGTGGGAGGGCCCGACGATCGTCACGACCGGGACCGCCTCGGGCAAGTCGCTGTGCTTCAACCTGCCGACGCTCGACGTCCTGTGCTCGGACGCCAAGGCCCGCGCGCTGTACCTCTACCCCACCAAGGCGCTCGCCCAGGACCAGGCCCGCGCGCTCCACGCCTTCGGCCTGCACAAGCAGGTCCGCCCCGCCATCTACGACGGCGACACGAAGCGCGAGGAGCGCCTGGCGATCCGCAAGCGCTCCAACCTCGTGCTCACCAACCCCGACATGCTGCACGTCGGGATCCTGCCCAACCACACCGCGTGGGCGGACTTCTTCGCCAACCTCGCCGTCGTCGTCGTCGACGAGGCGCACGTGTACCGCGGCGTGTTCGGCTCGCACGTCGCCAACGTCCTGCGCCGCCTGCGCCGGGTGGCCAACGCCTATGGCACCGAGCCGCGCTTCCTGCTGGCGAGCGCGACGATCGCCAACCCGGTCGAGCTCGCCGAGCGCCTGACCGGCTTCGACGAGGTGACGCTGATCGACCGCGACGGCGCGCCGGGCGCGCGGCGCCAGATCGCGATGTGGAACCCGCCCGTGACCGACGAGGCGCTGCAGACCCGCCGCAGCGCGCTGGCCGAGGCCGCCGAGATGGTCGCCGCGCTCGTGACCGCCGGCGCGCGGACCATCTGCTTCATCAAGTCACGCAAGGCGGTCGAGCTCGTCGCGCGCCTGACGAAGCTCGAGCTCGAGCAGGGCGACGACCCCGCGCTGGCCGACCGCGTCGCGCCCTACCGCGCCGGCTACACGCCCCAGCAGCGCCGCGAGCTCGAGGCCCGGCTGACGAACGGCGAGCTGCTGGCGGTCATCACCACCGACGCGCTGGAGCTCGGGATCGACATCGGCGGTCTGGACGCCGCGGTCACGGTGACCTTCCCGGGCACCGTCGCCTCGCTGCGCCAGATGTGGGGGCGTGCGGGGCGCCGCGGGCGCGGGCTGGCGGTCTACATCGCCGGCGACGACGCGCTGGACCAGTTCTTCTGCCGCCACCCCGACGACTTCCTCGAGCGCCCGGTCGAGGCCGCGATCGTCCACCACGAGAACGAGCAGATCCACCTCGCACATCTGCTGTGCGCGGCGCACGAGGGCCCGTTGAGCGCCGCCGACGCCGAGACGCTGGGGCCACGCTGGCTGGCGTGGGTCGAGGTCCTCGTCGCTTCCGGGCAGCTCGTCGAGCGCCGAGGCCAATACGTGCTGCGCAAGCCCGAGGACTTCCCGGCTGCCCGCGTCTCGCTTCGCTCGGCCTCGCCCGACACGTTCGCGATCGTCGACACGTCCAGCGGCGAGCTGCTGGGCACCGTCGAGGCGGCCCGCGCGCATTCGACCGTCCACGACGGCGCGGTGTACCTGCACATGGGCCGCGCCTACGAGGTCGGCGAGCTCGACGTCCACGGCCGCCGCGCGCTCGTGAGCCCGTTCGACGGCAACTGGTACACCCAGCCCAAGCGCGAGACCGACACGCAGATCGAGCGCCTGCTCGACCGCCGCGAGACGCTCGGGGTGACGCTGAGCTTCGGCGCGGTCAGCGTCACCGAGCAGGTCCTGGCCTACCAGCGCAAGCGCCTGCCCGATCACGAGGTCATGGACCTCCAGGGCCTGGACCTGCCCGAGACGACGTTCCGCACGCAGGCGCTGTGGTACGAGCTCGACGACGACCTGCTGGCCGGCGACTTCCCGCTCGAGGTCCTGCTCGGCTCGCTGCACGCCGCCGAGCACGCGCAGATCGCGGTGCTGCCGCTGCTGGCGATGTGCGATCGATGGGACATCGGAGGCCTGTCGACCAACGCGCACCCGCAGACCGGGCGCCCGACGATCTTCATCTACGACGGCCACCCCGGCGGCGTCGGGATCACCCGCCAGGGCTTCATCGCGTTCGAGACGCTCGTGGGCGACGCCTACCGCCTGATCAGCGAGTGCCCCTGCGAGTCGGGCTGCCCGTCGTGCGTGCAGTCGCCCAAATGCGGCAACCTCAACGAGCCGCTGGCCAAGGCCGGCGCGCTCGAGGTGATGGGCCGGATGCTGGACCGCTGAGCGGCTTCTGTTCATAGTGCGTTCATGAACGCTCCCGCCGCCGGCCCTGTCGACGTCCTGCCCGCCATCGACTCCTCGCACGGGTTCCTCATCCAGCAGGTCTTCCGCCCGATCGGCAACGAGTACCGCATCAGCGTGCCCGCGCCCGGCTCGACGGAGGAGGGCGAGCCGCTGCTGTACGTCAAGCAGAAGAAGATGAAGATCAAGGAGGACATCCGCTTCCGGCTGTCCCTCGACGACCCGGCGCACCTCTTCATGATCAAGTCCAAGAGCGTCTTCGAGGTCCGCGGTCGTCACGAGGTCCTCGACGCCGACGGGCACGTGATCGGCCTGCTGGAGAAGGACTTCGCCAAGTCGCTGGTGCGCAGCCACTGGCACGTCCGCGACGCCGCGGGCACCGAGCTCTTCGAGGCCCACGAGGCGAGCTGGCCGATCGCGATCGTGAGGCGCGTGGCCGGCATGTTCGGCGAGATCGCCTCGCTGCTGACGTTCCTGCCGTTCAACTTCGTCTTCGTCCGCGAGGGTGAGCCGGTCGGCACCTATCGGCGCGTGATGGGCAAGCTGCGCGATCGCTACGTGATGGAGCTCGGCCCGGGCCTCGAGGGCGTCGACCGCCGCCTCGTGCTCGCCTTCGCCATCGGGCTCGACGCGCTGCAGGATCGGTAGCCCCCGGCCGCCCGCGTGGGCGGTTCGTTGCAGCTTTGACGAGGTTTGGCGCGCCTTGCTGGAGCTTTGGCGCCGGAAGGCAGCGCAAGGCAGGAGACCCCGGTTCCAGCGGCGTCCGCGCCTGCCGACGGTCCGGACGTGGCAAGCAGTACTCGCATCTGCAGCATCATGGCGGCCGGGCTCTTCTCCCTGATGGGACTGCTCGCGCCCGTCGCGTCCGCCGGGGCCGGCGGCGCGTCGTACACGCCGACACCTGAGGGGGGGTCGGAGTACGGCGCGCCGCTGACGAACGCGACGCCGCCCAAGCCCGTGGCCAGCGGGTTCCAGGTGAGTCCGAGCACCATCGCCGCTCCGAAGCTGCCCTCGGTGAGCTTCCGCATCGACCAGCCCAGCGCGCGCACCGTCCGCGCGTGGATCGTCTTCTGGCCGCAGGGCAGCGGCACCGTCGCGCGCGTCGAGCTCGGGCGCGTGCGCGCCGGGCGCATCGTGACCGTGAGCTGGCCCGCGGGCACCAAGGTGGCCCCCGGGCGCTACCTCGTGCGGCTGAGCGTCGTCGGCCGCGGCAACCAGACCCTGGCGCGGTCGGCCGGCAGCACGGGCAAGGCCAACCTCACCGTGCGCGCGGCGAAGGTCGTGGCGCCGCCCCCGCCCCCGCCGGTGCCCGTGCCCGCCGCTACGCCCGCGCCCGCCCCGCTGCTCCCCGCCCCCGCCGTGAACGCCGGCCCCGGCGTCTTCCCCGTCCAGGGCCTGCACACCTACGGCGACCCGTTCGGCGCGCCGCGCCAGGGCTACACCCACCAGGGCCAGGACATCCTGGCCGCCGAGGGCACGCCGGTCGTCGCCCCCGTGGCGGGCACGATCAGCTACACCGGCTACCAGGCCTCCGCCGCGGGCTACTACGTCGTCGAGCGCGGCGGCGAGGGCCACGACTTCTTCTTCGCCCACTGCGAGAAGGACTCGACCGTCGTCATCCCGGGCCAGGCCGTGGCGGCGGGCGCGCCGCTCTGCAAGGTCGGGGCCACGGGCGACGCGAGCGGCCCGCACCTGCACTTCGAGATGTGGACCGGCGGCTGGCGCGTGTCGACCGCCAGCCAGCCGATCGACCCCCTCCCCTACCTCCAAGCCTGGGACCACTAAGACCCCTCGCCGGGCCACCGGGAGCCGCGCCGGAGCGGTACCCTCACGAACCCATCACGGCGAGATAGCTCAGTTGGTAGAGCACACGACTGAAAATCGTGGTGTCCCCGGTTCGAGTCCGGGTCTCGCCATCTGAAAACCGCGAGCACATCGCGGTTTTCTGCTTTCCGGGAGGGCGTGACGGCGGTGCCGCATTGGGCCACCGAATGGGCCATGTGGCCCGCTGTGTGGCCCGAACCGAGTCCGAGATGCCGCATGCAGCCGGGCTTGCTGCTGGCTTTCGGATTCGGAACCACACGATTCCGTCATGAGGTACTCGCGGCTCCATCGACAACGCCGCGTAGACGATCTGCACGCGAAGTCGAGCCCGGTGCGTGGACGGCCTCATCAGCGAATCCCGACTGAGCAGGTGCACGGCGGTTGACGACCGGCCCGACGTCGAACGTAGACTCGCCGTCCAGCATGGCTACACACGCCCAACGCTCGCATTGGACCCGCGTGCCGAGAGATGAGCCCGAGGCGCAGTGACCGAGCCGCCGGTGCCCGCACGGATCTACCAGATCACCCATGCGGACAACCTGGCGTCGATCCTCTCCAACGACGGGCTGCTCTCCGACGCTGAGATGATTGCGCGCGGCGGCCCGCAGGTCGCCGTCGGCATGACCAGGATCAAACAACGTCGCCTCCGCTTGCCCGTCAAATGCCATCCGGGCGACTACGTGGGCGAGTACGTGCCAACCAACGCGACGCGGCACGACGGTCGTGAGAGCCGCCCGGCTGCGAGCCGCTGGCGTGCACCGGGCCCATCGCGTTGTGACGACCGCGGAGGTCGGACTCAGGTGGGGTCAGCCTCGAGCACTCGGCGACGCGGAGCGAATCGCCTCGGCGAAACGCTGCACGGTGAGCGTCGGGTCAACGATCGCCGAGCCGACGACGACCGCATGGGCACCGGCCTGCATCGCAGCGCGAACCTTGCTCGGTCTTGGTGAAGTAGCAGCTCGGCCAAGGCCCGGCGACCCGATCGCATCGGCCCCGCCTCACGCGGCGATGCGTGCTCGACGGTCGAGGCGTCGGCGATCACCCAGACGCCGAGCTCATCGTGCAGCACCCCGACCGTCGGAGGCGAACCCGTCAGACCACAACGTCGTGATGGGATCGGACACACTCGCCGGCTTGGGCGCGCGCTGCCACGTGTCCGGCCGTCCAGGCGGGTCGACCACGCCCGCCCCGCATAACCGTCGACGACCCGTTACGCGGCACAGCGTCTCGGCTTCGATGCGGTGCACAGGCGGCTCACGCCGGCACTTCGCTGTGGGCCATCTCGGCGGCCTGCAGGGTGTTGCGCAGCAGCATCGCGATCGTCATGGGCCCGACGCCGCCGGGCACCGGGGTGATCGCCGAGGCGACGTCCTTGACGGCCTCGAAGTCGACGTCGCCGTGCAGGCCGTCGTCGGAGCGGTTCATGCCGACGTCGATGACCACGGCGCCGGGCTTGACCGAGTCCGCCCGGACCATGCGGTCGCGCCCGACGGCGACGATCAGCACATCGGCGCGGCGGCAGACCGCGGGCAGGTCCCGCGTGCGCGAGTGGGCGGTGGTCACCGTGGCGTTGGCGGCCAGCAGGAGCTGGGCCATCGGCTTGCCGAAGAGGTTGGAGCGCCCGACGACGACGGCCTCGGCACCCTGGAGGTCGACCCCGGCCTCCTCCAGCAGGACCATCACGCCGGCCGGGGTGCACGGCCGCAGGCCCTCGCGGCCCAGCGCGAGCAGCCCGGCGCTCAGCGGGGTGAGGCCGTCGACGTCCTTGCCCGCATCAATCAGGCCCGTGAGGTGCACGCCGTCGAGATGGGCGGGGACCGGGAGTTGGCAGAGGATGCCGCTGACGTTCTCCTCGGCGTTGAGGCGCTCGATCAACGCCTCGACCTCGCTGCTCGGCGCGTCGGCCGGCAGGCGGTGGTCATAGGGCTCGATGCCGACCTCCCGGCTGGCCTTCTGCTTGCCGCCCACGTAGATCGCGCTCGCCGGGTCCTCCCCCACGAGCACGGTGGCCAGCCCGGGCCGCCGGCCGGTGCGGGCGGTGAACGCCGCGACATCGCGCGTGACCTCCGCCCGGACCCGCGCCGCGATCGCCTTGCCGTCGATGATCGTCGTGCTGTGGCGTCCCCCGCCCTCGGCATCGTTCCAGTGCGGAACGCCGTAGATGTTGGTGAAGCCCATCGGCCCTAGAACACGATGGTGGTGTTGCCGTGCAGGAGCACGCGGTCCTCGCAGTGCCACTTCACCGCGCGCGCGAAGACCGTCCGCTCGATGTCGGCTCCGAGCCGTTCGAGGGTCGCCGCGTCTCCGCGGTGGGTGACGCGCATGACGTCCTGCTCGATGATCGGCCCGGCGTCTAGCTCGGGCGTCACGTAGTGCGCCGTCGCGCCGACGAGCTTGACGCCCTGCTCGCGTGCACGCTGGTAGGGGCCGGCCCCGGCGAACGCTGGGAGGAACGAATGATGGATGTTGATGACGGGGATCGCCAGCCGATCCAGGAAGTCGGCCGACAGGATCTGCATGTAGCGGGCAAGGATCACCAGGTCAAAGCGCCCGGCCAGCAGCTCGATCATCCGATCCTCGGCTTCCGGCTTGCCGCCCTTGGGCACCGGCACGTGCTCGTAGGCCAGGCCGAAGGCCTCCACGTCGGCCTTGCGGTCCGGGTGGTTGGAGATGACGAGCCCGACGTCGGCCTCGAGCTCTTCGCGGCGATGGCGCCACAGGATGTCCAGCAGGCAGTGGTCGTAGCGCGAGACGAGGACGGCGACGCGCTTGGGCGTGGCAGCCGGCCACATCTGCCAGCCCATCTCGAACGGCACCCCGACCTCGTTGCCGAACCGCTGCTCGAAGGCTGCGTGTGCGGCCCGGTCGAGCGGGAGATGGAACTCCATGCGCATGAAGAACGATCCGCCTCGCGGATCGGTCGTGTGCTGGTCGGAGCTGACGATGTTGGCCCCGGACTCGTGCAGGAACCGGGAGACCGCCGCAACGATACCCGGGCGGTCTGGACAGGAGATCAGCAGGCGCGTCACCGCGCTCACGCGCGGGCCGGCCGATCCGCTCGCGACGGACTCGGCGGCGGTGGGAGGGGTCGTTGTCAGCTCCATCACACCCTCCTCAGTGACTGACGGCCGCGGCGGCCAACTCGGAGACCAGGTTGTCCTCGTAGAACCGCTCCAGAGTGAACGGCGCGATCAGGTCCGGCGTGCGGCCACTGGCGACCAGCTCGGCCAGGGTCTTGCCGACGATCGGCGCGGCCTTGAACCCATAGGTCCCCCACCCCGCGCTGACGTGGAAGTTCTCGACCTCGGTCTGGCCGAGGATCGGGCTGTAGTCGGGGCTGAGGTCGCACAGGCCGGCCCAGGAGCGCAGGATCCGCGCCTGCTCGAGCTGGGGAAACAGCTCCAGCGTGTGGCGCGTAAGGTCCTGCAGGAAGTTCAGCGTGCCGCTCGTGCGATACGTCGTCCACGGCTCGATCTCCGACCCCATCACGAACTCGCCGCGATCGGACTGCGACAGGTAGACGTGCATCTGCGACGAGACGATCACCACGTCCAGGAACGGCTTGACCGGCTCGGTCACGCACGCCTGCAGGATGTGCGTGGTGATCGGCAGCGGCACGTCGGCCATGTCGCAGATCAGCGACGACCAGCCCGCCGTGCAGTTCAGGACGGTCCCGGCCTGGATCGTGCCGCGGGTCGTCTGCACCGCCGTTATACGGTCGCCGGAGCGCTGCAGCCCGGTGACTTCGGTGTAGGGGTGGATCTCTGCGCCACCCGCATCGGCGCCGCGCGCCAACCCCCAGACCACCGCGTCGTGGCGGATGATGCCGCCCGGCGGGTGATAGAGCGCGCCCATGATCGGATACGTCGTGTCCTCCCCGACGTACATCGTCGGCGCCAGCTCCTTGACCTCGTCGGGTCCGATGAGCCGGGAGTCGATGCCCTGCAGCCGGTTGACCTCCGCGCGGTTGGCCATGACGAACAGGGCGCGGTCGGTGTGGGCCAAGGTGAGGTGGCCGCACTGGCTGAACAGCAGGTTGAACTCCATCTCCTTCCCGAGGCGCTCGTAGAGCTTCACCGAGGCGTCATAGAACCGCGCGCCCTCGGGCGTCTTGTAGTTCGAGCGCAGGATCGTCGTGTTGCGCCCGGCCGCGCCCGAGCCGATGTAGCCCTTCTCGAGCACCGCGACGTCGGTAATCCCCAGCTGGCGCAGGTAGTAGGCGGTGGCGAGGCCGTGGGACCCGCCACCGATGATGACCACGTCGTAGCGCTTCTTGAGGTCGGGGCGGCTGCGCCACATCCGGCGCTTGCGGAACAGCTCACGCATGGGTTCCCGCCTCCTCGAGCTCGGACGGGGCTGACAGCGCGTCGACGCCCACGGGCCGGCCGCCCAGCCGGCCGCCCGCGTCGCTGACCACCGACCAGAGGTAGATCGCCAGCGCCGCCCCGGTCAGCAGCACGTACTGATCGGTGGCCATCCGCACCACGACGCCCGGCGTGCGCGCGACCGAGCCCTGCATGCAGGCGCCGACCGGCATCCGCTCGGGGCGCAGGTCCAGCGCACAGAAGCGCGCGAAGGTCTCGCGCGCCAGCGGTCCGCCGATGCGCAGCGCGGCGAACTGGCTCGTGACGTCGAGCACCTTGAGTGCAGCGTTGGCCTCGAGCTCCTGGCGCAGGCCCGCGAGCACACCGGGGTCGCAGAGCAGCAGCGCGCGCACCGGCGTGAGCAGGCACCACCAGGCGTCGCGGTCGCGGACCGCCCGCCCGAGGGCCAGGCCGCCTGCGAGGCCGGCGAGCTCGTCGGCGGCATCGGCGGAGACCTGGATCTCGAGCTTGCCCAGATGGGAGACGTCCGCCCACCCCACCGCGTGCTCGCACGCCTGCTCCTCGGCAGCCGGGTGCCCGAAACCGCTGGCGATCCGCCAACCGTCGCGGACCTCGAACACGCCGCCGTCGGCGGTGGTCGCGGCGTCGAACGGGCTCAGGGCCGCGGGCGCCGAGGCGCCCCCGGCAGCGGTGAGGAAGGCCAGGCTCACGAGCGCAGCACCTCTCCTTCGGGGTCGTAGAAGGGCTTGGTGGTCACCGTCGCGGCGATGCGGCGCCCGGCGTCGGAGATCCAGATCTGTGCGCCGTCACCGGCGAGCGCGGCGGGCACGGTGGCCAGGCCGATCACCTGGCCGAGCCTCGGCGAACGCCGCGCGCTGGTGACCTGACCCTCAGGCGCGCCATCGGTGCCGAGCACCACGGCGCCCTCGGTCGGCAGCTCTCCTCCGGGAGTGGTGAAGCCAACCAGGCGCACCGACGGCTCATGCGCGGCGGTGTGCTCCAGCGCCCAGCGACCGATGAAATCCTGCTGCTTGTCGAGCTTGACGATCCAGTCCATGCCTGCGCCGTACGGGGTCATCTCCGAATCGGTGTCCTGGCCGACGATGACGTGGAGCTTCTGGAGGCGCAGCACGCGCTGGGGTTCGAGGCCGAACGGGCGCAGGCCGACTTTCGACCCGGCGCGCACGATCGCGTCCCACACGTGCTCGGCGTTGACCGACGGGCAGTGGATCTCGTAGCCGAGCTCGCCGACGAAACCGATGCGCAGCAGCATGCAGGGGACCCCGGCGATCTCGGCGTGGCGCGCGTCGAGGTACTTGAAGGCCTCGGCCGAGCAGTCGAGATCGGTCAGCCCAGTGAGCACGCCGCGCGCCTGCGGGCCCGCGAGGTTCATCGCGGCGACGCCCTGGGTGAGGTCCGTGATGTGCGCGTTCAGGCCCCACGTCTCCAGCCACCAGGTGAACGACTGCTCGACGCCGGCGACCCCGGCCGAGGTCGTCGTGACATAGAACGTCTCGTCGTCGATGCGGCAGACGGTCCCGTCGTCGGTGATGCGCCCGGCCTCGGACGTAGTCACGCCGTAGCGGATCCGATCGGGCGCCAGGTTGGACATCCGGTTTGGGTAAAGACGATCGAGCAGCTCGCCGGCGTCCGGGCCGCGGACCAGCAGCTTGCCCAGGGTGGAGACGTCGATGATCCCCGCAGCGGCTTGCACGGCGACCGACTCGCCAACCGGGTCCCCATAGTCGTATGCGCGCCGCCAGTCGCCTGCCCACCGCACGGTCGCCCCGAGTTCCTCGTGACGCCGATGGACCGCCGAGCGTTTGGCCGCCTCCAGCGGCCGTCCGGCCAGGACGCCCATCGGCACCGTCGACCACGGGGGCCGCGCGGTGGTCAGTCCCACCGTTCCGAGATCCAAGCCCGTCTCGGCGGCCAGCACCCGCGCGGCCGGGAGCTGGGAGAACCGCCCCTGCGACGGGCCCATGGTCACCGTCGTGTAGCGCTTGGACAGCTCGAGCGAGTCGTAGCCCTCGAGCGTGGCGCGCTTGATGTCCTTGACCGTGACGTCCTCGTCGAGGTCGACGAACGCCTTGCCGCGGCGTCCACCGTCGGAGGCCTGGGCCGGCGGCGTGGCCACCGGTGCCGCGGCGGGGAGCTGTGCCAGGCGCTCGCGCGCATCGGCCACGCCGTTGGGCGAGCGACCCAGCGCGGCGGCCGCCTCGGCGCCCGCGATCGCTCCGGAGACCTCGACCGCCTCGGCGCGGTCGTGCCCGGCCGCCGCGCCGGCGGCGTGCAGCCCGGCGGGCAGCTCGGTGACCGCGAAGCCGGCGATTTCCGGCCGGTAGATCGCGCGGCCTCCGGCCTGCAGCAGCAGCGAGAGCGCGCCGGCGGACCCGCCGGACACCGCGATCAGGTCGCAGTCGTGCGTTGACCCGTCACCGAGCGCGCGGCCGCGGGCGTCGACCTTGGCCACCACCGCCCGCTCCACGCGATCGCGCCCCTGGGCGCGGACGACGGTGTGGCCGGTGAGCAACGTGATCCCGGCGGCCCGGATCCGGCCGGCGAGCTCGCCCCCGCCTGCGTCGGGCCGCAGATCGGCGACGACGACGTCGAGGCCGACCGCGCTGAGGGCGAGCGCGTCATCGAGCCCGCGATCGTCGACGGTGGCCACCACCGCGCGCTCGCCCGGCTTGACCGCGTAAGCGGCGGCGAGGCGCCGCGCCCCGCCGGAGAGCATCACGCCCGGCAGGTCGTTGTCGGCGAAAACCAGCGGCTGCTGGATCGCGCCGGTCGCCACGACGTGCTGATCGGCGCGGACCTGGTGAAGGGTGCTGCCCTGCCAGACCGGGACCAGGCCGTCGAAGAAGCCCAGGGCGGGCGCGCCGGACAGGATCTCAACGCCCGCGTCGCGCGCTCGGCCCTCGAGCTCGCGCACCCGCTCATGACCGCCTTCGATACCGAGGAGGCCTCCGAGCACGGCGTCCTCGTCGCAGAGCACGACGTCGGCGCCCAACTCGGCGGCGCGCGTCGCCGCGGCTAGCCCGGCAGCGCCGCCGCCGATGACCAGCACGTCGCAGCGCCGGCGCCGGTACTCGGTCTCCCACTCGCGTTCGTCCTGGCGCCGCGGCAGGCGACCCAGGCCTGCCGCGCTTCGCAGCACCTTCTCGTACACCGGCCACAGCCGGCGCGGGCGGATGAACGTCTTGTAGTAGAAGCCGACGGGCGTGAACGGGCCGCCGACGCGATCGGTCGCCCGCATGACGTCGAAGTCCAGCGACGGCCAGGCGTTCTGGTGGACCACCCGCAGGCCCTCGCGGATCGGCTCGCTGCATCCGCGGATCCCCGGTGCGCCCTCGATCTGAAAGAGCGAGTTGGCGCACTGGCCGCACCCGCAGAGCTCGCCGCGCGGGCGGTGGTACTTGAAGGATCGCGAGAACACCCGGCGACCGCCGGCGTACAGGGCCGAGACGATCGTGTCCCCGGCGAACCCCGCCGCCGGCTTGCCATCGAAAGTGAAGGAGACCGGCTGCGAACGGTCGATCCGCTCGCCGGGCTGCTGTGCCAAGCGGCTCATGCGGGAGTCTGGCCCGCGGGAGCGTCGGCCGGCAGCGCCGTCCAGATCACGTGGTTGGTGCGTGTGTCGCGCTCGGCCAGAAACCACGCCCGGCACCCGGAGCGGTGATGCCACCACTCGCGCTGGACCCCCGCCGCGTTGCGGCGGAAGTAGATGTAGGTGTTGAGCTCGCGCGCGGACGGGCGCGACGCGGGGCGCGTGGACGCCTCGCCCCCGAAGCCGAAGTCGGTGACCTCGCGGGTTCCGCAGTTGGGACAGGTCAGCAGGAAGGACACAGGCTCATGGGGATGGGGGTCAAAGACGATCGCGGCCGGGGATCCAGGACGTCCCGGCCAAGGGAACACGGGCCATCGCCGCGGACTCGATCGTCAGGGCGACCAGGTCCTCGGGCTCCAGGTTATGAACGTGAGACTTGCCGCAGGCCCGGGCGAGGGTCTGCGTCTCGAGCACCATGGCGCGCAGGTAGTTCGCGAGGCGGCGCCCGCCGAGCTCCGGGTCCAGACGTGCGGCCAGCTCGGGGTCCTGCGTCGAGATGCCGGCCGGGTCGCGGCCCTCGTGCCAGTCGTCGTAGAACCCGGCGCGCGAGCCGAGCTTCGCGTACTCCGCGTCGAGCTCGGGCGCGTTGTCGCCCAGTGCAACGAGGGCGGCGACGCCGATCGAGACGGCGTCCGCGCCGAGGGCCAGGGCCTTGGCCACGTCGGCCCCCGACCGGATGCCGCCGGAGACGATGAGCTGGACCTTGCGGTGCATGCCCAGCTCCTGCAGCGCCTCCACGGCCTGCGGGATCGCGGCCAGGATCGGGATCCCGACGTGCTCGATGAAGATGTCCTGCGTGGCCGCGGTACCGCCCTGCATGCCGTCCAGGACGATGACGTCGGCCCCGGCCTTGACCGCCAGCGCGATGTCGTAGTAAGGCCGCGAGGCGCCGACCTTGACAAAGATCGGCTTCTGCCAGTCGGTGATCTCTCGCAGCTCCTCGATCTTGATTTCGAGATCGTCGGGGCCCGTCCAGTCCGGATGGCGACACGCGCTGCGCTGGTCGATCCCCGCGGGCAGGTCGCGCATCCCGGCGACGCGCTCGGAGATCTTCTGGCCCAGCAGCATCCCCCCACCGCCCGGCTTGGCGCCCTGCCCCACGACGATCTCGATCGCGTCCGCGCGGCGCAGGTCGTCGGGGTTCATGCCGTAGCGCGACGGCAGCAGCTGGTAGACCAGCGTCTTGGACGACAGGCGCTCCTCCGGTGTCATCCCGCCGTCGCCGGTCGTCGTGCTCGTTCCGACGGCGCTCGCCCCGCGGCCCAGGGCCTCCTTGGCGTTGGCGCTCAAGGCGCCGAAGCTCATGCCCGCGATGGTCACCGGGATGTCCAGGTGCAGCGGCTGCTTGGCAAAGCGCGTGCCGAGGACCACGTCGGTGCTGCACCGCTCGCGGTAGCCCTCCAACGGATAGCGCGAGACGCTCGCCCCGAGGAACAGCAGGTCGTCGAAGTGCGGGACCTTGCGCTTGGCGCCGCCGCCGCGGATGTCGTAGATCCCCTCGCGTGCCGCCCGCTGGATCTCGGCGATGGCGTGGCGGTCGAACGTCGCCGACTCGCGCAGGGCACCGGACCCGGCGGCGGCCGCGCACCCGTTCGCGTGCTCTTGAGCGTCGTGCATGTCCTCGCCTAGTACGCCTGGGCGTCGTCGACGTTGAAGTGGTAAAGCGAGCGCGCCGACCCGTACCGCCGGAAGTCAGCGGTATCCTGGTCGTCGATCCCGGCGCGCTGCAGCAGCTCGGCGACCTCCGCGACATGCTCCTCGCGCATCGGCTTCTCGACGCAGTCGGCCCCGAGGCTCTTCACGCTGCCGCGCACGTAGATCCTGGCCTCGTAGAGCGAGTCCCCCAGCGCCTCGCCGACATCGCCGCAGACGACGATGCGCCCGGTCTGCGCCATGAAGGCGCTCATGTGCCCGATCGAGCCGCGCACGACGATGTCGGCGCCCTTGAGCGAGATGCCACAGCGGGCGGAGGCGCTGCCCTCGATGACGAGCAGTCCGCCGCGGGCGGTTGCGCCGGCCGACTGGCTCGCGTCGCCCTCCACGACGACGGTGCCCGACATCATGTTCTCCGCGACGCCGGTTCCCGCGTTGCCGCGCACGCGAACGTGCGCGAGCTGGTTCATGCCGGCGCAGTAGTAGCCCGCATGGCCGTCGATGTCGACGCTCACCGGCGCCACCGCGCCAACCGCGATGCTGTGGCGCCCGCCGGGGTTGATCACGCGGTAGGTCGCCGACGTGATGTCCGGGTCGTGCAGCACTGCGTTGAGCTCCCGCGGCTTGGCCTCGGAGAGATCGAACGTGACGATCTGCTCGGCCGTGAGACCGTCGGCGGTCATGACGGCACCGCCGCGGAGCCCCAGCTGTAGACGGTCGCGGGCTCGGGCTCCCAGAGGCGGGCCTCGTCGGCGCCCGGCAACACGGCGAGCGCGCGGTACTCCGAGGCCATCGCGACCCAGTCGTCGGTCTCGGCCATGATCGCCGGCTTGCAGGCGATCGGGTCGCGCAGGACCGCGAACCCGTCGCGCGTGCCGACCGCGAAGGTGTAGAAGCCGTCGAGGTCCTCGAGGCACCCCTCGAGCGCCTCGTGCAGCGTCGCGCCGTCGCGCAGCCGCCAGGCGACGTAGCCCGCGGCCACCTCGGTGTCGTTCTCGGTCTGGAAGGCCATGCCCTGCTCGCGGAGCTGCCGGCGCAGCCGGTTGTGGTTGGACAGCGAGCCGTTGTGGACCAGGCAGACGTCCTGGCCGGTCGAGAACGGGTGCGACCCGGCGGTCGTCACCTTGCTCTCGGTCGCCATGCGCGTGTGGCCCAGGGCGTGCGTCCCCGAGATCCGCTCGAGGGCGAAGCGCTCCGCGAACTCGGCCGGCCGGATGGCGTCCTTGTAGATCTCGATCGTCGAGCCGGCGCTGGCGACCGCCAGGGCGGGCAGCGTCGCCGCCAGGTGGACCTGCGCTGTGGCGGCGTCGGCCGCGACCGCGACGAGCGCGTGCTGCGGGCCGACGATGCGGTGGGAGATGACGCCGAGGGCGCTCTCGAGCTCCGCGATGACGGCGTCCCAGTCGACCTCGGCGTCCGGGGCGTGCAGCGAGAGCTTGCACAAGCCGTCGGCGACCGGGTCGCGGTAGATCGCGATCCCGGCGCTGTCGGGGCCGCGGTCGCCCATCTGGACGAGCATGTCGCTGAGGTGGCGCCCGAGCTGGTCGCTGACCGCGGGGGACTTGGAGTAGATGCCGACGATGCCACACATGGGGATCTGGACACTAAGCCGTCGCCATGAGGACGGCTATGGAGCGATCCGGCACATTTGGCCACACGGCTATGTGCCGCCAGTCCACATCACATCCGGCCCTTTGCCCGTATCTTTCGGCCCTGGCGTGTCGGGACAGGACACACCAGCACCCCGAGAACGTGGACGTCCTCGACATTGTCCGGCGGCTCGGCAACCCGTTTAGTCCCAGCAGCCCGTTCACCCCCGTGCGACGCGGCGCCCGCCGCGTTCGAGAGGAGCTTCATGTCGTCCGTCACCGATACCGGCGCCACCATCACCGAGTCGGTTCGGACACCGCTTCCGACGACCCTCGAGGATGTCCGTGCCTACGTGCGCGAGACCGGGGTCGAGTTTCTCTTCGCGCAGTTCGTCGACATGCACGGCAAGCCGAGCGCGAAGCTCGTACCCACCGCCCATCTGGACGCGCTGTTCGAGAACGGCGCGGGGTTTGCCGGGTTCGCCGCCGGCAACGTAGGCCAGCGCCCCAGTGACCCCGACCTCGCCGCGATGCCCGACGCCCGCAGCTTCACGCCGCTGCCGTGGCGCCCGAACATCGCCCGCATCGCCTGCGACCTGTACGTGGAGGGCGAGCCGTGGCCCTACTGCCCGCGCACGATCCTGCGCAACCAGATCGAGCGAGCCCAGGCACTGGGCTATGAGTTCAAGATCGGTGCCGAGCTCGAGTACTTCCTGCTGCGGCGCCGCGAGGACGGCACGCTGGAGCCCGCCGACCGCCTCGACGACCTCGAGCAGCCCTGCTACGACATGCGGGCCCTCACGCGCAGCCTGGACTTCGTCACCGACGTGGCGCGCCACCTCAACGCGCTCGGCTGGGACAATTACGCCACCGACCACGAGGACGCCAACGGCCAGTTCGAGCAGAACTTCGAATACGCCGACGCCCTGACGACGTGCGACCGGGCGATCTTCTTCCGCTACATGGTCGAGAGCCTCGCCCAGGAGCGAGGTGTCATCGCGACGTTCATGCCCAAGCCGTTCGGTCACCTGACGGGCAACGGCTGCCACTTCCACATGAGCCTGTGGAAGGACGGCGAGAACGTGTTCGAGGCGCCGAACGATGACGATCCCCACGGACTGGGCCTCTCCCAGGCGGCCTACCACTTCGTCGGCGGCCTCAAGGCGCACGCCAAGGCCTACATTGCGCTCACGGCGCCGACGGTCAACTCCTACAAGCGGCTCGTCGTGGGATCGAGCAGCGGCTCAGCGTGGGCGCCGGTCTATATCAGCTACGGCAACAACAACCGCACCCAGATGCTGCGCATCCCCGCGCCCGGCCGGATCGAGGACCGGACGGTCGACGGCTCGTGCAACCCCTACCTGGCGGCCGCGGCCATCCTGGCCTCAGGCCTCGACGGCCTCGAGCGCGAGCTCGACCCGGGCACCCCGACCTCCGGCCTCAACCTCCACGAGCTCGACGGGGGGACCCTCGCCGAGCTGGGAATCGAGCTGCTGCCCGAGAACCTCCTCGACGCGACGCGCGAGCTCGAGCGCGACGACGTCCTGCGCGCCGCGCTCGGCAACTGCGGCCGCGAGGACTACGTCGACTACTTCATCGCCACCAAGCGCCACGAATGGCAGCAGGCCCACAACCAGATCACCGATTGGGAGCTCAAGCGTTACCTGCAACTGTTCTAGAGGGCGCGATGGCCGACGGCGGCGCTGACCGTGCGCCGAGCGGCGAGCTCGAACGGCTGCGCCGGGAGAACGACACCCTCTCGGCCGTCGTCGGGCTCGTGGGCTCCTCGCCCGACCTCGGCCATGTCCTCGACCGCGTCGTGGACCTGCTCACCCGGGTCTCGGGGTGCCATGCGTGCTTCGTGTACCTCGTGGCCGGCGACCGCCTGCAGATGCGCGCGGCCTCCCCGGTCTACGGCCGCCACGTCGGACACATCGAGTTCGGCGTCGATGAGGGACTGGCGGGCTGGTCGGTGCGCCACCGCCAGGCCGCCGTCATCCGGGACCGGGCGATGGACGACCCGCGGACCAACTTCGTCCGCGAGCTCGAGGAGGAACGCTTCCAGTCGATCGCCGCCGTCCCGGTGCCCTCCCGCGCCGGTGAGATCCTGGGGGTCATCGTGCTCCACACGGCGGCCCCCCACGAGTTCGATGACGGCATCCTCAACGTGCTCGCCCAGACAGCCTCCCTGATCGCCGGCGCGATCGAGAACGCCAAGCTCTACGACGAGGCCCAGCGCCGCGTCGACGCGCTGACCCGGCTGTCGACCCTCAGCCAGCGCATCGCCGCCGTGACGGGGCGCGCCGACCTCTACCGCGTGGCCACGGCCGGGATCCGCGAGCTGCTGCCCTGCGACGACTGCCGCCTGCTCGAGCTCGACGCCGGCGGCCGCCTCGTCGTCGTGGCCGCCGACCCGGCCGCCGGCGTCGCCGTCGGCGCGTTCGACCCGACCGCCGACGTGCTGCAGGAGATGCTCCAGAGCTCGCCGTCGGAGGCGCTGCGGCTGCGCACGGTCGTCGGGCGCGCCCTGGGCCGCGACCACCCGCCCGAGGCCGCACTGGCGGTCCCGGTCGCCGCCGGTCCCGAGCTGCTCGGCGCGCTCGTCGTCGGCGCGCGCGAGGCGTGGCACGACCACGCCGACGAGCTCCTGCGCGCGGTCGCCCACCAGATCGCCGTGGCGCTGAAGAAGGCCGAGATCATCGAGAGCCTCTCGGAGGAGAACAGCGCCCGGGAGCTGTTCGGCGCCCTGGAGGACCGGCGCTGGGACGTCGCCGAGGCGCGGGCGCGGACGCTCGGCTGCGGGCTCGAGGCGCCGCACGTGATCGTCGAGGCCCGGCCGTTCGGCTCCAGCATGTTCGGCGCCGGCGACGAGGCGCGCCTGGAGCGCGCGCTGCGCCAGGCCAAGCCGGGAACCGTCTGCGACACCGACGGCCACCGGGTGCGCGCCCTCGTCCCCGCCCCGTCGCCCGGCGCCGAAGCGGCGCGGACCGCGTCGGGCGCGCTCGGCGCGATCGGGCGCGAGCACGGGGTCGTCCTCGGGGTCAGCACGGCTCGCCGCGGCACGGCCGAGACGCGATCGGCGCTGACCGAGGCCCACGACGCGGCGTCCGTAGCCCTCGCGATGCTCACCGAGGGCGGGGTCCTGCTCTACGGCGAGATGGGGGCCTACCGCTATCTCGTGAGCCTGCTCGACAGCGGTGGTCCCGACGACGAGCTGCGCGCCGCGATCGCGCGCCTGGTCGAGTACGACGCCGCCCGGCAGACCCAGCTGCTGACGACCCTCGAGCTCTATCTGACCAACGGGCGCACCTCCACCACGACGTCCCGGGCGCTCACGATCCACGTCAACACCCTCCGCCAGCGCCTCGAGCGCATCGAAGCGCTCACCGGTCTCGATCTCGAGTCCCAGGACCTGCTCGCCCTCCAGCTCGCGATCAAGCTCGCGCGTCTGCGCCGGCCGGCGTCGTGAGGGACGCATTACTGGCCTCGGCGGGCCCTGGACAGGGTGACGGCGACCACCTTTCGGCCCGCCCATATGTGGGTCCCGTCCATAGATGCGCGAACCGTGTTCATCCAGCGCTCCCAAGCCTTGACGCGGTGATCTGCCTCATGTACTTCCGCACCGACACCCGAACACGGGACGGTGGTGGATGGTGAGCAGGTCGCAGGTCCAGCACGAGTTCAACGCAACGGAGGCGAGGCGGTCATGAGCATCGACCCGGACATCGAGGCGGAGGCGATCCTCGCCGGGGAGGAGGTCCTGCAGCCCCATGACAGGTCCGCCGAGGCCGGCATCCGCAAGCAGATGGACACCATGTTCCAGCGCGACCGCTGGATGGCCATCGCGATGGTCGTCGCGCTGCTGGTCGTCCTGCCCTACATCTACATCGCGCTGTGGGACGAGATGCCCGGAACCGGCACCAAGGTGGTCCTGGCCGGGGCTTGCATCGTGCTGTTGACCTACAACGTCGCCTCCATGCTCGCCCTGGTCCGCAACTACCAGCGCGACAAGGACTTCATCTACCGACGGGACGTCGCGCACCTGCGCGAGCTCGCCGTCGCGCGGCGCGCCGCGAAGGGACGCTCATGACCGACATCTCCGCCCCGGGCGGCGGCTTCGGGTTCTACCAGCCGCCGGAGCAGAGCCCGCGCGGCCAGTTCCTCGACTCGGTGATCATCCTCGTGCTGCTCATGGTGGTGCTGTTCGGCGTGACGTACTTCGTCCAGTCTTCGACGAGCACGACCTCGGTCAAGACGCGCCCGCTGGCCGAGCTGCCCATCACCCCGACCGAGAAGCAGCAGTACGCGCTCGCCATCAAGCACCACCTCGTCGACCTCCCGACGGTCAACCAGCAGGTGGCCGACAACAAGGAGGACTCCAACAAGTACCCGATCGCGGTGGGCACCCTGATCGTCACCTTCGGCGTCATCGGGCTCTACATGGCCTTCGTCTACGTCATGTCGTTCAAGGAGTACCGCGAGGTGATCCGCGAGCGCTTCGGGCCGCCCGGGACCGCCGAGCCCAACGCGGAGACGCGGCCTTGATCGTCCACATCCTGGAATGGGCCGCTTGGATCATCAGCGCCGGGCTCGCCGCGTGGATGATCTTCGACACGGTCAAGACCGGCCGTGAGTACGACGAGACGTTCCTGACCACCTCGGTCGAGGGGACCGACGAGCTGCTCGACCAGACCACCACCGTGGGAGACGCCCGATGACCGACATCCAGGATCGCGCCCCCACGGTCCCGCCGGCACCGCCGGCACCCCCGCGCGAGGGCCTGAGCCTGTCGAAGGTCCTGGGCCCGATCCACATCTGGGGCCTGGGCGTCGGGATCGTGCTCGTCGGCGAGTACATGGGCTGGAACTTCGCCGTCGGCAAGGGCGGGATGTTCGGCGCGCTGATCGCCGCGTGGGTGGTCGGCGTCCTCTACACGTGCGTCGCGATGATCGACTCCGAGGTGACGTCGACCGTGGCGGCCGCCGGGGGCCAGTACACCCAGGCCAAGCACATGATCGGCCCGCTGATGGCGTTCAACGTCGGCCTGTTCCTCGTGCTCGAGTACACGATGCTCGAGGCCGCCGACGCCAACGTCATGAGCTACCTGGCCACCACGGTCTCCGGACAGCTCGGCTACCACGGAAGCGTGAACCAATACGCGTTCATCGTGTTGTCGATCATGGTCCTGGCCTTCCTGAACTACCGCGGGGTCCTGGCGACCCTGTCGATCAACTTCGTGATCACCGGCATCGCGTTCGTGGCGATCGTCGTGCTGTTCTTCGGCACCCACGGCTTCAACCCCGGGTCGGAGCTGCACTTCGCCGGGCTGACCTCCAGCCACGCCAACGGGCTGCCCTACGGATGGCTCGGCGTGTTCGCCTCCCTGCAGTTCGGCATGTGGTACTACCTCGGCATCGAGGGGACCTGCCAGGCTGCGGAGGAGTGCCGCTCGGCGGCGCGCTCGATCCCGCTGGGCACGATGACCGGCATCATCACCCTGCTCATCGCCGCGGCGCTGACCTGGTTCGTGTGCGCCGGCACCCTGCCCTGGCAGTACCTCGGCGTCTCGATCACCCCGCTCTTCGACGCAGCCCTGATGACCGGGACCAAGTACCTGGCGGTGCTCCTGGCCATCGGCACGATCCTGGCGACCCTGGCCTCCGCGAACGGCTGCATCAACGACGCGTCACGGGCCTGGTTCTCCATGGGCCGTGACAACTACCTGCCGGCGTGGTTCGGGGCGATCCACCCGCGCTACCGCACGCCGTTCCGGTCGATCGTGTTCCTCGTGCCCATCGCCATCGCCTTCGCCGTCCTGCCCGTGCTACTGAACAAGCCCGAGCTGCTCGGGACGATCATCACGTTCTCGATCCTGTCGGCGCTGCTGATGTACTCGTTCATGGTTCCCAACATGTTCCGGTTCCGCAAGCTCTGGCCGATTGGCACGCTGCACCGGGGCTACACGCACCCGTTCCACCCGCTGCCGGCTATCACGCTGGGCCTGATCGCCCTGCTGGTGTTCTTCGCCACGTTCCTGGGCTACGGCACCACCCTGGTCACCCTGGTCGTGTTCTACCTGCTGGCCTCGGTGTGGTTCGTGCTGTTCCGCTACCGCTACGTCGCCCGCGGCCGACAGTTCACGATGCCGTGGCCGCGCCCGAAGGGCTACTGACCTGCCGATCCTCACCATCGTCGCGGCAATCGCCGTCAGCCTCCTGCTGGCGGCGATCCAGGCGCGGCACTCGCGCACGGTCGGCCGCGAGCGACGGGCCGTCCTGCGCACCGTCGAAGGGCTGTTCACCGAGGTGACGGTCACGCAGGACGGCATCGGCTACCCGTCCCTGCGCGGGCGCTGGAACGGCCACGCCGTGAAGATCGACCTGGTCGTGGACACCCTGGCCATGCGCCAGCTCCCGACCCTGTGGATGCTGGTCAGCGTGCTGCGACCGCTGCCCGTGCGGACCCCGATCGACATCACGCTGCGCCCGCGCTCGTCCGACATCGTCTCGGCCGGGACGACCTTCGCCTACGAGCACACCCCGCCCATCGGATGGCCGCGCGACATCCGGGTGTCCACGCCGCAGCCGGCGCTCCCGCCCCTGGAGGTCCTCGGCGAGTTCATGGAACTCCTCGAACGGCCGACCACCAAGGGCCTGCTCATCGCCCCCGGCGGCGTGCGGATCGTGCATGAACTCGCGCGCGGCGCCGTCGGCCAGTACCGCGTGGTGCGCCGGCCCAAGTTCGCCTTCGCCGTCGAGCCTGGGCGCGTCGCCGACCTGCTCCAGGCCGCCGAGGACGTGGCCGACCGCGTCCAGAACGTCGGCGCGCACCTCGGGTCGACCGCCTAGATGCGCCGCAGCCGGCCGCGCGGCCAGAGCCTAAACGCCGCGCGGTGCGCTGCCATCAGCACGCTCGCCCTGATCGGTTGTGCCGTCGCTCAGGGGTCACTGCGAGCGCTGCTCGGCTTCACCTGGGTGGTGCTGACCAGCGTGGCATTCGCCCTTGAATGGCGCGCACGGCGCCGCGCAGACACTCCTCGTCCTCCGGAGCCTCGACGCACGCGGAGCAACGCCAAGAGGCGTCCGAGCGGCGGGTCGCGAGATACCCAGTAGCCAGACCGAACCGATCGTCCAGATACGCGCCCGCGTCGCGTCGGGCAAAGTCGCCACCCCTAAGGCCCGCACCCAGCGGGACGATCAGAGCGGTCGACGTCAGCGTGAACACCTCGACCGGTACCGCGCCCGTCGTGTATATGTGGTGCGCCCAGGCGCTCAGCGACAGCACCGTGAAGCCCAGCGGCGCGGGGACGAAGGCGCGGTACCCGAAGAAGCGCCGGCCGCTGAACACCGACGCGGCCTCGGCCGCCATCCCGATGAACGGGAATAACATCCGCCGGCTTCTACAACCCGTAACCCTGCAAGCAACAAGCGAGTTCGCGGTCATCTTCGAACTCCCCGACGGCTCGTGCCAAACGGTGCGCTGCGGCGCCGGGGAGCACATCCTCGACGCCGCGCGCCGACACGGCCTAAAGCTCCCATCATCGTGCGAGCAGGGCTGGGACCTCGCCTGCGCCGTGCAGGTTCTCAGCGGCACATGGGACAACGGCGACGCGCGGCGGTATTACCCAGAGGACGAGCAAGGAGGCTTCGCGCTCATATGCACCGCTAAGCCGCGCTCGGACCTGCGACTGCGAACTCACCAGCGCCACGCAATGCAGGAGCACCGCCACGCACACGGTCTCCCCGCACCCCGCGGAAGATGGGGCGAGATGCTCTAGGGCTCCTTACCAGGCGAGACTGCCAGCCGCAGCGCAGCAGTGAGTGACGCCCGTGATTTGGCTTAGCCAGACGTCGCCACTAACGCGGGAGTCCCCAAATGAAACCCCTCGTTCATGCGAAGGCAGGCAGCGCAGTCGCTGGGCCTCGCGGCGACGAGAAGCAGCGGTCCGCCGCGCTGTTTGGTTGACTCCTGGCTCGCCGGGCGAAGGCGGAAAATTGCGATCCGCGTTGTCACTCGGAAGTCGACGGAGGCATTTTCGGGCCGCGGCCTTGCTGTCCTGCTTCACAACCGACGAGGCGTCTGGAGTCTGCGGCGGCTTCCCCTGCAAATGCGCGGGACGCAGGGGAGTGCCTAACGCGAGCCGACGCTTCCCGGCTCACCAAGCAGGAGTCACACGTTTATGCGGCAAGGGTGCCGGGATCGTTCCAAGGGAACCGCGCAAGGCGCGTACAAACCGTGATCGAGCGCGCTTGGAACGCCCCGAGATCTCGGGCCGTCTGACTTATTGCAACAGCCCCGCTACTAGTGCGGGCTGATTTCGTTTCTAGTTTCGAAAGTCCGTGCGCCGCGACGCGACCTTCCACGCGGGCGCGGCCGACGGGTCGCGCG
>JAOPZW010000008.1 GCA_025963905.1 Solirubrobacterales bacterium | reverse complement strand
CCTGCTCGCCGTGATCCGGGCCGACGTGTGCCGCGTGGGAGTGCCTGCCGCGAGTCGTTAGATGTCCCCGTGCTCGACCGCGCGCTGACGGGAGCCGCCCGGCGCACTGTTGAGATGACCGCGCGGTAAGCGATACAGCTGAGGATTTCTGGCGCATTCTTGGCGCCCTGAGCACGGAGATTTGGCTTGCTACAGCCAAGACGGTTCCGTACGCGTCGGTCTACGGAACCGAAGGTCAGAGGTTCGAATCCTCTCGGGCGCGCTCGGAAACCCACATGAATACTGGGTTTCTTGCAGATTTGACCTTCGATCTGGACGGCCGAAGGTCAAATCGCACGGGCCGCGGTTTCAAGCGGTTTTCGATGGCCATGCGTCGCCGGTTCGATTTTCTGGCGACTTTCTTGGCGACGTCTGCGCTGGCTCCCAGACCGCAGGCGATGGGTGCGCTCAATCGACAAGCCGCTGCTGCGGCGGGTGACCTCTGCGCTCGTATTGCGTCGAGCGTCTGGTTCAGCCGGTGTCGTTGGCGATGAGCTGGCCGGTTGCGCGCGCGGCGGCGTTGAGCGCGTTGTCCCACGTTGCCAGCAGCATGTCGTCGCCTTCGACGTTCAGCGCGCATGCGAGGTGGACGGCATCGTAGCCGCGCAGGGCGTGCTGGGTGGCGAGATCGCCGGCCTGGCGGGCGAGTGGTTCGTCAATCGCGACGATCCGCAACTGGGCGTAGAGATCCTCGAGCGCGGCGACCGCCTTGACATGCGTCGGAGCGTCGATGCGGCCCGCGCGAGTAGCGGCGGCGATCGCGGCGCGTGCTTCTGGGTAGACGAGTTGGCTTGAGACGAGGAGGTCGGCTCGATCCCAGAGCTCCACGGCGAGCTCGGAGCCGGGTTCGTCGAAGATCAGCTTGATCAGCGCCGACGTGTCGAAGTAGACGATCAGCGCCGTTGGTCTGCGACGAGGTCGGACACGGGCCTGGGGACTTTGAGCCGTGCTCGCCGTGCGCGTGGGCTACGAGGCGCGGTTGGTTCGCGAACCAGGCCGCGGGCGCGCAGATCTGCCAGCGGGTCGATCTCATCGACGGGAACGAGGCGCGCGACGCGACGGCCACGCATCGTCACGACAACCTCGGCGCCGTTCTGGACGTGCTGGACGTAGCGGCTGAGGCGGTCGTGCAGCTCGCGGACTCCCACCTCAGTCTTCAGCGGCTCGGAATGTGGCGTCATATCGGTTGATTGTACGCGCTACATCGATGCCTGTCACGGACTCGCGCAGTTCCGCATCGTCCGGGCGGAGCAAGGTCCGCGTACCCCGCGTCATGGAGGCTCCCAACTCGTCCCACCGGCGCGGGATCGGTGACCGCGTCGGCTACAGCCCGCGCAGGGAGAGCAGGCGCGGTAGTACCGCTTCTGGCGAATCTCAGGACGGGGTCTCTCGATGCAGTGACGCCGCAGTCGGGCGACTGCCGGGCGGTAGCCGCTGATCGGGATCGCGGGAGGCGTCCGCTCGGGGTCGGGGGCAGGGACGAGCGAGTCCAGCCATTGGACTTGTTCAGTCCGAGAGGGCTCGGATGGCGAAAGCGCTCGTCCGGTGATGCCGACTTTCGTAAGCGTTCAGTTGCCCCGTCGTGGCTCAGGCGAGCAGCGGCGCGGGGTTGCTGTGGGCGTGGGCGCCGAGCAGGTCGATGAGGTAGGCGTGGAGGCTGCGGCGCTGCAGGCGGCAGGTGGTGTGGGCCGACAGCAGCCGGGCGATGCGCTTCTCGCCGTCGTCGGATTGGCTGCCGAGGCTGAGCTTGCGGTAGATGACGGCGCCGCGCAGCGCGCGTTCGGCGTGGTTGTTGGTCGGCTGGACGCCTGCGTGGTTGGCGAACGTCCACAGCGCCGGCCAGATCTTCAGGACGTTGCGCGCGAAGCGCCGGCCCTGGCGGTAGCGGGCCTTCGTGCCGGCATGCTCGCGCAGGATCGGCTTGAGCTCGCGCTGCAGCGCGCGGACGCGCCGCTTGAGCTCGGCGCGGTCGCCGGTGTGCTGGAAGATCTCCCAGGCCCAGAACAGCTGCTCGCAGATCCGCAGGCCCGCTTCGCCGAGCTCTTTCTCGACGCCGCGGCCCTCGGCATGGAAGGCAAAGTCGCGCTGCAGGTGCGACCAGCAGACCTGCCGACGCGCGACGGGCAGGTGGCCGTAGGCCCACCAACGATCTGACGTGACGATCGCGCTGCTGTCGCCGAGCAGATCCTTGGCGCGGTCCTCGTGGCGGTCGGTCTCGACACGCACGACCGCGTGACGGTCGGTGAACATGCCCCACAGCGCGCGCTGCGCGCCGCGCAGCCGCCAGCCCGTCTCGTCCATGTTGAGCGCCGGCGCCGAGCGGACCCGCTCAAGCAGGTCCTCACACGGCGCGGCCAGTGCGTCGGCGACGCGCGTGAGGATCGCATCGACCGTGCCGCTTGAGACCCGCGAGCCGAACAGCTGCTCGCACAGCTCGACGACGTCGCGGCGCGAGATCCGGTTGCGGGTCGACAGCACCGCGACCGCGGCGTGGTAGCGCGGCCCGAACGCGCTGGCGCCCACCCCCGCCGGCAGCTCACCACGCGAGCCCTTGCCGCAGTCCGGGCAGACCACGCGCTGGCAGCGATGCTCGGTGACCCGCACGGCCATCACCGGCAGCTCCTCGACTTGATGACGCGCCGGCTCGCCCACCCCGATGCGGTCGCCCTCGCCGAACGCATGCCCACACGAACAGCTCGCCGGCCAGTGCTCGACGACGTCGTCGACCGCCCACGCCGGCAACAACGGCCGTCCCCTCCCCTCGTGGCCGGGCTGGCCGCCCGGCTTGCGCCCCGACGGATCCTTCGAGCGCTTGGGCGCCGTCGGCGGATCCTGACTCGGCGGCTGAGACGAGTTGCGCGACGAGCGCCTGGACTGGCGCTCAAGCCCGGCGATCCGCTCGTCTTGCTCGGCGACGCGCTTCTCAAGCCGCGCGATCTGCTCATCCATCCGCAGCAGCACCGCCACGACCGCCTCGCGGCCCTGCCCGAAGACCGCCTCGGCCTCACCACGTTCCACACCACGAGATTCGCCGCCGGCCGCTTATGTCCCCCAGACCGACTGAACGCTTACCAGAAAACCGCGATGTGCTCGCGGTTTTCAGATGGCGAGACCCGGACTCGAACCGGGGGACACCACGATTTTCAGTCGTGAGACGAAAGATCTCTAACTGGGCCGAAGTCCCCGGTAAACACTGGGGTTCTTGGTCGGGTGGCTACGCGAGTGACTAGTTCGCTATTTGCGGTCTTTTGTGCTGCGATTGGGTACCCAGATCGGCGCGGGTACCCAATGGCTCCGTCGCCGTCACTCGGGGCCCGCCGGACGCGGGCGCCGGCCTTGGACCGGCTCGTCGCTGGCGCCGCGAGCGGCGTCCATGCTTACCCAGAACGAGTGAACCATCGTTGGTTGCGTGAGCCATCGGGAGCCGCGCTCCGCTCGTTGACGACGGCGCACGATGGCGACGATGCTGGTCCATCCGATGTCGACGGTGTCCCTATACGACGCGCTCGCCGAGCCCGCGCCTGCCGGTGCGCCGCACGGTGCGCGGTGTCGAGCGGGCGATCGCCGTACCACCAGGCGATGGAGATGATCTCGGTCGTTGGCCCGCGCAACGTCTTCGCCGCCTACCTGCTCGGCGAGGTCGACCTCATCAAGGCCTCGCCCGCCGCGCCATGAGCGACGCGGGCGCCATCGCCTTGACCGGGCTGCTCGACGAGGGCCTCGACGGCTGGCTCGGGCTCCCCCCAGGGCAACCTCCCGAGGCCTACGCGCCGGTCGTCGACGCCCCCGGCGAGGACCCGGCGATGGGCGACCTCGGCATGCGCAAGGCGCTGATCCGCTTCGGCGAGCTCAAGCCCGCGGGCGTTCCCGCGGAGCTCTGGGTCTCCCCGCACGACGCCGCGGTCTGGATGCTGGCGATCGACGACCCGCCCTTCGCGGGCGCGCCGACCGCCGTGCGCGAGCGCCTCGGCGAGCCCGCGCTGATCCTCGACAGCGCGCGTGGCACCGTCGCGCTCCCGGGCTCGGAGTGGGTCTACCCCGGCCGCGACCTCACGGTCTTCGTGGAGGTGCCGGAGAACCGCGTCTGGCGCGTCGCGCTGTTCCCGGCGAGCTCCGCCGGGGACTACGCCGAGCTCTACCGCGCCCGCATCGGGCAGCGGCGGCTGCCGCTGCCCGACCTCTGAGCCGCGCTCAGCACTTCGACGGCGTGCTCGCCCCCAATGCGATGCAGAGCGTCGCGCGCTTCGGGATCTTGCCCTTCTTGAACTTGAAGACGATGTCCTTGCCGATCCGGCCCGCCAGCGTGATGCGCACGTCGAGGCTCTGACCGGCGCGGAAGCGCTTGTTCTTTCGCCCGAGCGCCTTCATGAGGTCGATCTTGCCGGCGCTCTTGGCCTTGATCGTCTTGCTCTTGAACTTGCACTTCGGCTTGCCGTTGCAGGTCATCGTGATCGTCGCCCCGGCCGGGACGTTGCTCGCCGTCAGCGTGATCGCGGTGATGTTGGGACCGGCCACCCGCCACACGTTGTTGATTGCCGAGCTGATCCGCGAGGGAGGCGGAGGCGGAGGCGGAGGCGGAGGCGGAGGCGGAGGCGGAGGCGGTGGCGGAGGCGAAGGCGTCGTGAAGCCCACGTCGGCGCCGTATGTGGTGAAGCCCATGACGTCCGTCGCGACCACCCGGAAGCGGTAGGTCGTGTTCGGAGCAAGGCCCGAGATCGCCTGAGAAACCGCGTGGTCGGCCGTGTCCGAGCCGGCGGACGCGTCAGGCGCGGGCACCGCCGATCCATAGGCCGTCGTGGTCCCGTACTCGAAGTGGTACGTCGTCCCGTTCGCCTTCGGGTTGACCGTGGCATTCAACGTCGCGCTCGCAGACGTAACGTCGGTCGCCGGGCTGGTTGTGGCGCTCGGCGCCTGGGTCTTAGTCACGACGCCTTCCGCGCCCGTCGGGTCTGGGCTGTTGCCCGCCGTGGAGCAGCAGCCGCCGGTCGACCTCGACCCGGTCGTGCCGCCGCCGACGTCCGTGGATCCGGCCGCGATCAGGGTGCGGTACTGGTAGGCGATCCGGCCGCCGCCGCCGCCGCCGCCGTCGCCGCAGCATCCTCCCGCACCGCCATTGCCGCCACCGGCGCCGAGGTGCCCGTCGACCTCCAGCGTGTCCGCGTGGACAACGATGGCACCCCCGGAGCCGCCGCCTGAGGCGCCCTCGTTTCCGACGGCTCCGCCGCCGCCATCGACGAGCACGGCTCCCCCGCCGGTCACCGTCACGGATGAGCCGAACAGCGCGATGGCCCCTCCGCCCCCACCTCCGCCTTCCGGACCGTTGACGACATCGGTCGCGCCTCCGCCACCGCTGCCACCCTGCAACGACGACGCGTCCAGGTTGCCGTAGGCGGCGCCGGCGGCGCCGGCGGTGCCAGGGCCGCCAGACATGACGCCACCGCGCGCGCCCTTTCCACCGAACCCGCCGCCGCCCCCGCCGTTGTTCGTGTTGCTGGCCACACCGCCGCCCCCGGGGCCCGCGCCCGGCTGCGTGTCGTCGGCTCCGCCAGCTCCGCCGCCAGGGCCGCCGGCGTTCGGACCCGCGGTGAAGTCGGTCGCGTTCACCCCGCGCCCATCGATCAGACCCGACACGATCAGGGTGCCCGCAGCGACGAGCTTGAACGGGCGGCTGCCCGACGCCTTGATCGTCACGCTCCCGGAGATGTTGATGTTGCCGAAGCTGAACACCGCGACGCCACCGACGTTGGTCCCGGTGATGCTCGTACCCGGGCCCGTGAGCGTCAGCGCGGTGGTGTCCGCTGTGTAAGTGCCGGCCCCTGGGTTGAAGTCCGCGGCGCTCGCCGGCGCGGCCGCCGGCACGAGCAGGATGCCTGCGGCCATCACAAGTAGTGCTGCCATCCTCTTCGGCATTTGGGACCCCTTCAGATCCTTCGGTCGAGGTTCCTTGGTTCAGACGCCATCCCGAGCTGCGCGCGGCCGGTTCCCACGGCTGGACCCCGCACGACGGCATGGCCTCTGTCCCCCGTGGCGCGGGACCGTACCCGGGTCCGGGACAGCGAGTCAAGCGGCGCGCCGGAAGATGGTAACTTCAGCGCGCCACGGGAGTACGATTGGCGCAGCTGGTTCGCGTGGCAGCGCACCGATCCCGGTCTGATGCGCGTGGAGTCGCGCAGCAAGATCCGGTCACATCCGCTCCGGTGAGGCCGCCCGCCCCCAACTCATCCTCGGCCGAGACTCGTTCCGCGAGGAACCGGTGTGCCAGCCCGTGTACCCCCGGACGGTCTCAGGCGAGAGCGCCCGCTCGACCGCCAGCCAGTCCCGGTAGTCACCAAGGAACCCGTGACAGCAGCGGCATCACGCTCGCCGTAGGCAGCCGTCCGTAGCAATCGAGGTGAGCGGCAAGGAACGCCTTGACTACACCGACGTCGAGCCGGTCGCAGTCGACGCCCTCCCCTTTATCCATCGACCAAGATGCCCCAGCGCCCCGAGCGAGCGCGTCACGCTCGCCGGCGAATAGCCGAGCTCCAATAACCGCGCCCGATATCCCTCCACGAACGGACCGAGCGGCCCAGGCTTCCTGCGAGTTCCCGACATGATCAAACCTCCGGGCGGAGCTCACGCTCCAACCCTCAGAAAGGACAGTCGGGTGCCGAAACTATGCCGACGCGCACACCTGCGATCCGGACGACTCCCGGGGGCGGTGCCGAGTACACGACGATGATCAACGTGGCCCGCCGGCCGACGGTCGGGCCGCGAGCCTCGGTTGCAGCCCCGGTGGTCCGTCAACCAGAGCGCCAAGCCCGCCCCGCGCCGTGAGACGTCCTTTCCCGCATAGGAGGGGTGCTGCCGGGGCGGTCCAGATACACGCGCGGTGATCAAAGCAGGAGCGCCGAGAACGGGCGATCAGAGTGGTCCTGATCCTCAAAAGCGCAACCAGAGCGTTGCACTACCGCATCGCCAAGCGGAAGCAGCAGTTGTAGAGCGCCGTGTCGGACACCTCCTGATCGTCCCGAGCGAGCGTCGCGGGCGCGCCGACTGAGACGCTCGCATCCACGCGATAGATGGCATGAGCCGGGCGGTGGTCGCGGCGTAGTGGGACCTCCCCAGCTCAGGCGCGCATGATGCGCGCAGGTCATCAACCGTGGAGCTTGAGGAGGCCCCGTAATGACGATCGTAATGGGACTCGATCAGCATCGAGCGCAGATCACCGCCGACTG
>JAOPZW010000509.1 GCA_025963905.1 Solirubrobacterales bacterium | reverse complement strand
GCCTGCGCCGCGGCGAACACGGGGACCCAGCCGCGGCGGCGGCGGACGAAGGCCAGTGCGAAGCTGCCCGCGACGACCATGCTGAGCCACGCGACCAGCGCGTACATCCGCGTCTCCTGCGCGTAGTACGTGAGGAACGGATTCGTCGTGGCAAGCGCCGCCGAGGCCCACGCCGCACGGGTTCCGAAGAGCTCCCGGCCGAGCACGAACCCGGTCGGGATGCACAGCAGCGCGAACCCGAGCGACAGCGCATGCGTGTCGGCCTCGCCCGACCCCATGACCAGCATCCAGACGTGGAGCAGCAGGTAGTAGAGCGGCGGAGAGCCGTCCTGGCGCAGCAGTCCGGGGATGTCGACGAAGGGGTGCGACGAGATCCCCGTCGAGATGCCCTCGTCGATCCAGAAGCGCCCGTGGATCGCCTGTGTGCGCAGCACGATCGACACGACCAGGAGCCCGAGCAGGCCGAACGCGACCCGCGACAGCGTCAGGGGCAGCACGCGCGCCCTCAGGCGCTCGGGCAGGGCGGTGACGGTGCTCATCCGCCGGTGCCTCGGCAGGCGCCGACGATCCGCCACCCGCCGGTGTTCGCGAACGTGCGCACGGCGGCCTCACCGCCAAGGCGCTTCACCGACGGGCGCGCGCGGGCGGTCGCGTTGGGGCGCGCACGGAACACCACCGCCGGGCGCTTCGGCGTGAGCTGGACGCGGACGGTGTGGACGTGCAGCTGCCAGGCCACGGAGGGCACCTGGAAGGGGCCCGCGTAGGGATTGCCGCATGCCAGCAGGCGCTTCGCGCCACCTGCTTGGTCGACCGCGGCCGCCAGCCCCTCGGTGAGCTTCGCCTCGTAGCGCACCGAGTCGCGGACGGGCGGCAGGTCATGCACGGACGGAACGCCGAACGCCACGGCCGCCGCCACGGCGATGGCGGCCGCAGGCACTCGGCGCGGCGCCCCGGCCACGGCCCGGACCGCCCATCCGAGCCCCACGCCGGCAAGGAGGCACGCAAGGGCGGCGGGCAGGATGAGATAGCGGGCATTGCCCGAGAAGCCGTCGTTGGTCATCACCGCCACCTCGGCCACCCAGAGGACCGACCCGGCGAGCAGCGCGCCGGCCACGGCCAGCTCGCGCCGGCCGGGCGCGCGGCGTGCGAGCGCGGTGAGGACCAGCAGACCGAGCCCGACCCACACCGCGGGCGTCAGCATCACGCGGAACTGGTCGAGCACCACCTGCACCGGGTGGTCGGCGAACGCCGCGCTGTCTGCCCTCGGCGTGCGGGCCCGGTGCGCGGCGCGCAGCAGGTCGCCGGAGCCCCAGAGCTCGGGAAGCAGCCACAGGACCGGCAGGCTCGCCAGCCCGGCGACGACCAGCGGACGCAGCCCGGGCTCGCGCCAGATCAGCCACAGCGCGTAGAGGCCGACGAACGGCCAGACCTCCGGGCGCAGCATGGCCGCGCCCAGCGCGCAGAGGTACGCCGGCCGCAGCCGGCCCTCGAGGTGGCGGTCGACGGCGCCCAGCGTGAGCGCGACGAGCAGCCCCTCGGAGTTGCCCACTGCGCCGTTGAAGACCGTCCACGGCGCCAGCGCGTAGGCAGCGGCGGCAGCCGCGCCGGCGGCCCCGCCGCCCAGCCGGCGCCCCAGCCGGTAGGCCATCGCCACGCCGGCGATCGCACCCGCCCGCGCGACGAAGAGCCAGAGGTCGGGCGCCAGGCCGCCGAACGCCGAGAACGGCGTCGTGAGGAGCACGGGCAGCGGCTTCCACGACGGACCCTGCACGGTCGACAGGTCGAGGTGCAGGATCTCGCGGCCCCAGATGATCCACGCCCACGGGTCGTACGTCGGCGCCGAAGGCCATAGGAAGGTGGCGAGCGTCAGGCCCAGCACGACCAGGACGACGACGTGGCGCGCCGCCCAGGCGGGCGCTGCGAGTCCTCCGGGCAGCGCCCGGCCAAGGGTGAGCTGATGGGCCACGGCGGGGATTGTGCCGCGCGCGGACGCGGCACGCGCTCAGACTGGGGCCCGCATCGCCCTTTCCTAACTGGCCCTAACCGGCCTCGGACCACGTACGCCTGCGCCCGCAGGCGGATGCGTCAGGCCCTGCTACTCCGTGGTCAGCGTCGCCACGGCGAGGGCGGCGACACCCTCCCCGCGCCCCACGAAGCCCATGCCCTCGCCGGTGGACGCCTTGACGTTCACCTGGCCGGGGCCGACCCCGAGGGCTCCCGCGAGCGCGGCGCGGATCGCGTCGCGGTGGGGCCCCACCTTCGGGCGCTCCATGATCACGGTGGTGTCGACGTGGACCACGCCGAAGCCGTGGCCGGTCAGGAGCGTGATGACCTTGCGCAGCAGCCCGAGCGAGTCGGCGTCCCGGTAGCGCTCGTCGGTGTCGGGGAAGTGCTGGCCGATGTCGCCCAGGCCGGCGGCGCCCAGCAGGGCGTCGACGACGGCGTGGGCGAGCACGTCGGCGTCGGAGTGCCCGGCGAGGCCGCGCTCGAACGGGATGACGACGCCGCCCAGGATCAGCGGGCGGCCCTCGACGAGCCGATGGGAGTCCCAGCCGATCCCGCTGACGGTGCTCACGTCGCGCCGATCGGCTCGAGCCGTCGCTCGCGGCCCTCGAAGACGCACAGCTCCGTGATGCCCAGCTCGTCGAGCGCCGTCAGCGCCTCGTCGTAGTCGCGGCCGACGTCCTCGGGCGCGTGCGCGTCGCTGGACAGCGCGATCGGATTGCCCGCGTCGACGACCATCTCCAGGAACTGGCGCGAGGGGTAGAGCTCGCCGACGGGCTTGCGCAGCCCCGCCGTGGAGACCTCGACCGCGATCCCCGAGTCGGCGATCGCCTCCATCGCGAGGTCGTAGTAGTGGCGCAGGTCCTTCTCCGGCCAGGGGCGAGCGCGGTCCCCGGCGCCCCAGTACTTGACGATGTCCGGGTGGGCCAGCACGTCGTACATCCCCGTCTGCGCCAGCTCGCCGAGCCACCGGAAGTACGTGCTCCAGACCTTGTCGGCCGAGTCCGCGCGGTTCCAGACGTCGTACTTCGCGTAGTCGACCGCCCCGTCGCCGAGGAAGTGGATCGAGCCGATGACGTAGTCCCATTCGCGAGCGTCGAGCAGCTCGGCCATCCGGTCCTCGCGGCCCGGGATGAAGTCGGCCTCGATCCCCAGGCGCAGGTCCGTCTCCTCCCGGACGAACGCGCAATAGGCGTCGAGATCGTCGGTGGCCGAGGCAACCCAGAGGTCGTGGCGCCACACGTCGAGGGCCTGCGTGAAGCGGTAGACGTGCTCGCTCACGCCCAGCTCGGCGATCCCCCGCTCGGCGGCGGCCTCGCGGTAGCGCTCCGCGTTGGCGGCGGTCATGTGGCGGTCGAACGTCGCCCCGCGGTCGTCGGGGCGCAGATGCACGTGGTAGTCGGTCAGCACGGCGCCGGATTGTGCCAGCCGCCTCGCGCCGGCCGCCGCCCGGGCGCGCCGGCCCGCGCGTGTCCTACCCGCGGGCGCGCAGCAGAAGGTCGGCGAGGCGCAGGTCTTCCGGGGTGGTGACCTTGAAGTTCTCTCGCGGGGCGGGCACCAGGCGCACCGTGCCGCCGGCGGCCTCGATCAGCGACGCGTCGTCGGTCGCGGCGGCCACGGCGGCCGCGCCCTGGGCGAAGGCCTGCTCGAGCGCCGCGCGATGGAACACCTGCGGGGTCTGGACGGCCCACAGCCGCGTGCGGTCCAGGGTCCGCACGACCTCCTCCCCGTCGGACTCCTTGATCGTGTCGGCCACCGGGGCCGCGGCGATCGCGGCGTCGCAGTCCTCGGACGCGAGCGTGTCCAGGCAGTCGCGCACGATCGCGGGCGTGACGAGCGGGCGCGCCGCGTCGTGCACGAGGACGACGTCGTCGTCCTGGGCTGCCGCGTGGCGCAGCGCGGCCTGCACGGACTGCGAGCGCTGCTCGCCGCCCGGGACGCCGACGGTCCCTGGCGGGGCCGTCACACCGGGCGGCAGGGCCACCACGATCCGTTCGATCTCGGCGACGGCCCGCAGGGCCTCGATGCTCCACTCGAGCATCGGGCGCCCCGCACAGATGACGAACGCCTTGGGCCCATCGGACCCAAGGCGTTCGCCACGACCGGCGGCCACGAGCAACGCGACCGCCATTCGATTCAGCCGGTGGCGGCGACCTGCGCGCCCGCCGACGCGGCGAGCAGGTTGTCGAGGTGCTCCTCCGCCTCGTCCTCGTCCTTGTCGAGCGCATACATGAGCTCGGAGGCGAGGATCTTCTTGGCCCGGGTGAACATCTGCTTCTCACCGGTGGAGAGGCCCTTGTGGTGCTCGCGGATGGCGAGGTTGCGGACCACTTCGGCCAGCTCGTAGATGTCCCCGGTCTTGATCTTGTCGCGGTTGTGCTTGAACCGGCGGTTCCAGTTCTTGGGCATCTCCGAAATCTCATCCTGCAGCACGGCGAGGACCTTCTGGACGGTCTCCTCGTCTATGACACGACGCAGGCCGGCCAAGGCGGCGTTCTCGCACGGGACCATGACCGTCATGTCGTTGTGCAGGATCTTGATGGTGAGGTACTCGCGCTCCTCACCGAACATCTTGCGAACTTCCTTCTTGAGGACCTGGCCCGCCCCGTGGTGTGGATAGACGACGTTGTCGCCACACTCGAACTCGATGTTCTCGAGCACCGGGAGTTCAAGGTCTTCAACGAGCTGCACTTCGTTCGCGTCGGGAATGGTGATCCTCCTTGGTCGTCAGGCCCGCGGCTCCGCCTCGGGTCCGTCTCTTGCGGTCGGGTGTCAGGTCTGTAGGTAGCGGTCTACGAGGTTGATCTCTTGGAGCCGTCTCAGGCCCTCACGGATGTCCTTGGCGCGGATCTCGCCCACGCCCTCGACGGTCTCGAGCTCGGCATCGGTCGCCGCGAGCATCTCGTCCAGGCCGCCGAACTCGGTGACGATCTGCTGGACGACGAGCTTCGGGAGGCGCGGGATGCGTCCGAGGATCCGGTAGCCGCGTGGCGAGACCGGATAGTCGAGCGTGTTGAGCTTGCGGTCGTAGCCGAGCAGCTCGGCGAGGCGCCCGAAGTCGAGGAGGTCCTGGTGGGGCAGGCGCCCGATCTGGTCGAGCGCACCGGCGAAGACGTCGTCGGAGTCCGCGGCCAGGTAGTCGTGCACCAGCGCGGCCTTGTCGCCGGCGGTGCCGACCATGGTCTCCTCGAGCTGCATCTCGATGAGACGTCCCTCGGTGCCCAGCTCGACGATGTAGCGCTCGATCTCGACGGCCATGCGGGTCACCAGCTCGGAGCGCTGCAGGACCGTGAGGACGTCGTGCAGCGTCGCGCCGCCCTCGAACTCCAGCGCAGTCAGCCGCGTGGAGACCTGGTCGAGGCGCGTGCGGTACTTGTCGAGCGTCGCGAGGGCCTGGTTGGCCTTGGCGAGGACGACGGGGATGTCCTCGAGGATGTACTTCGCGCCGTCGACGTAGAGCG
>JAOPZW010000491.1 GCA_025963905.1 Solirubrobacterales bacterium | reverse complement strand
GTGCGGCGCTCCAGTCCGTCGAGCCGCCATGCCTCTCGGATGGCGACCACCTTCAGCCACGGCCACGCGGTCTGCCGTGCCGGTTGGCGCCGCAGCAGGATCAGCCATGCGTTCGCGCACGCTTCCTCGACGACGACGCGCGACGACCGCACCTGGGAAGTGACCACGCGCTCCAGGCGCTGCGCGTACTGCTCGTAGAGCTGCGCTTCGTCTCCGCGCAACTGCGTGGAGCCACCCATGGTGGCCTCCTTCCGACGAGGCCCCGCCCGTTGCGGGGTCCGGTGCCCGCGAGAGCGCACGCCCGGATGGCGTGCGAAGCTGCGCGGCGCCCGGCCCCCGCAACGGCGGGAACCCGCTACACGCCGAGCGCCCGGCGAAGCTGCTTGCGCAACGTGAGGAAGTCGCCGCCTCTGGTGTCGAGCTGCCAGAGGTTCGCTGCGAAGTCGTAGATCGATCCGCCGCGCCCGCAGCCGAAGCAGTGCCATCCACGGTGGGGCTCGTCGTAGACGTGCAGGCTCGGCGTCCGGTCGTCGTGGAACGGGCAGCGGACCTTGTGCGCGCGATCCGCCTCGACGCCGAGCAGCGTGCGCACGTATTCCGCAGGCGCGATGGCCAGCAGCGGATCGTGCGGCTCGCCGGCACGCGGCGAGCCCTTCGACACGGTGAGCGGCGTGAGGTCCGGAAGCGCGCGCTCCAAGCGCCGGACGTCGACACGCTCGTCGGAGTGCCGTGCGAGTTCGACCGTTGTCGGCGGCGAGTGCTTGAAGTTGCGCGTGCCCGGCGGACGCAGTACGCGGGCGGCGTCGACGGCATGAGCGTCGGCGGCGAGGGCCGCTCCAAGCCGCCGATTGAGCCGCTCGATCGCCGGCACCGGCAGCGCTCGCGCGAGCATCCAGTAGGCATGGCACGCTCCGGGCGAACCGGAGCGCACGACCAACGACGGCGCCGGCTCGAACGTCTGCAACCGCTCGATCGCCAAGGAGCCATCGCAGTCGACCCAGGCGACCCGGCCGTCGGCCACGGCAGATCGGTCGCCGGCCGGCACCGTTCGTGGGGCCACGCCGACGTAAACGTCGGTCCGCACGCCAAGCCCGTCGATCACACGGGCGGCGTCATGGAGTCGCTCGACAGGGAAGAAGAGCTGGCCCATCCCGCCCGGGCGCCGAAAGCGCACCTCAACGTACGAGTCGTTGCTGGCGCCCCACATGAGCGCGCGTAGATAGGTGGTGACCTGGGCGGGCATGACGAATGCGAGCTCGCTGGACGGCCCGCGGCTTGCGCCGCGGGCCTGTCCTCACGTCAGGCAGCGGCCGGCTCCGGGGTCGCGTGATCGGCGCGCGGCGCCGCGAGGAAGTCGACGGCGCCGACGACGGCGTGCGCGGAGCGCTTCGTGCCGTCGTCAGTCACCCACTCGCGGTACTCGAGCCGACCGGAGACGCCGACGAGCCAGCCTCGGGCGATGTGGCGGGCGCACGCTTCGCCAGGCTTGCCCCAGACCGACACGTCGATGTAGCCGACGCTGTTGGAGCGGCCCATGCCGTCGACCGCGATGCGTAGAGCGCAGACAGGGTCGCCGGTGCTCGTCTCGCGCAACTCCGGGTCGCGCACGAGCCGGCCGGTGAGATTGATGGTGTTCATCTGGATCCTCCTCGGACCGGTGGTTGGTGAGACGAGGCCCAACAGCGCATCGCCGCCAGGAGACCGGGGTGGCGCGCAGCGCCAGAGCCGAAGGCGACCGGTCGACGTCGGCGGCGATGCCAAGCTGAAGCCGAGTCGGTCCAACCGCCGTGGCCGAGGAGGCCAGGCGTTCACACTGGGCTACGGGTCTCACGCCTCCATGTCGCGCAACCGGAGATCCGCCCCCTGGCGAGTCAATGGCGCAAAAAATGGGAAAACAGACACGGGGGTGGCCAGCGACTCCGGCGACATGAGTGGCAGCACCCCGTCGCAAGGAGTCCGCCGTGTCCAGCCCATCATTCGTCGAGTCCCGTCAGATCGAGCACGATTACGCTCGTTACCGCGAGGAGATCATGGGTCTTCTCACACGCGGCTTCAGTCGCCTCCCGGATCACGAGGAGATCTACCAAGAGGCGTGGACCGAGCTGCTCGAGATGCAGGCCAAGGGCAAGCCCGTCGGCGACCTGCGGATGGTCCTTCGCACGATCGCGTGGCGTCGAGCCCGCGACCGGGTGCGCAGCGACCGCGCCGACCCGTTCGATCCGGCCAGCCACCTCTTCGGAGCCCACGCGCCGGCGACGACGCCACCCGACGAGGAGGCGCAGATCCATCTCGACGCCGCGATCGCCCGCCAGGTCGTCGACAGCCTCGACGAGCGGCACGCGGCGGTCATAAAGCTGCGCTTCGAGTCGCACATGGATTCCCGGGAGATCCAGCAGCGCCTCGGGGTCAGCGCCAAGCGGCTCGAGAAGATCGTCACCGAGGCGTACCACCGCGTCGAAGCGCAGCTCGCGGTCGACGAGAGCGGTGAGTCGCCGTACCGACGCCGGCAGAGGAGCCTGCTCCTCGCATGCCTCTTGGGCCAGGCGAGTGCCGCCCAGGTGCAGCGCGCCCGGCGGATGGTGGCCGAGGACGCCGGGTGTCGCGCGATCCTGCGGCAGTTGCACTTCACGATGGACCGCATCGCCGCCCTCGCGCCGATGCCGGTCCTTGTCGACCGGGAGTTCGACTGGGGGATCCCGGTCTTCGATCGCGTTGGCAACGTGCCCGCCTCGCTCAAGCGCGTCGTCGCCAACGCGCTCTCCCGCGGTGAGGCGCACGTCTCGCCCGAACAGGCCGCAGGAGGCGCCGCGACCATCGGCGCTGGGGCTGCGGCGAAGGTGGCGCTAACGTGCGTGGCGATCGGCGCGACCGCTGTGTGTCTCGACCGCGGGTCGTCACCCGGTCATTACGCGCCGCCGCACAGGCCGGCACCCGCGGACCACCACGACCCGCCGCCGACACGCGTCGTCGCACGGGCGCCGGCGACCCAGCAGGCTCCAGTCACCCACGGCGCCACGCGCTCGACTCCGTCCGCGTCGCGCTCGGCCTCGGCTCCCCCGCGTCCGTCCCCAGCGCCGGCCGGAAGCACGGAGTTCGGTCCGGGGAACGTCGGCTCGCAGGGCGCGAGCTCCACTCCGGCGGCGGCGTCCAGCGGCGGCGGAGGTGAGTTCCTCCCATGACCCGGGCACGCCTCAATCGCCTCGTGGCAGCACGAAGCGCAACCACGGCACTCGTCTTCGTCGCAGCCGCGGCGGTCGTCGATGCAGCGCCCGCGCGCGCAGGCACCTACGACGTCGTCGCTTGCGATGCCGCCCCAGGGAGCGCCAACAACTCATGGCGTCCTCTCACAAACGACGCCCAGATGGCGGCGTACGCCGCATGCCCCTCGGGCGGCGACCGTCGTCGTGGCCTCGTGACGAGGAACGCTGTCGGTGCGGGCGGGGCCAGCGTCGGTCCGGGTGCGGTCGCGCAGTACGCGTTCTTCGCGCCGGCCGGCACGGGCATCGTCGGGCTCCTCGCGTCGTATCGCTTCTACCACGCGGCCTCAAACTGGGAGGGCGCGCTCTCCGACGGCACCCAGGTGATCCGCGGGTGTCCGGCGGGGACCGGCGCATGCGACGTCAGCTCGGCAGGAGAGTGGATCCCACTGACCGGACAAGGCGTCATCTATATCGACGCGTACTGCGCCTACGGCTCGTGCCCGACCAGCAGCACCGGCGATGCGGGCCACGACTACCTGCAGGCGACCGCCAATCTCTACAGCGCGACGGTCCGCCTCGAGGACGACTCCGCCCCGGGTATCGCCAACGCGCGCGGCGGCCTGTGGAGCGACGGGTGGCACAGCGGCGGCCAGGACTACGCGTTCGACTCCTCAGATAACGCGGGAGTCCGCGAGACCCG
>JAOPZW010000470.1 GCA_025963905.1 Solirubrobacterales bacterium | reverse complement strand
CGACGAGGACCTCGTCGTTGTCGATGCGGACGACTCGGCCGGTGACGACCTCGCCCTCCTCGAAGGGGGCGAAGGTGGCGTCGTAGTTCGGGACGATCTGCCCGTCGATTTCGAGCAGCAGGCCGTCGGAACCTTCGACGACCTTGGCTTCGCTCGGTGGATTGATGGTCTGGGTCATGGACGCCGTAGGGTAGCGCAGGGCGCATCGCCACGGGTCTTAGAATGCTCGCTCCGATGCCCGTGCGAGCCACGAAACGGGGCGCCGCGCGCACCACCCTGAGCGGCGACTGGGACGTCCTGGTCTGCGGGGGGAGCTTCGCAGGGCTGGCGGTCGCCCGCGAGCTCGCCGGCAGCGGCGCCCGCGTGCTCATGATCGACCGCTACGAGCTCGGCGAGCGCCAGACCTCCGCGTGCGCGGCGCCCACCGCCTGGCTGGAGAACCTCGGCCTCCAGGCCGCCGTACGCCAGACCTTCGGGGCGCTCGTCATCCACACCCCCACGCGGACGTTCCGCTGGGCCCTGCCGTGGACGTTCTCGACCTTCGACTACCCGCGGCTGTGCGCCCTGCTGTTCGAGCAGTGCGACGCCCGGTTCGAGACGGCAAAGGTCGATGGGCGCACCGGCCACACGGTGCACACCGACCGCGGCGACCTCACCGCGCCGCTGATCGTCGACGCGCTCGGCTGGCGGCGGGTGCTCAGCACGGCACAGCCGATTCAGCCCCCCGAAGCCCGGCTCTCGCGCGGGCTCGAGGTGCATCCGCCCGCCGGCGCGGCCGACCTCGAGCTGTGGCTGGACCCGAAGTACGTGCGCTCGGGCTACTCGTGGAGCTTCCCCGCCGGGGACGAGATCCGCGTCGGGGTCGGCTCCTTCGATCCCCGCGACCACGTCAAGGAGCCGACCGTGCGCCTCGCCGGCGATCTCGGCCTGGACGCGGTCCGCTACCAGGGCAACTGGATTCCCCACCAGATGCGCCCGGCGGTCGAGGACGGCATCTTCTTCGCCGGCGACAGCGCCGGTCACTGCCTGCCCACCACCGCCGAGGGGATCCGCACCGCGCTCTACTTCGGCCTCGCGTGCGGACGCGAGCTGCGCCATGTCGTCGAGGGCCGCCAGGCCCGCGAGCAGGCGCTGGAGCGCTACGCCGCGTTCTGCGACGAGAAGCTCTACGCCTTTCGCTGGCTGCTGCGCGTCCAGCACGCCGTCGGGCGCGCGATCCGCCGCCCCGCACTCACGCGGGTCCTCGGCGCCATGGACCGCCAGTCGTTCATCGACTGGTCCTTCGCGCACTACCTGCGGATCGCCCCGCCGGAGTTCGCGCTCGCCTCCCCGGCCGGCGGCCCCAGGGCCGCGGCGGCGCACACCGCCGCGGCCTGAGCGCCCCACCGCCCCTCAGCCCTTCTTGCGCGGGTCTGCGAAGACGTAGCGGTACACGCCGCGGCCCTGGGTCGCCACGACGAGCGTGTCGGGCTCGGAGTCCGTCGCCTTGGGCTTGAGCTCCAGCGAGTAGACCGGCGCGGCGGGCAGCCCGCGGCCCAGCAGCTCGTAGCTCCCGCCCGAGGTGCCGCTCGCGAGGAAGACGCCGACGTCGGTCGCCACGACGAGCTGGCCGTTGCGCACGAGGCTGGCCTCGGCCGGAACGTCCGGCAGATCGCCGGAGATGTCGGTGAACGTCTCACCCGCGTCGGTGGACTTGAGCACGTGGCCCTCACCGACGCCCTGGGTCTCCTCGCCCAGCGCACCGACCGGCAGCCAGCGGCGGCTGTAGCCCCCGAGCGTCACGTAGACGGTGCGCGGGTCGACCGGATCGACGGCGACCGAGGTGATGTAGCGCCGCGGCAGCCCGGCCGCGGCGGCGCGATGCCAGCCGTCCGGCGAGCCGACGCTGCCCGGCTTGTCGCCGCCCACGTTCGTGGCCAGGCCATTGTCGAACGGGCGGGCGTTGAGCGGGTCGCAGTAGCCGCAGTAGCCGACGTAGGCGGCGCTGGCGGTCGCGGGCAGGTCGGCCGAGCGCTGCGTGAAGGTCACCGTCGCGTCGAATGTCCCGGTCGCCGCGTAGTTGACCACGCGCACGACGTAGTCGCCCGCCTTGGGGTTGGTCAGCACGACCTGCTCGCTCGTCGTGCCGCCCTGCGCGGAGGAGCCGACCAGAACGAGGTTGCCCCCCTCGTTGCGCAGGACCTGCAGATCCCAGTCGTTGGTCGAGTCGGGCCAGGTCACGCGGATCGTCGCCGAGGCGTCGCCGTCGTTGGGCCCGATGGTGAACGGGTGGTCGTCGTAGGTCCCGGGCGCGCCGCTGCCCGCGCCGGGCACGGTGCCGCTGCCGCCCGTGTAGGAGACGTCGGCCGTCTTGGGCCCGGTCGGAAGCCCCTGACCGCCGCCGGTCGGGATCCCGCGCACGTCGATCGCCGACATCTGGTTGGGCGCCCCGCTGGCGGCCGTGCCCAGGTCGAAGACCTGCTGCCAGTCGGACGTCTGGGTGCTCGGGCCCTTCGTCGTCTCGTAGACCTTCGTCCCCGCCGTCATCAGGTGCGACGCGTCGGACGGGTCCATCACGAACGGGTTGATGAACTGGTAGGTGTCGCTGGGCGGCGTGATGCTCGTCCAGGTCTGGCCGCCGTCGGTGGTCGAGCGCATGTCGCCGAGGACGTACTCCTCGTAGGCGATCTTCGAGTCCGCGGGGTCGACCGCGCTGTACCCGCCATCGCCGCCGTAGATCTCGAACTGGCGCCCGTCGGGCTCGATCCTGAGCTCGCCGTTGTCCTGCAGCCCGGCGTAGATCGTGCCGTCGCGCGACACCTGGGCGTCATAGGGCAGCAGCGTGTTGAAGCCGGTCTGGGCGCCGCGCGCCCAGCGCGTGTTGGAGAGCTCCTCGCCCGGCCCCGCCGTCTGGGTGTACGCGCCGCCGTCGTTGCCCACGACGAGCGTCACGCCGCCGTCGTCGCGGGGCACCCAGATCGCCGAGTGCTGGTCGGGATGCGTCGTCGTCGAGTTCGGCTCGCCGCGGTTCGTCGGGCATGTGGGCAGGCCGGTGCTCAGGAACTGGCACGACGAGCCGCCGAAGTAGCGCCCGATGACCTTGAACTTCGACGGGCCGTCCTGCGGTTGGCGGCCACCCACCAGGTCGTCGTTCTGCCAGACCTCCTCGAGCCCGAAGGCCAGGCGGGTCGGCACGCCGGTCGCCGACGTCTGCGTCGGGTCGGGCTCGATCCAGGCGTTGTACCAGGCCTGGATGCCCGGGCAGTAGAGCGTCGCGCAGGCCGTCACGGTCAGCGCGGATCCGGTGGTCGGCTCCTGCAGCCCCGTCGCGTTGGACATGAGCTTCCACGTCCTGCCGAAGTCGCTCGAGACGTAGACGCCGCGCAGGTAGGTGTTCGACGGCGTCGACGTGGGGCTGCTCTCGGGGACGTCGACGCCGGACACCTCGCCCTTCTTGAACGCGGAGGCGTCCTGCACGATCGCGTAGAGATAGTTGTGGTTCTGAGCGCTCCCCGCGGCCACGCCGAGCTCGATCCGCCCGATCGCATCCTGGAAGTCGCCGGTCCCCGTCGTGCCCGCGGCGAAGCCGGACGTGGTGGCGTCGACCTTGGCGAAGCTCCCCGCCGCGCCCGTCGTCGAGACGTAGACGCCGTTGTTGGGCGACTCGACGAACCCGCCGACGTTCTTCTTGTTGCCCGCACGCCAGCCGACGGCCGCCACCACGGCGCCGCCCCTGTGGCCGAAGCGGTCGGGCGCCTGGATCACGACGTCGGTGACCATGTTGGCCAGGAAGCAGCTGGTGGTGGTCGCGTCGCCCGTGCAGTCGGGGCTGAGCGCGGCGCCGTCGGGCCGGCCGCCCAGGCGCCCGGTGGGCAGGCGGACGTTCTCGAACGTGCTGCCGCCGTCGGAGGAGCGGAACAGGCCGCGGCCGGTCGCGGCATAGACGACGTCGGGGTTGGACGGGTCGACCTTCAGGCGGAAGCCCAGCGCCGCATCGGGGACGCCGTCGCTCTTGCGCCAGGTGCGCCCGCCGTCGGTCGAGCGGTAGACGCCCAGGCCCGAGTACGTCGAGCCGCCGCCGAAGACGTCGTCGCCGGTGAGCGCGAGCACGGTCGCGGGCCGCGACCCCTTGGCGGGTACGAAGGCCACCGAGCCGACGGCCTGCGTCGGGAGCGAGTCGCCGATCGAGGTCCAGTGCGCGCCCAGGTCGTCGGAGGCCCACACGCCGCCCTCCCCGACGGAGGCGTAGAGGCGCTTGGCCGCGCGGTCGTAGGCGTAGTCGGTCACGCGCCCGGCGAGGTCGGCGAGGCCGAGGCCGTTGACCTCGGCGAACCGCGGGTCGTCGGCGATCAGCGGGCCTTGGCCGCCGGGCTGCCAGTCGCCGCCGTTGCCCGCCAGCGTCCGCGGCTTGGAGGCCTTGTCACGGGCGGCCTGGCTGGCTGCCGCGTAGGCGCCGGGCTGAAGGCTCCGCGCGGGGGCGGTCTCGCGGGCGGCACGGAAGGCGTTGACGGCCGCGATGTCGGCCACGGACTCGGGATGCTTGCGCGACAGGCAGCCGCGCACGGCGGCGCGCTCCCCGTTGCTCCCACTCGCACGCTCGCCACCGGCCTCGTCCTTGGCGGCGGGACGCGCGGCTTGCTCGGCCAGGCGCTCGCGGACCATCATCCCCTCGCGCTGGGCCTGGCTGGTGAAGCCCGGCGGGCAGGCGGCGGCCCGGGTCGTGGTGGACGAGCGCCCGGCGACGATCGCGAGGGCCGTAGCGGCGGGGAGGACCGCCACGAGGACGAGCAGGAGGATGCGCTTCATGGAGGCCGACAACGCCGGCCGCCGCCGAAGCTTGCGGTGAGGGCCTGCGGTCTCTCAGAACCCGCGGCGCTCGCGCCCGGAGCTGACCCGGTGGTCCCGCGGGCCCGTGCGGTGGCGCTCGGACCACCGCGCGGTCCCCACGTGCACGAGCCAAAGCGCCAGCAGGATCACCACGGCGATCGAGACGCCGGCGACCTCGCCGGGCGAGAACGCTCCCAGCGCCACGAAGAACACGTAGGCCGCGATGATGCCGAGCACGACGACCCAGAACACCTCCCTCACGCCCTCGGCCACCGCACTCATGCGGGGCGATGTGCGAGGCATGTGCAGCGTCGTCATGAGACGAGCACCTCCGCTTCGAACCGTGCCGTGTGGGGATTTTAACCCTGGCAGCGCCTCGGCGCCACTCGACGCACCCGAAGCCGCCGGCGTGTCATCCTCGCTCAGGATGCCCGCGCAGCCCGAGCGTATGACGACGTCCCGACAGCGAACCGTGGGCTCCCCGGCCGGGCTGGCGGTGCTCGCGCTCGCCCTGGCCGCGCGGCTGGCCGCGCTCGCCGCGACCAGCGGCTACGTCCCGATCCACGACGACCGCGCGTACGTCCGGCACGCGCTCGCCCTGGAGCGCCTGCATCGCTATCCGTTGTTCCACATGGGCCATCACCTGGTGCCGACGGCGTACCGTCCGCCGGGCTTCCCCGTGTTCCTCGCCGCGGTCCACGCGCAGCTGGCGAACGGCACCCTGAACGCCCGCCTGGCGCAATGCGCCGTGGGCGTGGCGCTGGTGGCGCTCGTGGGCATCGTCGCAGCGCGGCTGTTCGACCGCCGCACCGCGCTGGTGGCCATGACGCTTGCCGCGCTGTCACCGGTGCTCGTCGTGTTCGGGAGCTCGCTCATCTCCGAGCCGCTGTTCACGACGCTCGTCCTGGCGGCCGTGGCGGCGGCCCTACGGGCCCGCGCGGCGCCGCGCGCGATCGGGTGGGCCGTGCTCGCCGGAGTGGCCGGGGGGGCCGCGGCGCTCACGCGCAGCGAAGGCCTCTTCATCCTCCCGGCCGTGGCGCTCATCGCGTGGCGCGGGCGCTTGCCGGTCGCGCCCCTCGCCATCGTGCTGGTCGGCATCGCCGTCGTGGCGCCGTGGACCGTGCGCAACGCCAAGGTCCTCCACGCCTTCGTGCCGGTCAGCACCGAGACCGGCAACACGCTGGCGGGGACCTACAACGATGTCTCGGCGCACGACCGCGCCGCGCCCGCGGCCTGGCAGGACCCGCGTCTGTCGGGCCTCTACCCCGCCGTACGGGCCGCCCACCGCTTCGACGAGGCGGCACTCGACCGGGCGCTCGAGGGTGTCGCCGTGCGCTATGTGCTCGACCATCCGCTCTACCCGCTGCGGGTGGCGGCGCACAACGCCTTGCGCCTCACCGGGCTGTCGTCCGCCTCGTGGTCGGCGTGGTCCCTCCACACGGTCAGCCTCCCGACGCGCGCGGCGACGCTCGTACGCATGGGGCTGCTGTTGACGGTGCTCCTGGCGGTGGCCGGCGCGTTCGACCGCCGGGCGCGCCGCATGCCGGCCGGCTGGTGGCTCACCGGCCTCGTGATCGCGGGATCCGCGCTGCTGATCAACGCCGAACAGCGCTTCGCCGTTCCGCTGCAGCCGTGGCTCATCCTGCTCGCCGCCCTGCCGATCAGCGCCGCGCTCGATCGCGGGCGCTCACGTGGCTGGGCCCAGCTCGTTACTTGGCGGCCAGCCAGGTGGCGCCCGTCCCTGCCTCTACGGCGAGCGGCGGATCACGGTCGCCCCACGGCGCCACCATCTCACGCTCGACGAGCGCCTTGACGGCGTCCACCTCGTCCAGCGGCGCCTCGAACAGCAGCTCGTCGTGGATGGTCAGGATGAGGCGCGCCCGGAGGCCCTCGCGCTTCAGCGAGCGGTGCGCGCCGATCATGGCGAGCTTCATGACGTCGGCGGCCGTCCCCTGGATGACCGTGTTGACCGCCAGGCGCTCGCCCAGGGTGCGCACGTTCCAGTTGCGCGCCTTGAGCTCGGGGATCTGGCGCCGGCGCCCGAACAGCGTGGTGACGTGACCGTCCTCGGTGGCCTGCTCGATCGTCGCCTTCATGAACGCCGCCACCCGCGGGAAGCGCTCGAGGTAGGCGTCGATGAACGCCTTGGCCTCCTCGCGGGGGATGTTGAGGCGGTCGGCGAGGCCGAAGTCGCTGAGGCCGTAGACGATCCCGTAGTTGATCATCTTGGCCTTCGAGCGGTCCATCGGCGTGAGGTCCCCGGGCGCCTTCTGGAAGACCTGTGACGCGGTCGCCGTATGCACGTCCTCGCCGCGGATGAAGATCTCCTTGAGCACGGGCTCGTCGGCGATGTGGGCCAGCACCCGCAGCTCGACCTGCGAGTAGTCGGCGGCGACCAGCACGTGGCCTGGGGCGGCCTCGAAGCAGCCCCGGATCTCGCGCCCGAGCTCGGTCCGCACCGGGACGTTCTGCATGTTGGGGTTCGTCGAGGAGAGCCGCCCGGTGGTGGCGACGGCCTGCACGAAGGTCGTGTGGATGCGCGACTCGGCGTCGGCGAGCTGGGGCAGCACCTCGAGGTAGGTCTTCGTGAGCTGGTTGAGCTCGCGCCAGCGCTCGATCAGCGGGACGATCGGGTGCTCGTCCCGGATCGCCTGAAGCACGCGGGCGTCGGTGGAGAAGCCGGTCTTCCCCCGGCGCTTGCGCGAGAGGCCGAGCTTGTCGAACAGCACCGCGCCGAGCTGCTGGGGCGAGCCGATGACGAACTCGTCCCCCGCCAGCTCCCAGATCTCGCGTTCGAGGCGCGTCACCTCCTCCGCGACGCGCTCGCCGATGGCGCCCAGGCGCTCCGTGTTGAGCCGCACGCCGGCGATCTCCATGTCCCGCAGGACGGTGACGAGCGGCAGCTCGATCTCGGTCATCAGCGGCTCGAGGCCGCGCTCGGCGATCTGCTCGCGCTGCCAGGCGGCCAGCGCGGCGATGAGCACCGCGTCGGCGCCGGCCGGGTCCTCGACGCCGCAGGCGAGGCCGCGCTCCTCGCAGATCTCGCGGAACGGGAAGCCGCGCCGCGCGGGCTCCAGGAGGTAGGCGCCGAGCAGGGTGTCGTGGGCCAGGGTCGGCGGAACGCGGCCCAGCGCCTTGGCGTCGTGGGCGATCACGGGCCGGTCGCCGAGCGCGTCGACGAGCTCCGCGGCCGAGGCGCACGGCCCGACCAGCACCTCCGCGCCGACCGCCAGGCCGAAGCGGTGCTCGGGCTGAGCGGCGAAGAGCTCGCCCTCGGCCGGCTCGGGGGCGTGCACGGCGATCGCCGCCTCGGCGAGCAGGTCGCCGAAGCCGGCGACGTCGGCGATCGTGCCCTGGCGGACCCTCGCCGAGAGGCGCCGCTCGGCCGCGGGCGCCGGCGCGGCGGCATCGCCGTCCCCCAGCGCCTCCTCCAGGCGCTGCAGCGGGGCGCGCAGCTCGAACTCGCGGAACACCTCGCGCAGGCGCGATCGGTCGGGCTCGCGGGCCGCCTCGTGCGCGGGATCGACCTCCACCGGGATGTCGCGCAGCATCGTCGCCAGCTGCTTGGAGATGCGGGCATCGTCGGCGTGGTTGACGAGGTTCTCCTTGCGCTTGGCGCCGGAGATCTCGTCGACCGAGCCGAGCACGCCCTCGAGCGTCCCGAACCGCTGCAGCAGCTGCGAGGCGGTCTTGTCGCCGATGCCCGGGACGCCGGGGATGTTGTCCGAGGTGTCGCCCTTGAGGCCGTAGAAGTCGGGGATCAGCTCGGGCGGGATGCCGTAGCGGTCGATCACCGCCTGGTGGTCGTAGACCTTGGTGTCGGTGATCCCTCGCCCGGTGGCCATCACCTTGACGCGACCGTCCTCGTCGATGATCTGGAACGCGTCGCGATCGCCGGTGACGACCACCACCGGGACGTCCTGGGCGCGGGCCTTCTCGGCGATGGACGCGATCACATCGTCCGCCTCGTAGCCCTCGACCTTCACGTTGCGATAGCCGAAGGCCTCCACCAGCGGCTCGAGGTGCGGCCACTGCTCGCGCAGGAGGTCCGGGCGCGAGCTGCGCTGGGCCTTGTACTCGGAGTAGGTCTCCTTGCGCCCCGACGAGCCCGCGTCCCAGACCACGATCGTCGGCTTGGGGCCGTGCTCGGTCAGCAGCTTGACGAGCATCGAGGCGAAGCCGAAGATCGCGTTCGTCGGCATGCCGGTCGACGTCGCGATCGACTCGGGCAGGGCGAAGAAGGCCCGGTACGCGAGCGAGTTGCCGTCGACGAGGAAGAGCTCTTCGGCCTGGTCAGCCACGTCGGCCACCCTAGCGACCGCGGGCGGGGGCGCGGATCCGCCGAAGGTATGCTGCGCCACCCGTGAGCGCGTCTCCCTCCGCCCAGTACTCCCTGACGATCCGCGTCGAGATCGATCACAAGCCGGGCATGCTCGGCCGGGTCGCCGCCGCGATCGGCGATGCCGGCGGGACCATCGGCGCCGTCGACCTCGTCGAGGTGGGCGAGAAGCTCATCCGCGACATCACCATCGACGCGGCCGATCCGGCCCAGTGGCAGGTCATCATCGGCGCGATCGACGCCGTCGAGGGCGCGCGGGTCGTCGACACCACCGACCGCACGTTCCTGCTGCACGTCGGCGGCAAGATCGAGCAGCACAACAAGCATCCGCTGCGCAACCGCGACGACCTGTCGATGGCCTACACGCCCGGCGTCGCGCGCGTGTGCATGGCCATCGCCGAGGACCCCGAGAAGGCCTTCCAGTACACGATCAAGCGCAACACCGTGGCCGTCGTCAGCGACGGGACCGCGGTCCTGGGACTGGGCGACATCGGCCCGCGCGCCGCGATGCCGGTGATGGAGGGCAAGGCGATGCTCTTCAAGGAGTTCGGCGGCGTGGACGCCTTCCCGATCTGCCTGGACACCAAGGATCCCGAGGAGATCGTCGAGACCGTGCGGAACCTGGCACCGGGCTTCGGGGGCATCAACCTCGAGGACATCTCCGCCCCGCGCTGCTTCGAGATCGAAGAGCGCCTGGACCGCGAGCTCGACATCCCGGTCTTCCACGACGACCAGCACGGCACCGCCATCGTCGTGCTCGCCGCGCTGCTCAACGCCTGCAAGCTCACGGTGCGCGACCTCGCGGACCTGCGGGTGCTCGTTGTCGGCCTCGGCGCCGCGGGGGTCGCGGTGACGCGGATCCTCCTGGACGCGGGCGTGCGCCACGTCGTCGGCGCCGACTCACGCGGCGTGCTGTCCACGCAGCGCGAGGACTATCGCGACGGGACCATGACCCCCACCAAGCACTGGTATGCCGAGGTCTCCAACCCCGAGGGCCTCACGGGCGCCCCGGCCGACGTCATCGACGGCATGGACCTGTTCATCGGCCTGTCCGGCGCGCGGATCATGCCCCCCGAGGCGCTGGCGCGCATGAACCGCGACGCGATGGTCTTCGCGATGGCAAACCCCACGCCGGAGGTCTCCCCCGAGGAGGCCGCGCCGTACGTGCGGATCATGGCCACCGGGCGCTCCGACTACCCCAACCAGATCAACAACGTGCTCGCGTTCCCGGGCGTCTTCCGCGGGGCCCTGGACGTGCGCGCCAGCCGGATCACCGAGCAGATGCGCGTGGCGGCTGCGCGCGCGATCGCCGCGATCGTCACCGACGCCGATCTGCGCGAGGACTACATCGTCCCCTCGGTCTTCAACCGCGACGTCGCCGATGCCGTCGCGGGCGCCGTGGCGGACGCGGCCCGCGCGTCGGGCGCCGCACCGGAGGCGCAGAACACGATCGGCTTCGCCGCGATCGACGCCGAACGGCTGCACGCCGGTTGATCGGCGGGGGCGTTGGGCCCTGGCGCCCCGGCGTCCGTATCCCCTCCGACGTGACCACGAGAGGAGGCCGGCATCAGATGAAGGTGACAGTGACCGGGGGGACGGGGCTCATCGGGCGCGGGCTCGTCCGCGCGCTGCGCGCGCGGGGCGACGAGGTGACGGCCCTGTCGCGCAACCCCGAGCGGGCGCGCGAGGAGCTCGGGGTGCCCGTCCACGCCTGGAGGCCGCTCGACGAGCCCGCCCCCGCCGCCGCGCTCGAGGGGCGCGACGCGGTGGTGCACCTCGCGGGCGAGAGCGTCGCCCAGCGCTGGACCGACGCCAGCCGCCGCGCGATCCGGGACACCCGCGAGACCGGGACGCGCAACCTCGTCGCCGGGCTGCGGGCCGCCGGGCCGCGCCCGGACGTGCTCGTGTCGGCTTCGGCGGTCGGCTACTACGGCGGCCACGGCGACGAGGTGGTCGACGAGGCCACGGGCCCAGGCGCGGGCTTCCTGGCCGAGGTGTGCGTCGCGTGGGAACGCGAGGCCTCGGCGGCCGCGGAGCTCGGCATGCGGGTCGTCAACGTGCGGACCGGGGTCGTCCTCGACAAGGACGGCGGAGCGCTGCCGAAGATGCTCCCGCCCTTCCGCGCCGGCGTCGGCGGCCCCGTCGCCGGCGGCGGGCAGTACCTGCCCTGGATCCACGCCGGCGACCTCGTGCGCGTGTATCTGGCGGCCCTCGACGGCCCAGACTGGAGCGGCGCCGTCAACGGGACCGCCCCCGAGCCGGTCACGAACCGCGAGTTCTCCCGGCGCCTGGGCCGGGTCCTCCACCGCCCGGCGGTCGTGCCCGTCCCCGCAGCGGCGTTGCGCCTGCTCTACGGCGACATGGCCGAGATGGTCACCGAGGGCCAGCGCGCGGTGCCCCGCCGGCCGCTGGAGCTCGGGTTCGCCTTCGACCACGCCGACCTCGACGCCGCGCTGCGCGACGTCCTGGCCTAGGCGTGGCTAGGTCGAGCGCCCCGCGGGCTCCTCGTCGGCATCCTTGCGAGCCCGGCGCGTCTTCCACCGCGAGTGCTCGCGGGCGGGCACGACGAGCCAGATGATCACGCCGACGACGCTGAGCAGCAGCCCGGTCCCGAGCCCCCACTTCTCCCCGTAGCCCTTGCGATTGGAGAGCTCGCTGGAGGCGATCGCCGAGGCCAGCCAGACGAGCAGCAGGTAGAACGCCTTGGCGCCCACTGCAGCGAGGATCAGGGTGGCGGCGGTCATGCTCCGAGGTAGGCGGCCATGACGCGCTCGTCGTGGCGCAGCGCGTCGGAGTCGTCGGTCAGCGCGACGGTGCCCGTCTCGAGGACGTAGCCGCGGTCGGAGACGTCCAGGGCGTAGTTGGCGTTCTGCTCGACGAGCAGGATGGTGGTGCCCTGCTGATTGATCTCGCGGATGATCTCGTAGATCTTGTCGACGATCACCGGGGCGAGGCCGAGCGACGGCTCGTCGAGCAGCAGCAGCCGCGGCTGGGCCATGAGCGCCCGGCCCATCGCGAGCATCTGCTGCTCCCCGCCGGACATCGTCCCGCCCTTCTGGCGCTCGCGCTCCTTCAGCCGCGGGAACAGGGTGTACACGCGCTCGATGTCGCTGCGGATGCCCTTGGCGTCGCGGCGCGTGAACGCGCCCATCTCGAGGTTCTCGAGGACCGTCATGCGCGGGAAGATCCGCCGGCCCTCGGGCGACTGGGCGATCCCGATCTCGGCCACCTGGTGCCCCGGGAGGCGCTGGATCTCGCGGCCGTTGAACGTGATCGTCCCGATCTTCGGCGGCACGATGCCCGAGATCGACCGCAGCGTCGTCGACTTCCCCGCCCCGTTGGAGCCGATGAGCGTGACGATCTCGCCCTCGTAGACCTCCAGCGAGATGCCCTTCAGCGCCTCGATCGAGCCGTAGAAGGTGTGGATGTCGTCGACCTGGAGCAGCGGACGCCCGCGATCGACGGTCGTCGCCGGCTCCGGCGTCGCCTGGGCGCTCATGCCTGGCTCCCGAGGTAGGCCTCGACGACCCGCGGGTTCTCGCGGACCTCCTTCGGCGAGCCCTCGGCGATCTTCTCGCCGTGATCGAGCACCGTGATGTGGTCCGAGACGTTCATGACGACCTTCATGTCGTGCTCGATGAGCAGGACGGAGATGCCCCGCTCGCTGCGCAGCGTCTCCATGAGCTTGCGCAGCTCCTCGGACTCCTGGGGGTTCATGCCCGCCGTCGGCTCGTCGAGCAGCAGCAGCTTCGGGTCCGAGCCCAGCGCGCGGGCGATCTCCAGGCGGCGCTGGTCGCCGTAGGGCAGGCTCATCGCCAGCTCGTCGTGGCGCTTGAGCCCGACGAACCGCAGCAGCTCGCGCGCCTTCTCGCGGGCCTCCCGCTCCTCGCGGCGCACGTAGGGCGTGCGCAGCACCATGCCGGTCACGCGCGACCGCAGCCGCGCGTGCATGCCCACCTGGACGTTCTCGATCGCGGTCATCGTGCGGAACAGCTTGATGTTCTGGAACGTGCGCGCCACGCCCGCCCTGGTGACGAGGTCGGGCCGCTTCGCCGTGATGTCCTTGCCGTCGAACATCACCCGGCCGGTGGTCGGCCGGTAGAGCCCGGTCATGCAGTTGAAGAACGTCGTCTTGCCCGCGCCGTTGGGCCCGATGAGCGACACGATCCCGCGGTGGGGCACCCGGAAGGTCACGTCGTTGACCGCCACCAGGCCCCCGAACACCTTCGAGAGGTTGGACGCCTCGAGGAGGATGCCGCCCGTCTCGGCGTCGACTGTGCCGTGGGCCTCGGCGGCCGTGGAGCTGACGGCGCCGCCGTCGTAGGCGTCGCTCATCCCTGACGCACCTCGTAGAGCTGGTGGTCGGACTCGGTGCCGATGTGGTCGCTCTCGTCGATCTCGGACTCGTGGAGCTCGAGCTTGCGGCGGCCCGACGGTATGAAGCCCTCCGGTCGCAGCACCATCATGACGAGCAGGAAGAAGCCGAAGATCCCGTAGTTGACCGCGGTCAGGTCGAAGTGCAGGCCGATCTTGTCGGGCACCCCGTTGAGCTGCTTGAGCCCGTACCGGTTGAACAGCGAGAGCGCGACCGCACCGAGGATCACCCCCCAGATGTTCCCCATCCCGCCGATGATGACCATCGACAGGATGAACACCGAGAAGCCGAACTCGAACTGGTCGACGTTCACCGTGTTGTTGTACGTGGCGAGGAACACGCCCGCGAACCCGCCCAGCGCGGCGCCGATGGCATACGCCCACAGCTTCGTGCGCACGAGGTTGACCCCCATCGCCGCGGCGGCCACCTCGTCCTCGCGCACCGCGATCCACGCGCGCCCGAGGCGCGAGTCGCGGAGCCGGCGGTTGAAGAAGACGACCAGGAGGACCATCCCCAGACCGACGTAGTAGACGGGTTTCAGCTCCAGCGGGTACTTGAACGTCTCGTTGGTCCAGGGGAGGTTGATCTTGTCGATGGGCGTGATGCCCTGGCGGCCGTTGGAGAAGTTGGTGTGACCGATCCCGAAGATGCCGCTCGTGGAGTTCTCGAAGACGCGCGGCACGATCTCGCCGAACGCCAGCGTCACGATCGCCAGGTAGTCGCCGCGCAGGCGCAGGGTCGGCGCGCCGAGGATGACGCCCCAGATCGCCGTGAACGCCGCGGCGATGAAGATCACGAGGAAGAAGTTGATGTGGATGCCCGGCAGGTCGCTGCCGAACGCGCTCTTGATGGGCGTGAGGATGTGGATCCCGTGGCCGCCGCTGACGTTGGGGAACTGCTGTGACCCCAGCCAGCCCATGACGAAGGCCCCGATGGCGAAGAACGCCACGTAGCCCAGGTCGAGCAGCCCGGCGAAGCCGACGACGATGTTCAGCCCCAGCGCCATGATGATGTAGGCGAGGGTCTGGATCGACGCGTCCAGCAGGTCGTCGGGCGACGCGAGCAGCTGGTCGAGGATGGAGGGGTACAGCAGGGCGAGCGCGAGGAAGCCGATCCCCCACGCCCAGCGCGGAAGGAGGCGCGTCAGGTTCGTCGCGTTCGTCCGCAGCGTCGCGGCGACGGTGCTCATCCCTCCCTCGTCTCCTCGCCGAACAGGCCCTGTGGACGGAAGACCATGATCAGGATCAGGATCGCGAACACCACGGCGGGCGTCCACACCTGCCCGTAGTGGTCGTCCGAGAGGGACTGGATGACGCCGATGATGAGGCCTCCGACGACCGCGCCCTTGAGGTTGCCGATGCCGCCCATCACCGCCGCGGTGAACGCGATCAGGCCGGCTGTGAAGCCCTGGTTGAACTGGATCGTGCCGTTGTAGAGCGCATAGATCAGGCCCGCGGCGCCGGCCAGCAGGCCGCCGAGCAGGAAGGTCAGCGAGATCGTGCGGTCGACGTTGATGCCCATGAGCCTGGCCGCGTCGGGGTCCTGCGCGGTGGCGCGCATCGCCTTGCCGTAGCGGGTCGTGCCCACGAACCAGACGAGCGCCACGAGCAGCGGGACGGTGACCACGACGGCGAACACGTCGGAGTGCACGATGGCGACGCCGAAGATCTTGAAGTAGGTGTTCTGGGACCCGATGAGGTCCGGTGAGGTGTCGGGCGTGGGGCGCCACAGCAGGCCGACGTTCTGCAGGATGAAGCTCATGCCGATGGCGGTGATGAGCGGCGCCAGCTTCGGCGCGCCGCGCAGCGGCCGGTAGGCGACGCGCTCGATCATGACGTTGAGGGTCCCGCTCGCGACCATCGCGATCGCGAGGGCCGCGAGCATCATCAGCAGCTGCACGATGAGCGCGGACTTCTCGTCGACGCCGAACGTCTGCCAGATCGAGACCGCGACGAACGAGCCGATCATGAACACCTCGCCGTGGGCGAAGTTGATGAGCTCGATGATGCCGTAGACGAGGGTGTAGCCGAGGGCGATGAGCGCCCAGATCGTGCCGTTGGAGAGGCCCGTCTTCACGTCGTCCAGCGTCTGCTGGGGGTCTCTGACGAAGAAGACCACCAGGGCCAGCCCCATCAGGACCCACAGGATGTTGTCGGTGACGATGCCGAGCGGCGAGCGGCGCGGGGTGATGCCCGGGCCTGCTGGTTCTGGGATCGAAGCGGCTTCCATGTGGAGCTCTCTGTGGCGGTGAGACGACGAGGAACCGGCCGGGGCTCCAGGCGCTCAGCGCCCGGGCCCGTGCCGGTTCCACCGTCACGTCATCGTCTAGCCCGTGGTCTTCGCCTTGATGACCTTGTTGAACACGAGCTTGCCGTTCTTGACCGTGTCTCCGCCGTAGTCGGAGAGGGTCGTGTCACCGTTCTGGTCGATCGAGTACTTCCCGAGGACCGAGTCGCGATCCTTGATGTGGAAGAACGCGTCGATCACGGCCTGACGGTCGTTGCCCTTGTCCCCGGCGTTCTGGATGGACAGGAGGGCGACCTTCATCGCCTCGTAGCCATAGATCGCGTAGGGCTCCGGGTCCTTGCCGAACTTCTGCTTGTACGTGTTGAAGAAGTCCTGCGCGGCCGGCGGGTACAGCTTCGGGTCCAGCGTCGGGTTCGTGATGAACGTGTTGCTCTGGGCGCTGCCGAGCTTCGAGGTGAAGGGCGACTCCGCGACGCCGTCGGGGCCGAACTTCTTGATGCCCGGGTTGGCCGCGCTGACGTCCTTCCAGACCTGCACGCCCTTGTTCTGGGTGATGCCGCCGAAGAACATGCAGTCGGCGCCGGCGGACTTGATCTTGCCCGCCAGGGTGCGGAAGTTCGCGGCCTTGGTGTCGA
>JAOPZW010000374.1 GCA_025963905.1 Solirubrobacterales bacterium | reverse complement strand
GCCGACTCGCCGGTGATCGCCGACTCGTCGACGGTGGCGATGCCCTCGATGACCGTCCCGTCGCCGGGGATCACCTCGCCGGCGTCGACGACCACGACGTCGCCGCGGTGCAGCTCGGACGCCGCGCGCGTCGAGCCGTCGCGCATGTGCGCCGTCGTCTCCGAGCGCATCGCGCGCAGCGTGTCGGCCTGGGCCTTGCCGCGGCCCTCGGCCAGCGCCTCGGCCATGTTGGCGAACACGACGGTCAGCCACAGCCAGACCGCGACGGTGAACGTGAACCACGCCGGCTCGTGGCCGCCCCCGACCGAGTGGCCGCCGAAGGCCTGGATCAGCCATGCGCCGGTCGAGATCACCGCGCCGACCTCGACCACGAACATCACGGGATTGCGGATCTGGATCCGCGGGTCGAGCTTGGCGAAGGACGCGAGGATCGCCGGGCGGACGATCTCCGCGCTGAAGAGCGAGTCGCGCTGGGGCTTCATCGAGCTCCCTGGTCGAGGGCGTGGTTGAGCGTCGTGACGTTGACCCCCGGCTCGCCGAAGACCCCGATCGCGCGGCCGTCGGTGTTGGCGGCGATGAGCGCGCGCACGCGAGCGAGCGGCAGGTGGCGCACGGCGGCGATGCGCAGCGCCTGGATCGCCGCGTTCGCCTTCGAGATGTCCGGGTCGACCCCGGAGGCCGAGAAGGTCGCGGCGTCGATCGGCACCAGGGCGGGGGTCAGGCCGGGGTCGTAGGGCTTCTCGAGGGCGAGGTAGGCGTCGAGGTGCTGGCGGGTCAGGGCGGCCGTCGTGGCCTGGTCGGGACCGCGGTTGGCGAAGAAGGTCACTGAGGCGCTGTAGCCGGTCGCCGAGGGCCGGGGCTGGAAGTACCGGGGGTCGGGGGCGGTGACGGGGTTTCCCTTGGCGTCTTTCCGGGGCTTGCCGGCCGCGTCGAGCACGGGCCTCTGCCAGGCCTGGCCCAGCAGCGTCGAGCCGATCACCGTGCCGTTCTGGCGGATCAGCGAGCCGTCGGCCTTGCCCGGGAGCACGACCTGCGAGATCCCGGTCATGACGAGTGGGTAGACGAGGCCGAGCAGCACCGTGAAGACGACGACGGCGATCGACCCGCGGATGAGGTCCTTGCGCATGATCAGAAGAGGTGGGTCGTGAGGGACTGGACGACCGGGCCCAGCAGGAAAGCGGGCAGGAACGTGAGCGCGCCGATCAGGACGACGACGCCGACGAGCAGGAACGCGAAGGTCGGCGTGTCGGTCCGCATCGTCCCCAGGCCCACCGGCGCGACCTTCTTACGGGCCAGCGACCCGGCCACCGCGAGCACCGCGAGGATCGGCACGTAGCGCCCGAAGAGCATCGCGAACCCGCCCATCACGTCGGCGAACGTCACGCCGTGGGCGCCGACGTTGCCGGGCGCGTTGGGTTGGACGTAGCCCGTGTAGCCCGCCCAGGCCGAGCCGTTGTTGTTGGCCTGCGACAGGTAGGCGTAGAAGCTCTCGCTGAAGCCCTGCGGGCCGCCGGCGAAGATCGACGGGCGGCCGTACTTGGTGCCCACCGCCAGGGCGGTGAAGACCAGCGCGATCAGCGCGGTGAACAGGGCGCCCACCGACACGAGCTTGACGTCCTTGGGCTCGATCTTCTTGCCCAGGTACTCGGGCGTGCGCCCCACCATCAGGCCACCGATGAAGACCGCCAGCAGGACGAACAGCAGCATCATGTACAGCCCGGAGCCGACGCCGCCGAAGACCGATTCGCTGTAGCCCAGGTTGGTCATCGGGACCAGGCCGCCGAGGCCGGTGAGCGACTCGAAGGCGGTGTTGACCGCGCCGCAGGACACCACCGTGGTGATCGCCGTGAACAGCGAGGAGGACGCGATGCCGAAGCGCTGCTCCTTGCCTTCGAGGTTGCCGCCGACCAGGCCGGCCGCGTGTGCCGCGGGCGTGCCGTGGCGCTCGGCGAGGTAGACCACGACCACGCTGACGATGAACAGCGCGAACATCGCGCCGAAGATCGTCCACCCCTGCCGGCGGCTGCCGACCATGCGCCCATAGGTGAACGGCAGGGCGGCCGGGATCGCCAGGATGATGAGCATCTCGAAGAGGTTCGAGAAGGCCGTCGGGTTCTCGAACGGGTACGCCGAGTTGACGTTGAAGAAGCCGCCGCCGTTGGTGCCGAGCAGCTTGATCGCCTCCTGCGAGGCGACCGGGCCGCGGGCGATCCCGCCGACCGTTCCGCCGAGGGTCTGGACGACCCCCTGGGAGACGAGCACGACGGTCGCCACGACCGAGAGCGGCACCAGGATGTAGAGGACGATCCGGGTGAGGTCCTTGTAGAAGTTGCCCAGCGTGCCGTCGCCGTGCCGCGCGGCGATCCCGCGGATCAGCGCGACGAGCACCGCTATGGCGACCGCGGCGGAGATGAAGTTCTGCACCGCCAGGCCGGCCATCTGGCTGAAGTACGACAGCGTCGTCTCGCCGCCGTAGAACTGCCAGTTGGTGTTCGTGAGGAACGACGTCGCCGTGTTGAACGACACATCCCAGGTCCCGGACTTGAAGCCCTCGGGATTGAACGGATGCAGGCCCTGGGTGCGCAGGATCACGTAGAGCAGCGCCACGAACAGCGTGGAGACGATCAGCAGCGAGCGCGCGTAGGCCTTCCAGTCCTGACCACGCTCGGGGTCGATGCCGAAGACGCGGTACAGCCCGCGCTCGACGGGCGCCAGGACCGGCGTGAGCAACACGCGCTCGTCGCTGAAGACGCGCGCCATGTAAGCGCCCAGCAGCGGCACGACCGCGATGAGGATCGCGCAGAAGACGGCGATCTGCAGGAATCCCTGAGCCATGGGCGGCCTAGAACTTCTCTGCGCGCAGCAGCGCGTACAGCAGGTAGGCGAGCAGGACGACGCAGACGATCAGCCCGAAGAGGTCCGAGCCCCTCATACGCGATCGAGGAACTCGACGAAGGCCAGCAGCGACGCGAAGACCGCGACGACCAGCAGGATGGCGACGACGTCCATGGACGCAGCATGCGTCCCGGCTCGTGCAGGCCGCGTCGAGAAACCTTGTCCCTTGATACAGATTTCGTATGGATGCGGCGCGGCTGCGCGTCTCAGCCCGTGAAGCGGTAGCCGACGCCGGGATCCGTCCGCACGTAGCGCGGTCCCTCGGCGGGCTCGATCTTGCGGCGCAGGTTGGCGATGTGCCCGCGCAGGACCGTGATGTCGTCGGCGTACTCGGGACCCCAGACCTCGGTCAGCAGCGCGCGATGCG
>JAOPZW010000462.1 GCA_025963905.1 Solirubrobacterales bacterium | reverse complement strand
CTTCGCCGCCTCGGCGAGCGCCGCGGCGTCCTCGACGGCGCCCAGGAAGTTCGGCTGCTGGAAGATGACGGCGCCCGTGTCGTCGTCGATCGCCGCGGCCCACGCCTCGGCGTCGGTGACGCCGTCCTTGAGCCCGACCTCGACGACCTCGGCCCCGTAGCCGTGGGCGTAGGTCAGCAGCGTCTCACGGCTGTGGGGATGCACGCCGCGCGAGACGACGACCTTGCGCTTGCCGTTGGCGAGCTTCGCCAGGTAGGCGGCCGACGCCACCGCGCTGGGGCCCTCGTAGACCGACGCGTTGGAGACCGGCAGCGCGGTCAGCTCCGAGATCGCCGTCTGGTACTCGAACATCACCTGCAGCCCGCCCTGGGAGATCTCGGGCTGGTAGGGCGTGTACGGCGTCAGGAACTCCGAGCGCGACATCAGCATGTCGATCAGCGCCGGCACGTAGTGGTCGTACATCCCCGCGCCGAGGAACGTCAGCTCGTCCTCGGCCGAGACGTTCCGCTGGGCCAGGTCGCGCAGATGCGCGTAGACGTCCTGCTCGGGCAGGCCCGCGGGCAGGTCCAGCCGGCGTCCGAGGCGCACGCCCTCGGGCAGTGCGGCGAAGAGCTCGTCGATCGACGCCACGCCGATCTCGGCGAGCATCGTCTCGAGGTCCTGGGGGGTGGTGGCGGTGTACGTGCTCAAGGAGCTCCAGGTTAGGAAAGCGTGGACGCGTAGGCGGCTTGGTCCAGCAGCGCGTCGGTCTCACCGGGATCCGAGAGCTTGACCTTGACCATCCACCCTTCACCGTAGGGGTCGTCGTTGATGACCTCGGGCCTGTCGCCCAGGCCGGTGTTGACCTCGACGATCTCGCCCGACAGCGGTGCGATGACGTCGGAGACGGCCTTGACCGACTCGACCTCGGCGTAGGACTCGTCCTTGGTGACGCTGGTGCCGACCTCCGGGGGGTCGAAGAAGACGACCTCTCCGAGCGCGTCCTGCGCGAACCAGGTGATGCCGAAGGTGGCGGTGTCGCCGTCGATGCGCACCCAGTCGTGCTCGGGGTGGTAGAGCAGGTCCTCGGGGTAGCTCGCGTCAGCCATCGTGCTCCTTGCGGTAGAGGGGCTTGGACGCCACGACCGCGCCGCGCGGCTTGCCCCGGACGTCGATCTCGAACTCGGTACCGGCCTCGCTGCGGCCGGCGGGCAGGTAGGCCATGCCGATGCCGATGCCCAGCGACGGCGACAGCGTCCCGCTGGTCACCTCGCCCCCGCCGGCGATGGCGTTGCCCTGGCGCGCGATGCCCGGGCCGGTGAGCGTGAACGGGACGAGCTTCTCGGTGGGCCCGGCCTGCCGGGCGGCGCGCACGGCGTCGGAGCCGATGAAGCCGGTGTCCTCCTTGGAGCACCAGCCCAGACCCGCCTCGATCGGGCCCCGCTCCTCCATGAGGTCGTTGCCGTAGAGGTGGAAGCAGACCTCGAGGCGCAGGGTGTCGCGGGCGCCGAGGCCGGCCGGGGCGGCGCCGCGGCGCAGCAGCTCGTCCCACAGCGGGCCCGCGTCGGCGGGCGAGCAGAGCAGCTCCACGCCGTCCTCGCCGGTGTAGCCGGTGCCGCAGACGAGCGCCTCGCGGCCGGCCAGCAGGCGCGTCGCAGCCGTCATGCGCAGCGGCAGCGGCGCGTCGGAGATCGCCTGCACGATCTCTCGCGCGCGCGGACCCTGGACCGCCATCATCGCGTAGCGGTCGTGGGCGTCCTGCACATCGGCATCGAATCCGCCCGCGTGGTCGCGGAACCACGCGAGGTCCTTCTCGTGGTTGGCGGCGTTGGTGACCGTGAGGTAGCGGTCGGGGCCTAGGCGGTACGTGAACAGGTCGTCGAGGACGCCGCCGTCGTCGCGGCACAGGACGCTGTACTGCGCGCCGCCGACGGCGACCCCGCCGACGTCGTTGCTGAGCAGGCGCTGGAGCACCCGGAGCGCCTCGGGGCCCGACGTCTCGATCTCGCCCATGTGCGAGACGTCGAAGATGCCGCACGCCTCGCGGACCGCCAGGTGCTCCTCGCGAACGCCGCCGTACTGCACCGGCATCTCCCAGCCGGCGAAGGGCACGAGCTTCGCCCCCGCCTCGGCGTGCCGGTCGTGCAGGGGGGTCTGCCTCAGGGCTTCGGACGAGGGGACGGCCACCGCAGCGGCAGGCTAGCAGCGCACCCCGCGGCGCCTGCGGGCCCGGCGGCCGGGATGGACTCTCAGCTGTCCTGCGTCGCCCGCGTCGGCCAGGCGTGCTCGAGCAGGTCCAGCAGCAGCTCGTCGTGGTCGTCGGTCGTGGCGACATCGAGCAGGCGCACATGCTCGGCAAGACACTCGACGGTCATCGCAGGCGGGTTGTTCATGTGCTGACACCAGGGGTTCGGATACGAGCCGCCAGGGTACCGGCACCCGCCGCCGGATCGCGCGGTCACGGGCACCGGCGCGAACCCTTCGGGCCCTGGCGGTGTCAGCGCAGGAACGGCGGGATGTCGATGTCGTCGTCGGAGATCTCCAGCGAGGAGCGCTCGCGATCTCCGACCCGAGGGCTGCGGTCGCGCCGGCGGGCGCTGTCGCGGGTCTCCTCGCGCGCCGCGCGCGGACGGGCGCGGCCGTGGTCGAAGCCGGTCGCGATGACGGTGACGCGTACCTCGTCGCCCATCCCCTCGTCGATGACCGACCCGAAGATGATGTTCGCGCTGGCATCCGCGGCCTGCTGGACGATCTCGGCCGCCTCGTTGATCTCGAAGAGGCCGATGTCCTTGCCGCCCGTGATGTTCAGCAGGATGCCGGTGGCGCCCTCGACGGACTCCTCGAGCAGCGGGCTGGAGATCGCCGTGCGGGCGGCGTCGGCCGCGCGGCTCTCCCCGCCGGAGGTGCCGATGCCCATGAGGGCCGAGCCGGCGTCGGACATGATCGTGCGCACGTCGGCGAAGTCGAGGTTGATGAGCCCCGGGATCGTGATCAGGTCGGTGATCCCCTGGACGCCCTGGCGCAGCACGTTGTCGGCCTCGCGGAACGCCTCGAGGATCGTGGTGCGGCGCTCGACGATGTTCAGCAGCTTCTCGTTGGGGATGACGATCAGCGTGTCGACGACGTCGCGCAGGCGATCGATGCCGTCGTCGGCCTGGCGCATGCGCTGGCTGCCCTCGAAGTCGAAGGGCTTCGTGACGACGCCGACGGTCAGCGCGCCGATCTCGTTCTTGGCGATCTCGGCGATGACGGGCGCCGCCCCGGTGCCGGTGCCGCCCCCCTCGCCCGCGGTGACGAAGACCATGTCCGCGCCCTTGAGCGCCTCCTTGATCTCGTCGCGCGACTCGGCCGCCGCGCCGAAGCCCACGTCGGGGTTGGCGCCGGCGCCAAGGCCCTTCGTCAGGTCATGGCCGATGTTGAGCTTGATGTCGGCGTCGCACATCTGCAGCGCCTGGGCGTCGGTGTTCGCGGCGATGAACTCGACGCCGCGCAGGCCGGCGTCGACCATGCGGTTGACCGCATTGGTGCCGCCGCCGCCGACGCCGACGACCTTGATGACCGCGAGATAACTGCCGCTGCTTTCCATGGTGCGCTTTCGAAGACCTCTGGCCCGGGCGTTTCCGACCGACCCTCTAGTTAGCATTGAGCGTTTTTGACGCCCCGACCTCTTCTTTGCCGCATGCACCGTAAGCATGGGCAGGAAGGACTGTCAATCTGAGTCTACGCGAGCAAGCTTCGTTGCAGATTCCAGAACCCTCAAGTTCTGCAGGAGATTTCTCGCCGGGGACGACCTCAACCCAAGGTCGAGGGTGAGGTTGAGGTGAGGTCTACGGGCCGGGGGTCGTGGTGCCCGACAGGCTCTGGGACTGCTGCGGCGACACGAGCCCGCCGGCGGCCGGGCGCTCCGGCAGGCGGAGGTCGAGGTAGGTCGCGCCGCGCGAGCTCGGGTCGGCCAGCACCCTGGTGGCGGCCGCCCACTTCGCCGCCAGGCGCTGGGAGTCGCCGAAGTAGAGGATCGGGCCGGCGGTCAGCGGGGCGGTGAGGCCGCGCGGGCCCAGGTAGACGCGGGCGATCCGGGCGCGCAGGGGGGTCGGCGCGGCGGCCAGGAACGCGACGAAGCGCTTGGTCTGGGCGTCGAGCACGGTCTCGGTGCCGGGGTCCCTGGGGGCGGCGATGGCGGGCAGCCCGTCGGCGGGGGTGTCGCGCAGGATGGTGCCGTCGGCGGCGACGGGCAGCCGGCGACCGGCGCCGACGAGCGCGCCCACCGCGACGTGCTCGTGGACGATGATGCGCAGGCCGTGGGGGAAGTCGGCGCGGGCCTCGAGGTCGCGCACCACCGGATAGGGCTCGACCGCCGTGCGCAGGGCGTCCAGGCGCACGTGCAGCGTGGTCATGTCCTGGGCGGCGACGGCGAGCGCCGTGCGCACGCGCTGGGCCTGGGGCCCGCTCACGCCGGTCACGGTGACCTGCCGGACCGCGACGAGCGAGGAGTCGCGCAGCCACATCCACCCGCCGGCGGCGAGCGCCAGCGCAACGAGGGCGACGAGCACGGCCCGGCGCGGCGGGCGGCGCAGGCGGGGGGCGGCGGCTGCGAGCGGACGGCGGAGGGCGGTGGAGGGCGACGGCATCCTCTCGCCCGGTTCGACAGGGGCCTGCACGCTCCTGCCCGCCGCGCTTCGTAGCCTTGGGGCCATGCGCCTCGGCGAACTGACCACCCTGCGCCTCGGCGGCCCGGCCGCGCGCTATGTCGAGGCCGCCGGCGAAGACGACGTCATCGACGCCGTGCGGGCCGCCGACCGTGCGGGCGACTCGCTGCTCGTGCTCGCCGGCGGCTCGAACGTCGTCGTCGCGGACGACGGCTTCCCCGGCGTCGTCGTCCGGATCGTCACGCGCGGGGTCACGGGCGACGGCGGATGCCTCGAGGTGGCCGCCGGCGAGCCGTGGGACCCGTTCGTCGCGCGCTGCGTCGGCGCGGGGCTGGCCCGCGTCGAGTGCCTGTCGGGCATCCCGGGGTCGGTCGGGGCCACGCCGATCCAGAACGTGGGCGCCTATGGGCAGGAGGTCGCCGAGACGATCGACGCGGTCCGCGTCTTCGACCGCGCCCGCGACGCCGTCGAGGAGCTCGACGCCGCCGCCTGCGCCTTCTCCTACCGCTCGAGCGCCTTCAAGCGCGAGCGCGGGCGCTGGGTGGTGCTGGCGGTGCGCTTCGTCCTGGAGCCCTCGGCGCTGTCGGCGCCGGTGCGCTACGCCGAGCTCGCGCGCGCGCTGGGCGTCGAGCTGGGCGACCGCGCCCCGCTGGGCGCCGTCCGCGACGCCGTGCTCGCGCTGCGCCGAGCCAAGGGGATGGTCCTCGACCCCGCCGACCCGGACTCCGTCAGCGCCGGGTCGTTCTTCACCAACCCGGTGCTCGACGAGGCGGCGTTCTCGGCGCTGGAGGGCCGCATCGCCGAGCGGCTGGGCCCGGAGGCGCGCGTGCCCGCCTGGCCCCAGGTCGACGGGCGGGTGAAGACCTCGGCCGCGTGGCTCATCGAGCGCGCGGGCTTCCGGCGCGGGCACGGCGACGCGGCGGGCATCGCGATCTCGGACAAGCACACGCTGGCGCTCACGAACCGGGGCGCGGGGACCACCACGGAGCTCGTGGGCCTGGCCCGCGAGATCGCAGCGGGCGTCCGCGACGCCTTCGGCGTGGACCTGCTGCCCGAGCCCGTGTTCGTCGGGCACGCGTGGGACGGCTGATCAGGCCCTTCAGAACCTGTTTCAGAATCAGGCGGTGGCGTCAGGGAGCCGGATCGTGGATGTCGGACGCCGCCCGCCGGCGCAGCGAATGCTGGTGGCCTTCACAAGTCGGCGGGTGGCGTCCGGCGCCGCGAGACGGTTTCCTGACGGTGCCGGCTTTCTGAAACAGGTTCTTAGGCGCGCGCCGTGAGGAGCCGGCGCCCGAGGGCATCGACGTCGCCGGCGCCCAGCACGAGGCAGAGGTCGCCGCGGCGCAGGCGCATCGCCAGCACCCGCTCGGCGTCGTCGAAGTCCGCCAGCCACAGCACCTCGCGACCGGGCGCCGCGTCGGCCAGGGCCTCGGCGACGAGCAGTCCGGTGACGCCCGGGAAGTCCTCGGCGCGCTCGCGGGCCGGGTAGACGTCCAGGACGACCGCCAGGTCGGCGCCCGCCAGCGCCGCGCCGAACTCGCGCGCGAGGCGCTGCGTGCGGGAGTACAGATGCGGCTGGAAGACGGCGACGACGCGCTGGGAGCCCAGCGTGCGTGCGGCGGCGATCGTCGCCGCCACCTCGGTCGGGTGGTGGGCGTAGTCGTCGACCACGCGCGCGCCGGCGGGGGTCTCCCCCAGCTCCTCGAAGCGCCGCCCGGCGCCGGCGAAGCCGGCGAGGGCCGCGGCGGCCGCCCGCGGATCGGCGCCCGCCAG
>JAOPZW010000458.1 GCA_025963905.1 Solirubrobacterales bacterium | reverse complement strand
GATCGCCGGCGCCGAGGCGACCAAGACGCGGGGCGGCGCCGGCGGCGGGCGGCGCCCGTCGCGCTGCGTCACCGCGTGGCCGCCGGCGGCCAGCACGATCACGGCGGTCCCGGCCGCGAGCGGCTTGGCCAGCGCGGACGGCCCGTCGCCGCCGCCGAACAGCGCGAGCAGGCGCTCGGCGGCCGGGCGCAGCATCCAGAGCGGGCCGAAGCAGCGGGCGCTGAGCGCACGACCGCGGCGCCCGCGCTCGAAGGAGCGGCAGGCTGCGCACTGGTCGAGGTGGGCCCGCAGGCGGCGGTTGCCCACGCGCCGGCCTTGCAGGTCGTGGCGCACCGCGTCGCAGCCGAGGTCCCGGCCCGCGCGCCGCTCCTCCAGCGCACGGCGCGCGTCGGCGGCCAGCCAGGTGACGCGCTCGGCCGTCGTGCCCAGCGCCTCCCCGGCCTCCAGCGGGCTGAGCCCGGCGACGTCGCGCAACAGCAGCGCCGAGCGCTGGCGCTCGGACAGCAGCGCCAGGTCGGCGAGCAGCCCTCGGACCTCGTCGCGCGCGGCCAGCGCCTCGTCGGCGCTCGGCGCCCCGGGCAGGTCCAGGTCGGCGGGCTCGGTTGCCTCGACGCGGCGGCGCTCGCGCGCCCGGTCCACGCAGGCGTTGCGCGCGATCGCGTAGAGCCACGGCCGGAAGCGCACGACGTCGGCCCGGCCCTCCAACAGGACGGAGCACGCCCGGACCCATGCCTCCTGGGCGGCTTCGGCGGCGTCCTCACGGTGGCGCAACAGGCCCAGGCAGAACCGCTCGATCGCGGCGTGGTGGCGGGCATAGAGGATTGCGAGCGCCTGGTCGCCGACCCGGCGCACCATGCGCGAGAGCTGCTCGTCGGTGAGCTTCACGCGGCCCGCCGGCCGCCAGCTGGGGGCCGTCGCCACGCCGCGGTGGCGGACCGCCGCGGGCGCCGACGAGCGACCCACCGGGAAGGTGGCGATGGGCTCCAGGAGCATCGCGTCGGCCGCCATGTGCGCCTCTTCGGCAGCGAACGGCGTCCCCGATACCTCACTTTGCGGTGCTTCGTGAGTCACAAAGTACGCATTTCGGCGAACTTGCACAGCTTTGGCGCGTGTCCAGGGATGGTTGCGCCATGGCGGGGGCCGCGATCACCTGCGTGCTGGGCGATGACCACGAGGCGCTGCGACGCGGGCTGGTGGCGCTCCTGCGCGACGACCTCGGCGTGTCCGTGACCGGGCAGGCCGCCGACGGGCCGGAGCTGCTGGAGATGGCGGTGCGCCGGCGCCCCGACGTCCTCATCGTCGACAAGCGCATGCCCGGCCTGGACGGCATCGAGCTGTGCCGGCAGGTCCGCGATTCCGGGCTGCCGACCCGCGTCATCCTCTACACCGCCTACGACGATCCGGAGTCACTCGACGCCGCCCTCGACGCCGGCGCCGGGGGCTACGTGCTCAAGAGCAGTCCGCCGCAGGATCTCGTGCGTGCCATCCACATCGTCCACGCCGGTCGCCCCTACGTCGACGCGACGCTGGCCGCCGGCCTGGTCGGGCGCCGGGCCCAGGCGCCCGGTGGCGGCCTCTCCCCCCGCGAGCTCGAGGTGCTCCAGCTCCTGGGCGACGGCCTGACCACCGAGGCGACGGCCGGCCGGCTCTTCCTGAGCCCCGCCACGGTCCGCTCGTACGCCGAGAACGCGATGCGCAAGCTCGACGCGAACAACCGCGTGCACGCCGTGGCGACCGCGGTGCGCCTGAAGCTCATTCAGTGACCTGCGCCCGTGGCGGCCGCCGCCGCGGTACGGTTGCCTTGGTGTCGCGGGACTCGGCCTTCACAGCGGTCTTCGAGCCGGTCCAGGCGCCGACGACCTTCGAGGAGACCGTCGAGCGCCTGGGCACGGCGATTCGCCTGGGGATCCTGGGCGCCGGCACCCGCCTGCCGCCCGAGCGAGACCTCGCCGACCAGCTGGGCATCTCGCGCTCCACCCTGCGCCAGGCGATCACGACCCTGGTCCAGAGCGGCCACCTCGAGTCGGTCCGCGGGCGCGGCGGCGGCACCTTCGTCGTCCCCGAGCCGCCGCTGGCCGAAGGGGTGGCCGGCCCGCTGCCGGACGACTGGCACGAGATCTACGACACCCGGGTCGCGATCGAGTGCGGCTCGGCGATGCTTGCGGCCGAGCGCGCCGACCCCGACACGCTGGCGCTGATGCGCGAGTCGGTGCAGCGGATGGACGCAGCCGTCGAGTTCGACGACTACCGGCGCGGGGACATCCGCTTCCACATCGCCGTCGCGCAGGCGACGGGCGTGGGACGGCTCGTGTCGCTCATGACCGAGGTGCAGGGCGAGATCTCCGAGCTGATCGCGCACATCGCCCATCCCAACGAGGTGCTCACGCACTCGAATGCCGAGCACCAGCGGATCATCGAGGCGCTCGAGCGCCGCGACGGCCCGCGCGCGGTGCGGCTGCTGCGGCGCCACCTGGAGGGCACCGAGCACATCCTCGCCGGGCTCATGCGCTGACGGGCGCGATCGGGCAGCTCACGGGGCCGCGTCACGCAACCACCTTTCGAGTCGGGGGTCGGAGGCCGCCGCGCGCAGGCGCGCGAAGTGCGCGGCGGCGTAGGCGGCGTAGTCGAAGTCCAGCTCGGAGACGACGGTCTGAACGACGCCCCACATGGCCTCGCGGAAGTCGGACATGAGGCGCATGAGACGCAGCGCCGCGAAGTGCGCCTCGAACGCCGGCCCGGCGGCGGGCTCCCCGAAGTAGGCGCTCAGCAGGACCGCGTCGTCGGCGTCGGAGAAGGCGTTGTTCGTCGACAGGTTGCCCAGATCGAAGAAGCGGTCGCCCATCCCCGCGTACTCCCAGTCGACGATCACGATGCGCGGGTCGGGCGCCCCGGCGGCGATGAAGTTCGCCGTCAGGAGGTCGTTGTGGCAGGGGACCGGCTCGTGCTCGGGGCCCGTCAGCGCGGCCTCGATGCGGTCGGCCAGCGCGGCGGCCACGTCGTACTCGGGGGGCACCGTCCCGCCGCGGCGCAGCGTCTCGTCGCGGCAGGACTCGACCGAGCGGAAGGCCGAGAACGCGGCCGGGAACCGCGGGCCCTCGTGGACGGCGCGGATCGAGGCGGCCACCTGGGCCATGACCGCCGGGACGCGCAGCTCGGAGGCGTCGACGTTGCGCCCCTCGACGAACCGGGTGATCAGGCACGCGTGCTCGGGTAGGAACAGCGCCACCGCCGGCGCCACGCCGGCAGCGTGCGCTGCCCTGGTGGCCGCCAGCTCGGCGACGCGGTCGATGCCGAGGACCTCGGTGTCCTTGGAACACAGGCGCAGCACGTAGTCGGTGGCGCCGAAGCGCATGCGGAAGTTGCGGTTGGTGATGCCGCCCTCCATGGCGACGGGCTCGCCCTCGGGGGGCCCGAGGTCAGCCTGTGCCCGGGCGATGACCTCGTCGAGGTCATCCATCCCCGGGCACCTCGGGGGCGACCTCGACGACGAAGCGGGCGCGATCGCCGCGATGGCGGTCGCGCGCGTGCTCGATCGCCGCGCCGTCGGCGGCGTAGGCCGTGCGCTCGACGAGCATCAGGGGCGAGCGGCGCGCGAGCCCCAGCGCCCTCGCCTCGGCGGCTCTGGCGGCGACCGGCTGCAGGCGCTCGACCGCGCGGACCGGCGCGCGCGCGAAGCGGTCGCGCATGAGCGCATACAACGAGCCGCCGAGGTCGAGCGTGCACAGCCCGGGGAAGAGCGCGTCGGGGATCCATGAGTCCTCGAGGGTCAGCGGCCGGCCGCCGCCGGAGCGCACCCGCTGGATGCGGGCGGCGGGAGCGCCGGGCTCGAGGCCCAGCGCCGCGGCCACCGCAGGCGGCGCGGGCGCGACCGCGGCGTGCACGAGCTGCGCGCCCGGCTCGAGCCCCGCGCGCTCCATCTGGGCGGTGAAGCCGGCGACGTGGCGCAGGTCGTGCTCGACCGTGGGCTCGGCCACGAAGGTGCCGCGTCCCACGCCGCGCTCGACCAGTCCGCGCTGGGCCAGCGCGCTGAGCGCCTGGCGCACGGTCATGCGGCTGACGGCGAGCTCCTCGGCGAGCTCGCGCTCGGCCGGGAGGCGGGCGCCGACCTCCAGCGACCCGGCGGCGATGGCGTCGGCGAGCTGTTCCTCGATCTGCATGTGGATCGGCACGCCCGGCCGCGGCTTGAGGTTGACCGTCGTCATTGGTCTAGTCCAATCAACCTATTGCGTGCAAAGGACCGCGGCAAGTACCTTCACCCGCCATGACACTCGAAGAACTCAGGGCCGAGGCTGCCGCCGGCACGATCGACACCGTGTTGCTCGCGCTGACCGACATGCAGGGCCGCCTCCAGGGCAAGCGCCTCACCGCCGAGCACTTCCTGGCCGACGTGGCCGACGACGGCGCCGAGGCCTGCAACGACCTGCTGGCCGTCGACGTCGACATGAACACCGTCGACGGATACGCCATGTCCTCCTGGGAGCGCGGCTACGGCGACTTCGAGCTCAAGCCCGACCTCGCGACGCTGCGCCGCGTCCCCTGGCAGCCGGGCACGGCGATGGTGCTCGCCGACCTGCAGTGGGCCGACGGGACCCCGGTCGTCGCCTCGCCGCGACAGATCCTGCGCCGCCAGGTGCAGGGCCTGGCCGAGCGCGGCTGGGAGGCGTTCGCCGCCACCGAGCTCGAGTTCATGGTCTTCCGCACGCCCTACGACGAGGCGTTCCGCCAGGCCTACCGCGACCTCGAGCCCGCCAACCTCTACAACGTCGACTACTCGATGCTCGGCACCGCGCGCGTCGAACCCCTCATCCGCCGCATCCGCAACGCGATGACCGGCGCCGGCCTGGTCGTCGAGAACTCGAAGGGCGAGTGCAACTTCGGCCAGCACGAGATCAACTTCCGCTACGCCGACGCGCTGCGCACCGCCGACGAGCACGCGATCTTCAAGAACGGCGCCAAGGAGATCGCCGACCAGGAGGGCATGGCCATCACGTTCATGGCCAAGTTCGACGAGCGCGAGGGCAACTCGTGCCACATCCATCTCTCCCTGCGCCGCGAGGACGGCTCGGCGCTGTTCGACGACGAGCCGCAGATCTTCGACCGGTTCATGGCCGGGGTGCTCGCCACGCTGCCCGAGCTCACGCTCCTGCTCGCACCCAACGTCAACTCGTACAAGCGCTTCGCCGCCGAGTCGTTCGCCCCCACGGCCGTGGCCTGGGGCGACGACAACCGCACCTGCGCGCTGCGCGTGGTCGGCCACGGCGCGGCCAAGCGCCTGGAGTGCCGGGTGCCCGGCGCGGACGTGAACCCCTACCTCGCGCTGAGCGCGCTGATCGCGGCGGGCCTCCACGGCATCGACTCCGGGCTCGAGCTCGAGCCGCCGCTCGCCGGAAACGCCTACGCCTCCGACAAGCCCCGCGTGCCCTCGACCATGCGCGACGCGCGCGACCTGTTCGCCGCGAGCAGCGTGGCGCGCGAGGCCTTCGGCGAGGAGGTGGTCGACCATTACCTCAACTACGCCCGGGTCGAGCTCGACGCCTTCGACGCGGCCGTGACGGACTGGGAGCGCTTCCGGGGCTTCGAGCGGCTGTAGGTGCGCCCGACCCGGGCGACCTGTTTGACTTTCGTCCGAAGCCCGCCATAGGGTCCCTGCGGCTCGAAGGTCCGGCGAGCAGACCTTTTTCCTGGAGGAGGAGAGACCACCGATGGCCGTAACGGAGGAGACCCGCACTCGCGACGAGCAACGGCTCGCGGAGATGGGCTACAAGCAGGACCTGAACCGGAGCTGGAGCGGCTTCCAGAACTTCGCGATCTCGTTCACCATCATCTCGGTCCTCGCGGGCTGCTTCACGACCTACTACCAGGCGTGGAACAACGGCGGGCCGATCGCGATCTCATGGGGCTGGCCGCTCATCTCGGCCTTCATCCTGATCATCGCGTTCTGCATGTCCGAGCTCGTCTCGGCCTATCCGACCGCGGGCGGGATCTACTGGTGGGCCTCGAAGCTCGGCGGGCCGGCGTGGGGCTGGTTCACCGGGTGGTTCAACCTGCTCGGCCTCATCGCGATCGTCGCGTCGGTGGACTACTTCGCGGGCCAGTTCATGGCCACGATCTTCGGCCTCTACGGGCTGAACGTCCTCGGCGTGAACTTCGGCGACTCCAAGCACCTGCTCGGGGAGACGTTCCTGCTCTTCGTGATCATCCTGGGCCTCCACGTGATCCTGAACATCCGCGGAAGCCATCTCGTGGCGAGGCTGAACGGCATCTCGGTGTGGTGGCACGTGCTCGGGGTCGCGGTGATCGTCGCCGTGCTCATCATCGTGCCGGACAGGCACGCGAGCGCCAAGTTCGTGTTCACCGAGCACATCAACAACTCCGGGTTCAGCGGAGGGATGTTGTGGTTCTACGTGCTGCCGCTGGGCTTCCTGCTCACCCAGTACACGATCACCGGATTCGACGCGTCGGCCCACATCTCCGAGGAGACCCACGGCGCCGAGGACTCCGCGCCCAAGGGGGTGTGGCGCTCCGTCTTCTACTCGGCCGTCATCGGCTACATCGTCCTCATGGCGATCACCTTCGCTGCGGGCGACGCCAAGGCGGTCAACGACGGTGGCGGCACCGTGTTCGCGGTGTTCAAGAGCGCGATGGGCACGGGCTGGGTCGAGTTCGTCCTCATCATCGCGCTGGTCGGCCAGCTCTTCTGCGGGATGAGCTGCATGACGAGCGCCTCGCGCATGATGTACGCGTTCAGCCGGGACGGCGCCGTGCCGGGCTGGAGGATCTGGAGCCGCGTCAACGAGAAGCGGATCCCGTTCAACGCCGTCATGGCGGTCGCCGTCCTGGCGCTGATCCTCACCCTGCCCGCCCTCAAGGGCAACAAGGACGGCGTCACGGTCGCGTTCACCGCGGTCGTGTCGATCGGGGTCATCGGCCTCTACATCGCCTACGTGATCCCGATCTGGCTGCGCTGGCGCATGGGCGACAAGTTCCAGCCCGGGCCGTGGAACCTCGGCAGCAAGTACAAGTGGATGAACATCGTGGCGGTGCTCGAGGTGATCATCGTCGTGGTCATCTACTTCAACATGCCGTTCAGCCCGAAGGGCGTCCCGTGGGCCAGTGACTTCCAGTGGTCGCTGTTCAACTACACGCCGGTGGTGACCGGCGGGGTGTTCATCGCGGTGGGCCTGTGGTGGCTGGTCAGCGCGCGGCACACCTTCACCGGCCCGCGGCACACGATCCAGGAGATCGACCAGGAGATCGGCGCCCCGCCGCCGCTCGCGGAGGCGCCGTAGTCCGTGAGCTCTGGCCGGTCGCCTTTCGGGGCGGCCGGCCAAGCCTCGAAAGGTATGACCGTCGTACCTCTGTGACAGGATGCCCGGATGAGCGAGACCCTCGACGTCGTCGAACCCGCCACGGAGGCCGTCCTGGCGCAGATCCCGCGGGCCGGCGCCGAGGAGGCCGACGCCGCCGTCGCGCGTGCCAAGGCGGCGTTCCCTGCCTGGCGTGCTGTCGCGCCCGCCGACCGCGCGCGCCTGCTGCACCGCCTGGCCGACGCGCTGGCCGAGCACCACGAGGAGCTCTCGGTCCTCGAGGCGCGCAACGCCGGCAAGCCGATCGCGGACGCCCGCGGCGAGATCGGCATGGTGGTCGACACCTTCCGCTACTACGCCGCCGCGCCCGAGCGCCTGCTGGGCGACACGATCCCGGTGCCCGGCGGGCTCGGCTTCACCGTGCGCGAGCCGCTCGGCGTCGTCGCCCTCATCACGCCCTGGAACTTCCCGCTGACGATCGCGGCATGGAAGCTCGCGCCCGCGCTCGCCGCGGGGAACACCGTCGTGCTCAAGCCCGCCGAGCTGACGCCGCTGACCGCGATCGAGTTCGAGCGCATTGCGCTCGAGGCCGGCCTGCCCGAGGGTGTCGTCAACGTGGTCGCCGGACCCGGGCGCGAATGCGGACGGCGCCTCGTCGAGCACCCCGACGTCGCCAAGGTCGCCTTCACGGGCTCGACCGAGGTCGGGCGCTCGATCGCCGCCGCCGCGGCGGGGACCATCAAGCGCGTCACGCTCGAGCTGGGCGGCAAGAGCGCGAACATCGTCTTCGCCGACGCCGATCTCGAGCGCGCGGCCGCGGTCGCGCCGCTGGCGGTGTTCGGCAACGCCGGCCAGGACTGCTGCGCGCGCTCGCGGATCCTCGTCGAGTCCAGCGCGCTGGATCGCTTCATGGACGCCTTGGAGGAGTCCGTCGGCGCGCTGCGCGTCGGCGACCCGCTCGCCGAGGGGACGCAGATGGGCCCGCTGATCTCCGCGGGCCAGCGCGAGACGGTCGCCTCGTTCGTCAACGGCGACGCGCCCGTGGCGATCCGCGGCGAGGCGCCTGAGGGTCCGGGCTTCTGGTTCGCGCCGACCGTGCTGTGCCCGGTGTCCAACGACGACCGCGCGGCCCGCGAGGAGATCTTCGGCCCGGTCGCCGTCGTCATCCCGTTCCGCGACGAGGCCGAGGCCGTCGCGCTGGCCAACGACAGCATCTACGGCCTGTCAGGCTCGATCTGGACGCGCGACGGCGCCAAGGCGCTGCGCGTCGCGCGGTCGCTGGAGTCCGGAGTGCTGTCGATCAACTCCAACACGTCGGTACGCGTGAGTACCCCCTTCGGCGGGTTCAAGCAGTCGGGCTACGGCCGCGAGCTCGGCCCCCACGCGACAGACGCCTACACGGAGGTCAAGACCATCTACTACGCCACGGACTCGCAATGACTGCAAGACGCTTGGAAGGCAAGGTGTGCGTCGTCACCGGCGCCAAGGGCGGTATCGGCGCCGCGACGGTCGAGCTGTTCGCGCGCGAGGGCGCGACGGTCGTCGGCGTCGACCTGGCCGGCGACTCGCCCGGCGACCTGGCCCTGGCCGTGGACGTCACCGACGAGCCTGCCGTCTCCGAGATGTTCGCCCAGGTGCGCGACGAGCTCGGCCGCGTCGACGTGCTGTTCAACAACGCCGGCATCTCGCCCAACGACGACGCATCCGTGCTCGACACGAGCTACGAGGCGTGGCAGCGCGTGCAGGACGTGAACCTGAAGTCGGTCTTCCTCTGCTGCAAGCACGGCATCCCCCACCTGCTGGAGAACGAGGGCCCCCACCGCGGCTCGGTCATCAACACCGCGTCCTTCGTGGCGGTCATGGGCGCGGCGACGTCGCAGATCTCCTACACGGCATCCAAGGGCGGCGTGCTGGCGATGACGCGCGAGATGGGCGTCGAGTTCGCCCGCCGCGGCGTCCGCGTCAACGCGCTGTGCCCTGGGCCGGTCGACACGCCCCTGCTGCAGGAGCTGTTCGCCAAGGACCCCGAGAAGGCCGCGCGCCGGATGGTCCACCTCCCGATGGGCCGCTTCGCCTACGCCCACGAGATCGCCCAGGGCGCGCTCTTCCTCGCCAGCGACGACAGCTCCTACGTCACCGCCTCGACGTTCCTCGTCGACGGCGGCCTCAGCAGCGCGTACACCACGCCGCTGGAGTAGCGGGCCGACCCCCCGAAGGGTCATTCCCGCGGGTGAGGGTGGGTGTGTCTGCGGCGCGGTCGCGAATGCTGCCTGCCCTCGGAACCCGGCCAGGGCGCGACATGGACGATGTGAGGCTGCGGCGTAACCGTCGTCGAGTAACGGCGGTCCGTCTCACGAGTTGCGGATGCGTCTAGTGCCCGGCGGGCGGGCGGCGGGATGGGTCGGCGGGTGAGGGAGCGTCGTCCCGGGGCGGGCGGGCGCGACGGGGTCGGTCTTCGGTCTGGGCGCCAGATGCACGCATACGATGCATATCGCGCCCCGTCGCGTCCTCGCCGCCCCGGGCCGCCGCCGGCGCGGTCCCACCGCGCGCCCGCGGACGACACCCTCCCTCGCCCGCCAAACGCCCGCCACCGACCCATCGAACGCCCTGGGCGCCAGATGCACGAATACCGTGCAGATCGCGCCCAGGCCGGGACGTTCGCCAGCGGCCGACCGCCGGGCGCCCCGGTCGGGCGGTCGCCGGGCCCGCCCCCAGGTACGACCCGGGCGCCAGATGCACGAATACCGTGCAGTTGGCGCCCAGCGCGGGTCGGTGGGACGTCGCGGCCCCGGAGCCTCAGTGCACCAGGCGGGCCTCGTAGCCGGCCTCGCGCACCGCGCGCATGACCTCGCGG
>JAOPZW010000456.1 GCA_025963905.1 Solirubrobacterales bacterium | reverse complement strand
CGTGGCCTTCGTCTACGTCTGGCGGCGGGGAGCGCTCGAGTGGAGATAGTCAAGCGCGAGAAGGTCTCCCAGCCCGAGGACTTCCGCATCCGCCAGCTCCGCGCTCGCGACATGCTCCGCGGCGACCTCGAGGGCGACGACCTGGAGCAGTACGTCCAGGAGCGCATCATCACCACGACGCTCGACAAGGCCGTCGCGTGGGCGCGCGGCAACGCGATGTTCCCCGCCACCTTCGGCCTCGCGTGCTGCGCCATCGAGATGATGTCGATCGTCGCCGCGCGCGTCGACGTCGCGCGCTTCGGCTTCGAGGCCTTCCGCGCCTCCCCGCGCCAGGCCGACCTGCTCATCCTCTCCGGGCGCATCTCGATCAAGATGGCCCCGGTCGTGCGGCGCATCTACGACCAGATGCTCGAGCCCAAGTGGGCGATCGCGATGGGCGCCTGCTCCAGCTCGATGGGCGTCTTCAACAACTACGCGATCGTCCCGGCCGACAAGTTCATGCCGGTCGACGTCCACGTGCCCGGCTGTCCGCCGCGCCCCGAGGCGCTCATGCACGGCATCCTCAAGCTGCGCTCGATGATCCAGCTGGACCCCGAGATGGGCTGGCGCGATCGCTACAACGCCAGGGGCACGGAGGAGATCCTCCCGGGGTCCGAGCAGGCGACCGCGGTCAACGTCTTCCAGCCGGGGGACACTGCCGGTGCCTGACGCGACCGGCCTCGAGCTGCTCGCCCACGACCTGCTGGACGCCGAGCCCGACAGCGTGCTGGACACCGCGCACTTCCGCGGCAAGGGCGCGCTGCAGGTGCGACCCGAGGCGATCCGGCCCGTGCTCGAGCTCCTGCGCGGGAAGGGCTTCACCTTCCTGGCCAGCGTCCACGGCGTCGACTACTACCCCGAGGAGCCTCGCCTGGGGGTGCAGTACGAGCTGCTGGACATGAGCGCGCTGGACCGCCTGACGGTCAGGCTGCGCGTGCCGCTCGATGCGCCGGTCGTCGACTCGGTCACGCCCGACTGGCCGACGGCCGACCACCAGGAGCGCGAGATCTACGACATGTTCGGCGTGATCTTCACCGGCCACCCCGACCTGCGGCGCATCCTCATGCCCGAGGACTACGAGGGCCACCCCCAACGCCGCGACTTCCCGATGGGCGGTGAGCCCGTCCTCTTCACCAAGGACGAGGCCCTGCGGAGGGACTACACGCAGTGAGCACGCCGACCCGACCGCCGACGACGCGGCCCACGCCCTACCGCGAGATGGAGGAGAGCATCGACCTCTCCGCCCAGCTGCAGCACGTCCCGGCGGTCGGCGGCGCCGAGCAGGAGCTGCTCACGCTCAACATGGGGCCCCACCACCCCGCCACGCACGGGGTGCTGCGCCTGCTGGTCACGCTCGAGGGCGAGGTCGTGCGCGACCTCAAGCCGATCATCGGCTATGTCCACACCGGCATCGAGAAGACGGCCGAGGACAAGAGCTACTGGAAGGTCATCCCGATCGTCGAGCGGATGGACTACCTCGCCTACTACTTCAACGCGATGGCGTTCTGCGGCGCCACCGAGACGCTGCTGGGGCTCGAGGTCCCCAAGCGCGCTCAATATCTGCGCGTGCTGCACCTCGAGCTCAACCGGATCATGAGCCACCTGGTGTGGCTGGGCACGAGCGCGCTGGACCTCGGCGCGATCTCGATGTTCTGGTACTGCTTCCGCGAGCGCGAGACGATCCTCGACATCTTCGAGATGTCCTCCGGCCAGCGCATGCACACGCGCTACATCCAGGTCGGCGGCGTCATCGACGACATCCCCGCCGGCTTCGAGGAGAAGGTCCGCGCGTTCTGCGCGGTCATGCCCGAGCGCATCGAGCAGTACGGCGACCTGCTCAACAAGAACGAGATCGTGCTGCGGCGCCTGCGCAACGTCTGCCCGCTGGACGAGGCGACGCTGCTCGAGCTGGGCGTCACCGGTCCGCTGCTGCGGGCCGCGGGCAACCCGTGGGACCTGCGCAAGGCGATGCCCTACTCCTCCTACGAGGACTTCGACTTCCAGATCCCGGTGGGCACCGTCGGCGACAACTACGACCGCTACGTCGTGCGCCTGGCCGAGATGAAGGAGTCGGTCAAGATCGTCGAGCAGGCGCTCGACGGCCTGCCGGAGGGCCCGTTCATCACCGAGGACCGCAAGGTCGCGCTGCCCCCGCGCCACGAGCTCGCCACCTCGATGGAAGCCCTCATCCACCACTTCAAGCTCGTCACCGAAGGCTTCCGCGTGCCGCCGGGCGAGGTCTACTACCCGATCGAGGGCCCGCGCGGCGAGCTGGGCTGCTTCGTGCGCTCCGACGGCTCGAGCAAGCCCGCCCGCGTGCACATGCGCGACCCGAGCTTCGTGAACCTCCAGGCGACCGCGCCGATGGTGCGCGACGCCTACATCGCCGACCTCATCGCCACCCTGGCGATGCTCGACCCGATCCTCGGCGGCATCGACCGGTGACCGCATGACCATCGATCCCATCGATCCCCGGCGCGTGCCGCGCTTCGACCACGGCTCGCGCGTCCCCGGCTGGGACGAGGCCGTGGACCTGACCAAGGATCCGGCGGAGGTGCCCGACCCCGCGACCACGCCGGTCCCCGACGACCTGCGCGCGGCCATCGAGGCGCACATCGCCAAGTACCCCGAGCGCCGTTCGGCGACGGTTCCCGCGCTGCGCGAGGTGCAGGAGCGCTACGGCTGGTGCACGCCCGAGGGCATCGAGCAGGCCGCGTGCGTCCTGCGCCTGACCCCCGCCTACCTGATCTCGGTCGCCACCTTCTACGACATGCTCGAGACCCGGCCCGTCGGCCGCAACACCATCTACGTGTGCACGAACATCTCGTGCTCGCTGTGCGGGGCGGACGAGCTGTACACCACGGTGCGCGACGAGGTCGGCGACGACCCCGAGTTCAACGTGCGCTCGTTCGAGTGCCTGGGCGCGTGCGACATCGCCCCGATGGCCTCGGTCAACGGGACGTACGTCGGCCCGATCTCCCTCGACGAGGTGCCGACCCTCGTCCAGCAGGTGCGCGACGGCGCCGAGCCGCTGCCCGACAAGCAGCTCGCCCGCCGCCGATCCGTCGACCCCAACGCAGCGAGCCGGTCATGACCCAGCTGATCCTCTTCAAGGACATCGACGAGCCCGGCCTCGCCACGCTGGAGGTCTACCAGCGCCGCGGCGGCTACGAGGGCATGCGAAAGGCGCTGGGCATGAGCCGCGACCAGCTCATCGCCGAGCTCGAGGCCTCCGGCCTGCGCGGGCGCGGCGGCGCCGGCTTCTCGATGGGCAAGAAGGCCTCGTTCATCCCCAAGGGCACGATGGACAAGTACCTCGTCTGCAACGCGGACGAGTCCGAGCCGGGCACCTTCAAGGACCGCGAGCTCATGCAGAAGTGCCCGCACATGCTCATCGAGGGCATGATCATCGCCGCGTATGCCGTGGGCGCCAACCGCGCGTTCATCTACATCCGCGGCGAGTACGAGTTGCAGGCCCAGATCCTCGAGCGCGCGCTGGAGGAGGCCCGGGGCCAGGGCTACATCGGCGAGGACATCCTCGGCTCGGGCCACTCGATGACGCTGTGGCTGCACCGCGGCGCCGGCGCTTACATCTGCGGCGAGGAGACCGCCCTGCTGGACTCCCTCGAGGGCAAGCGCGGCAACCCGCGCCTCAAGCCGCCGTTCCCGGCCAACCAGGGGCTCTTCCAGGGGCCGACGCTCATCAACAACGTCGAGACGCTGGCGACCGTGCCGCACATCATCAGGATGGGCGGCGAGGAGTACGCCAAGCTCGGCACGCCCGGCTCGACGGGGACGAAGCTCGTCTCGGTGTCGGGCAACGTGCGCAACCCCGGCAACTTCGAGATCGAGCTGGGCACGCCCGCGCGCGAGATCATCTACGGGCTCGCCGGCGGGCCGCACGAGGGCCGCGAGGTCAAGTTCTGGTTCCCCGGCGGCTCGAGCTCGCCGGTGCTGCTGCCCAAGGACCTCGACCTCCCCTACGACTTCGACTCGATGGCGAAGGCCGGGTCGATGCTCGGCTCGGGCGCGATCATCGTGATCGACGACGCGAACTCGGTGGTCGACGTCGCGCTGAAGACCGCGAAGTTCTACCGCCACGAGTCGTGCGGCAAGTGCACGCCGTGCCGCGAGGGCACGAACTGGACCGTGAGGATGCTCGAGCGCATCGACAGCGGCGAGGCCACGCCGATGGACCTGGACATCATGGCCTCCGTGCAGGAGCAGATCATCGGCAACTGCCTGTGCGTCCTGGGCGACGCGATGGCGATGCCGGTCGGCTCGATGATCGCCAAGTTCCGCGAGGAGTTCGAGGCGCACATCGAGGCCGCCCGCGAGCGCAACGACGCGCTGACCACCGCGGTCGCGCCGCCCGAGGCGCTCATCCAGGGAGCCGTCGCCTAGCCATGCCGCGCCCAGAGACCCGGATGGTGACCCTCTCGATCGACGGTCGCGAAGTCACCGCGCCCGAGAACGTGATGCTCGTCGACGGCGCGAAGTACGGCGACGTCGAGATCCCCGTCTTCTGCTACGAGCCGAAGCTCGGCGCGCCGGTCGGCGCCTGCCGCATGTGCCTGGTGGAGATCGAGGGCATCCCCAAGCTGCAGACCGCGTGCTCCACGCCGGTCAAGGACGGCATGGTCGTCCACACCCAGACCGCGCGGGTGCACGCGGCGCAGGAGGCGATCGTCGAGTTCCTCCTGATCAACCACCCGCTGGACTGCCCCGTCTGCGACAAGGGCGGGGAGTGCCCGCTGCAGGACATCTCCTTCGGCTGGGGCGGCGGGCGCTCGCGCTTCATCGAGCCCAAGCGCCATTTCCAGAAGCCGCTGGCGCTCTCGCCGCTCATCGCGATCGACCGCGAGCGCTGCATCCTGTGCTACCGCTGCGTGCGCTTCAGCCAGGAGATCGCCGAGGACTACCAGCTCGTGCTGCAGGAGCGCGCGGCCCACACGTTCGTCGCGACCTTCGACGGCCACCCCTACGTCGCCCCGTTCAGCGGGAACATCATCGAGCTGTGCCCAGTGGGCGCGCTGACCTCCCAGCCCTACCGGTTCCGCGCGCGCCCGTGGGACATCGAGGGCTCGGGCTCGGTCTGCACCCTGTGCCCGGCGCAGTGCAACGTGAACTTCACGGTGCGCGACGAGCGCGTCCTGCGGGTGCTCGCCCGCGACCATGCCGAGGTCGACGACGGCTGGCTGTGCGACAAGGGCCGCTTCGCCTACCAGGCGGTGCACGTCGACGAGCGCATCACCCGGCCGATGATCCGCGACGGCGGCGAGCTGCGCCCGGTCAGCTGGGAGCGGGCGCTCGAGCACGCCGCCTCCGCGCTCGGCCGGGCCCAGGCCCGCGTCGGCGCGATCGCCGGCGGCGAGACGACCAACGAGGAGGGCTTCCTGCTTCAGCGCCTCGTGCGCGAGGTGCTGCTGTCCAACGACGTGGACTCGCGCGCGGGCGGCTCGCTGTCGCTCGACCTGCACCGCGCGCTCGGCGCTCCGGCCGCGCAGGCGACGGTCAGCGACCTGGAGTTCGCCGACGCCGTCCTCGTCCTCGACTGCGAGCCGGTCGACGACGCGCCGATCCTCGACCTGCGCATCCGCAAAGGCGTGCGCCGGCGCCGCGTCGAGCTCGCGGTCGCGACGAGCCGCCCGTCGTCGCTGGACCCCAACGCGCGCCTGCGCGTGCGCTTCGCGCCCGGCTGCGCCGAGGCGTTCCTGCTCGCGCTGGAGGCGGCGATCGGCACCGCCGCGGGCGAGCCGCGCCGCGAGGAGGTCGCGCGCCTGGCGCAGGCCGCCGGCGCGGACGCCGGCGCCGTGCACGCGCTGGCCGACCTGCTGACCACGTCCGGCGACGACGTCGTCGTCCTGTGGGGCGAGCGCGTCACCGGCGGCGAGCGCGGCGAATACGCCGGCCGCGCGCTCCTGAACGTCGCCGGGCGCCTCGGTCTCCGCGACCGCGACGGCGCGGGGCTCCTGTGCGTGCCGGCCGGCACCAACGGCCGCGGCCTGGCCGAGGCCGGCGTGCTGCCGAATGCGGGGCCCGGGCTGTCCGAGGTCGAGGAGGCCGGCCGGGACGCCGCGGGCATCGCCGCCGCCGTTGCCGCGGGAGACCTGGTCGCTTTGTACCTGCTGCACACCGATCCGCTGCGCGACCTCCCCAACCGCGGCGCGTGGGAGGCGGCCCTGGACCGGGCGTCGCTCGTCGTGGCCCACGCGGCGTTCCTCACCGAGGGCATCCGCGCGCACGCCGACGTCGTCTTCCCGGCCGAGTCCTACGCCGAGAAGGAGGGAACGGTCACGCATCCCGACGGGCGCCTCCAGCGCCTGCGCCCGGCCATCGGCCATCAGGGAGAGACGCGCGCCGAGTGGCAGGTGCTGGCCGAGCTGGCGCGGCGCCTCGGCCGCGACCTCGGCGTGCACACGGGGCCGATGGCCACCGACCAGCTCGTCGCGGCCGTGCCGTTCTACGCCGGGATCACGCTCGACGAGCTTGGTGGCAAGGGCCTGCGCTGGCCCGCCCGCGAGGCCGCGAGCGCGTTCCCCGCACCCGCCACCGCGGGCCCCTTCGAGCTCGAGCCGCCCGCGCCCGCCCCGGCGCCCAACGGCCGGCTGCGCCTGGGCACGTTCCGCTCGATCTGGGCCGCGCCCGAGGTCGAGGTCTCCCCCGCGCTCAAGTTCCTGCACCCGCGCCAGCGCGCCGAGCTGTCGCCCGCCGACGCCCAGCGCCTGAAGCTCTTCCCCGGCGATCGCGTGACCGTCGGCAGCGACGGCCACAGCGTCAGCGCGATCGTCGCGCTGCGCGACGGCGCGCCCGAGGGAACCGTCTTCCTCGAGACGGCGATCCCCGAGGACTCCGCCTCGCTGCTCGAGGGCCCGCTCGTCGAGGTGCGCAAGGCCTGATGCTCTCCACCGTCCCCACCGTCCTCGCCGACGTCCGCTACTTCGAGCCCTGGTGGATCCAGATCCTCAAGGGCATCGTCATCTTCGCCGTCGGCCTGCAGCTCGTCCCGATCGTGCTGCTGGCCGAGCGCAAGCTCCTCGGGCGCTTCCAGCAGCGCTACGGGCCCAATCGCGTCGGCCCCTTCGGCGCGATCCAGCCGCTGGCGGACATCCTCAAGCTCCTGACCAAGGAGCAGTTCCGCCCGCGCACCTCGATCGGCTGGCTGTTCGCGCTGGCGCCGATCGTCTCGATCATCACCGCGGTCGCCGCCTTCGCCATCATCCCGTTCGGCAACACCGTCGACATCTTCGGGACGCGGGTGGGCCTCTACGGCGTCGACGTCTCCATCGGGCCGCTGTACCTGTTCGCCTTCGGCGCCGTCGCGTTCTACGGGATCATGCTCGGCGGCTGGGCCTCGGGCTCGAAGTACTCCTTCCTGGGCGCGATGCGCGCCGCCGCCCAGCTCATCTCCTACGAGGTCTCCCAGGGGCTCGCGCTCATCGGCGTCGTCATGACGGCCGGCACGCTGTCGCTCACGGGGATCGTCGAGGCCCAGCAGGGCATGTGGTACATCGTGCCCCAGGCCGTCGGGTTCATCGTCTTCCTCGTCGCGAGCTTCGCCGAGACCAACCGCGCGCCGTTCGACCTCGTCGAGGCCGACGCCGAGCTGGTCGGCGGCTACAACACCGAGTACGGCGGCGGGCGCTTCGCGTCGTACTTCTTCGCCGAGTACCTCAACGTCCTCGTCGTCTCCGGCGTGGTCACCACCGTCTTCCTCGGCGGCTGGCTGCTGCCGTTCGGCATCGACCCCCCGACGTGGGTGGACCCGTTCGTCGTGCTGGCCAAGATGTCGATCTTCGTGCTCTTCTTCATCTGGGTGCGCGCCACGCTGCCGCGCCTGCGCTACGACCAGCTCATGAGCCTCGGCTGGAAGATCCTGCTGCCCCTGGCCACCCTCAACGCGCTCGTCACGGCGATCCTCGTCGTGGTGACCCACTGAGCCCTCCCATGCCCTGGAACCCTGGCGACGACGTCATCTCCGTCCAGCGCGGCCCCCGCCCCGGCGGCGCCGGCGGCGCCTACCGCGCCTTCGGCGAGACGCTGCGCGGCCTCAAGACGACGTTCGCGCGCGTCCTCGAGGGCCCCATCACGATCCAGTACCCCGAGGAGAAGGTGCCGGTGTACCCGCGCTTCCGCGGCCGCCACCGCCTGCACCGCTTCGAGGACACCGGCCTCGAGAAGTGCGTGGGCTGCTCGCTGTGCGCGGCGGCGTGCCCCGCCGACTGCATCCGCGTCGTCGCCGCCGAGAACACGCCCGAGTTGCGGGTCAGCGCCGGCGAGCGCTACGCGGCGGTGTACGAGATCAACCTCTCGCGCTGCATCTTCTGCGGCTACTGCGAGGTCGCGTGCCCGTTCGACGCCATCACGATGGGCAACGACTACGAGATGTCGGACTACAACCGCTCGGACCTCATCTTCACGAAGGAGATGCTGCTGGCGGAGCCGTTCGACCGCGCGCCTCTGCGGGCCGAGGGCGAATAGGTTTCAGGCGTTCCGATGGCTGAGCTGTTCTTCTTCATCGCGGGCATCGGCGCGATCGCGGGCGCGGTCGGCGTGGTGACCCTGCGCAATCCGTTCTACTGCGTGCTCGCGCTCGTATCCCACCTGCTGTCGCTCGCGGCGCTGTTCCTGCTGTTGCGCGCGGAGTTCGTCGCGGCGGCCCAGGTGATCGTCTACGCGGGCGCCGTCATGGTGCTGTACGTCTTCGTCGTGGCCTACATCGGCGGCGGCGAGCAGCCGGCGCTGCGCCCGCCGGTCGGCCGCGGCCAGCGCATGATCGCCGGGCTGTGCACGCTCGGGCTCTTCGCCGAGCTGATGGTGGCCACGCTCGGCTCGGGCCTGAAGGCCATCGACTCCGAGGGCGCGCCCTATCGCCCCGGCTTCGGGTCCCCCGCGCAGATCGGCGAGCTGCTGCTGACGAAGTTCCTGCTGCCCTTCGAGCTCGCGTCGTTCCTGCTGCTCATCGCGGCGGTCGGCGCGGTGGTCCTGGCGCGCCGGCGCGGCGGCGTCGGCGAGGCCGGCGACGAGCGGCGCATGAGCGCCCTGGAGTTCGCGCGCGGCCCGGCGCCGCTCGGCGTCGGCAGCATGGCCGAGGCCGCCGGCGACATCCCGGGCGGCGTGGACGCCGAGTCCTCCGGCTCCGTGTCGTCGACGATCGGCGAAAGGGGCGGCTGGTGAACATCGGCTGGTACCTGGCCGTCTCGACGCTGATCTTCTCGATCGGCGCGGCCGGCGTGCTCACGCGGCGCAACCCGCTCGTGATCCTGCTGTGCCTCGAGCTCATGCTCAACGCGGCCAACGTGGCGCTGATCGCCTTCGCGCGGATGCACGGCAACGGCGAGGGGCAGATCTTCGCGATCGTCGTGATGGTCGTCGCCGCCTGCGAGGTCTGCATCGGCCTGGGCGTGGTCGTCGCGCTCTACCGCCGGCGCCTGCCGATCGACGTCGACGAGCTGCGGGAGCTGCAGGGATGAGCGCCACCACCGCCGCCTGGCTCGTGCTCGCGTGCCCGCTGGCCGGCACCGTCGTCAACGCCCTCGGCTTCCGCGTGCTGCGCGGGCGGGCCCCCGGCTGGATCGGCACGCTGGCGATCGCCGCGGCGTTCGCGTTCGCCGTGGTCGCGTTCTTCGCGCTGCAGTCGCGCGGCCCCGAGCAGCGCCAGCTCGTCTCGTCGCTGTGGGACTACGCGAGCATCAAGCAGACCACCGGTGTCGACGCCAGGCTGTCGATCCTCGTGGACCCGCTGTCGGTGCTGATGATCCTGGTGGTCACCGGCGTCTCGATGCTCATCCACCTGTACTCGGTGGCCTACATGGGCGGCGACCGCGGATACACGCGGTTCTTCGCCTACCTCAACTTCTTCGTCTTCTCGATGCTGCTGCTCGTCCTGGCGGGCAACTTTTTCCTGCTCATCGTGGGCTGGGCGTTCGTCGGCGCCGCCTCGTACCTGTTGATCTCGTTCTGGTACCGGCGCACGACGGCCACCCGCGCGGGCATCAAGGCGTTCGTCGTCAACGTGGTCGGCGACGCCGGCCTCGTGCTCGGGACGTTCTTCATCTTCCGCCATTCCGGGACGCTGGACTTCCTGGGCACGTTCCACGGCGTCGGCCGCGACTTCGCCTCCCACCAGGGCGCGCTGACCGCCGGGCTGATCCTGCTGCTCGTCGGCGCCTTCGCGAAGTCCGCGCAGGTCCCGCTGCACACGTGGCTCCCCGACGCCATGGAGGGCCCGACGCCGGTCTCCGCGCTCATCCACGCGGCGACGATGGTCACCGCCGGCGTCTACCTCATCGCGCGCATGCACCCGCTGTTCGAGCACGCGCCGGCCGCCGCCGACGTCGGGGCGATCGTCGGCTGCCTGACGCTGCTGATCGCCGGGACGATCGGCCTGGTGGTCACCGACCTCAAGCGCGTCATCGCGTACTCGACGATGTCCCAGATCGGCTACATGGTCATGGCCGTCAGCGCGGGCGCCTACGTCGCGGGGCTGTTCCACCTCATGACCCACGCCTTCTTCAAGGCGCTCCTGTTCATGGCGGCCGGCTCCCTCATCGGCGCGATGGCGGGCGAGCAGTCGCTGGACCGCATGTCGGGCTTCAAGCGCGCGATGCCCTTCACGTTCGGGTGCTTCGTGGTCGGCGGCCTCTCGCTGGCCGGCGTGCCCCCCTTCTCGGGGTTCTTCTCCAAGGACGAGATCCTCTTCATCGTCGGCCACCAGGGCGGCTGGCACTGGATCCTGTACGCCGCCGGCTACGTCGGCGCCCTGCTGACGGCGGTCTACACCTGGCGGATGATCTTCCGCGCCTTCTACGGGCCGCCGTGCCCGGAGGCGGCCGAGCTGGAGGCCGGGCACCTGCACCACGCCGAGGTCCACCGCAACCCCGCCACCGGCGAGGAGGAGGACACCGACGTCGGCTTCCCCGGTCCCGAGCACCACATCGCCGAGCGCGAGCCGAGCATGAAGGTCGCGATGGGCATCCTGGCGGTGCTGGCCAGCGTCGGTGGCTTCCTGCAGGTCCCCGGCGTGACGAACGCGCTGGACCACTTCCTCGAGCCCACCTTCGCGGACTCGCGCTTCAACCAGTCGCCGAGCGATCCGGGGCTCGTCACCGCCGGGCTCGTGCTCGGCGCGGTGCTCGGCCTGCTGGGCATCGCGATCGCCTACGTCGTGTGGGTCAGGCGCCCGGGGACCAGCGCACGCCTGCAGCAGCGCTTCGCCTTCCTGCATCGCCTGTTCGTCAACAAGTGGTACTTCGACGAGCTCAACGAGATCCTCGTCGTGCGCCCGTTCATGTGGATCGGGCGCTTCGGCCAGCAGACGTTCGAGCGCGTGTTCGTCAACGGCGCGCTCGTCGGCGGGACGACCGGGCTCGTCAAGGCGACGTCGGCGGCCGTGCGCGCCGCCCAGAACGGCTTCCTGCGCGCCTATGCGGCGCTGCTGATGCTGGGCCTCGTCGGCGTGGGCTTCTACTTCCTCCTGCAGGCGGCGTGACCCGGTGACCCTGCACCTCTCCATCCTCCTGTGGCTGCCCGCCGCCGCCGGGCTGCTCGGGCTGTTCGCCGGACGCGCCGCGCGCTGGGTGACGCTGGCCGGCGCGCTCCTCGCGCTCGCCTTCTCGATCGCGCTGATCGCCGACTTCGACACGTCCGCCAAGGGCCTCCAGTACGTCACCGACCAGACGTGGATCGCCCAGCTGGGCATCCACTACAAGCTCGGCGTCGACGGGCTGAACCTCTTCCTGCTCGTGCTCACGACGCTCCTGTTCGCCGCCTCGGTGCTGTGGTCGGGCCTCGATCGCGTCGAGCGCCCCGGGCAGTTCTTCTTCTGGCTCGGCCTGGCGGAGACGGCGGTCCTCGGCGCGCTCCTGGCCCAGGACCTGGCGCTGTTCGTCGTCTTCTTCGACCTGATGCTGATCCCGTTCTTCTTCCTGACGGGAAGCTGGGGCGGCCCCGGGCGCGTCCCGGCCGTGCTGAAGCTCGTGATCTACACGCTCGTCGGCTCGCTGCTGATGCTCACCGCCGCGATCGCCACGGCGGTGCTCGCCCCGGGCCAGGGGACGACGTTCGTGCTCAGCGAGCTCGCCCACCGCACGCTGGGCACCGGCTCGCAGGAGTGGATCTTCCTGTGCTTCGCGGCCGCCTTTCTGGTCAAGATGCCGGCCTTCCCGCTCCACGGCTGGATGCCCGACGGCTACCGCGCCATGCCGATGCCGGTGCTCGCGGTCTTCTCCGGCGTCCTGAGCAAGGTCGCCGCCTACGGGTTCCTGCGCATCGCTCTGCCGCTGTTCCCCCAGGCCGCGGCGCACTACCAGGAGCTGCTGTTGCTGATCGCGCTGGCGACGATCCTGTACGGGTCGGTGCTGGCGTTCACGACGACGAACACGCGCCTGATCCTGGGCTACTCGTCGATGGCCCAGCTGGGCTTCATCACGCTGGGCATCTTCGCGCTGCGTCCCGAGGGCGCCCAGGGCGCCGTCATCCAGGCCGTCAACCACGGGCTCGTCGTCGCGCCGGCCTTCTTCATCTGCGCGCTGCTGGCGGCCCGCGCCGGCGGCAGCGAGGACCTGCGCGACATGGGCGGCATCGCCGCCCGCGCCCCGGTGCTAGCCGCGCTGTTCCTCATCGTGGCCCTGGCCAACCTGGCGATGCCCGGCTCGTCGAACTTCGTCGGCGAGTTCCTGATCCTGCTGGGCGTCTTCAACGCCAAGATCGTCATCAGCATCGTGGCCTTCACCGGCGTGGTGCTGGCCAGCGTCTACACGCTGCGCCTGTTCATCCGCTCGATGCACAACCGCGTAGGCCCCAACGTCGTCTCGCGTGACATCACGGTCTCCGACGGGCTGGTGCTGGTGCCGCTCGTCGCGGTGATCCTCGCGTTCGCCCTGTACCCCCAGCTGGCGCTGCACAAGGGCGAGGCGACGATCACCCGCTCCATCCAGCCGGCGGCGCAGGCCGCCGCCCAACCCCAGATCGCCGCGACCCCATGACGCCCAAGGCTCCCATCATCGACTGGGCCGGGCTCTCCCCGCTCGTCGCGCTGCTCGGCGGCGCGGTGATCGTGCTGCTCGTCGGCCTGCTGCGCCCGCGCTTCGTCCGCGAGGTCATCGTGCCGCTCCTGGCGCTGGCGACGTTCGCGACCGCCGCCGGGCTCGGGATCTGGCAGTGGGGCGAGCAGATCTCGCTGATCTCGGGCGCGCTGCGCCTGGACCAGTTGGCGATCGCGCTGATGTGGATCATCTGCGCCACCGGCGCGGCGGCGGTCCTGCTGTCCTGGCGCGCGGTCGCGCCGCGGGAGGCCGCCCACGGCGAGTACTACGCGCTGCTGCTCACCTCGGCGGCCGGGATGCTCGTCCTGGTCGCGGCACAGAACCTCGTGACGCTGTTCGCCGGCCTCGAGCTGCTGTCGATCCCGCTGTACGTGCTGTGCGCGACGGAGATGCGCCGCGAGACGTCGCTGGAGTCCGGCCTCAAGTACCTCATCATCGGCTCGGTCGGCTCGGCGACGTTCGTGTACGGCCTGGCGTTCCTCTACGGCGCGACCGGCTCGACGGACTTCGCGGGGATCGACAGGGCGCTGAACTCGAGCTCGCTCGTTTCCGACCCGCTGCTGCTCACCGGCATCGCACTGTCGGTCGTGGGGCTGGGGTTCAAGGCCTCGATCGCGCCGTTCCACCAGTGGACCCCCGACGTCTACGAGGGCGCGCCGACGCCGATCACGGCGTTCATGGCCGTCGCGACCAAGGCCGCGGCGTTCGGCGCCTTCCTGCGCCTGTTCGACGGCGCGCTGCTCAACGCGCAGGCCGACTGGGGACCTGCGCTGGCCGCGCTGGCGGCGATCACGATCGTGGTGGGCAACGTCGGCGCGCTCGGCCAGACCTCGTTGAAGCGGCTGATGGCGTGGTCCTCGGTGGCCCAGGCGGGCTACCTCCTCGCCGGCGTCGTCGTGGCGACGAAGCTCGGCCTGCAGGCGACCGTCTTCTACCTGGCCGTGTACCTGTTCATGAACATCGCGGCGTTCGCGGTGATCATCATCCGCGAGCGCCAGACGCCCCTGGGCGACGACATCGCGGCGTTCGCCGGTCTCGGCACCACCGCGCCGCTGCCAGCCGCGGTCATGACCGTCGCGATGCTCTCGCTGGCCGGCATCCCGGCCACCGCCGGGTTCATCGGCAAGTTCTACGTCATCGAAGCGGCCATCGACGGCAACTATGCCTGGCTCGGCATCGTCATCGTGATCGGGTCGATGCTGTCGCTGGCCTATTACCTTCGAGTGGTGGCGGCGATGTGGATGCTGGAGGCCCCCGAGGCCCCGGTGAGCACGGTGACCGGCCGGCCCGCGCTGGCAGGCGGGGACCTCGACGCCCCGGCGCCCGGCGCCGGGATTGAGGTGTACGCGGTCGCCGCCGTCTTCGGCGTGGCGACGCTGTTCTTCGGCATTGTCCCCTCGCCCCTGTTCGACCTGGCCGTCAAGGTGGGGTCGTCGTTGACCAGCCTGTTCTGATCGGAGAGGCACGATGGACGAGCACGAGCGCGACGAGCCGGACTTCAGCGAGGACCCGCGCAAGAAGGGCGTGAGCGACCAGCAGCCCGAGGAGAACCCCGAGGGCCAGGTGCCCGGCTCCGGGGGCGACGATCCCGGCGCGCCCGCTCCGGAGAGCGGGACCGGGGGCGCCGACGCGCCGGACACGTCGCATCCCGAGGAGGGCGACCCGGGCCGGGCGACGGGGAACCCCAACGCCGCGGGCTGACCCGCAGCGTCGTGCGGGTCCGGGTTCAGGGAGAATCCGGGGATGCGCATCTCCGCCAAGGCCGATTACGCGGTGCGGGCGGCGGCGGAGCTCGCGGCCGGCGACGGCATGGTCAAGGGCGACGCGATCGCTCAGGCCCAGGACATTCCGCTGCGCTTCCTCGAGAACATCCTCGGCGATCTGCGCAACGCCGGCATCGTCCGCAGCCAGCGTGGAGCCGACGGCGGCTACACGCTTGCCCTCCCGGCTGCCGAGGTCACGGTGGCCGACGTCATCCGCGCGGTCGACGGGCCACTGGCTTCGGTACGCGGCGAGCGCCCCGAGCACGTGACCTACTCGGGCGCCGCCGAGCCGCTCGCCCAGGTGTGGATCGCGGTGCGCGCGAACCTGCGGGCGGTCGTCGAGCACGTGACGCTCGCGGACCTCGCCGCCGGTCGCCTGCCGGCGGCCATCGGGTCCCTCGCCGCCGACCCCGACGCCTGGGTCACGCGGTAGGGCCGCGACGCAGGGCAGCCACGTCCGTCAGCGCGCCGGCCGCGGATCCCCGATTTTCACCCGCCCGAGACCGTCCGCGCCGCGGACAGCCCAACTGGGCGCGAACTGCACGATATGCGTTGCATCTCGCGCCCAGGGCGTCGATAGGCGGCGGCGGAACATGTTCGGCGGGTCAGGGCGGCGGCCCCCCGCCCCGGAGGGCGGAACGGTCGCGAAATACGGTCTGGGCGCCACATGCACGATATGCGTGCATCTTGCGCCCAGGCACGCGTCACGCCCCCTCACCGGCTCTCGTCCTTCCGGAACGCGGCGCAGGCCGCTCAGGCCGCTTCGAGCGCGGCGGCGCGCGAGACGCCGCCCGGCGCCCAGCGCGCCCAGACGATGTCGCCGCGGGCGAGCTCGAGCTCGTCGGCCTCACTGCGCGTGAGCTGCACCTCGAGCGGCTCGCCGTCGCGGCCGACGAGCTCGGCGCGCACCTCGAAGCCGAGGTGGACGACGCGGGTGACCATCGTCTCCGCCGCACCGTCCACCGGTGCGCCTGACAGCGCGACGTCGTGCGGCCGGACGAGCCGTCCGCCCAGCCGCGTGACCGGCCCGAGGAAGCCCATCACGAACTCGCTCGCCGGATCCTCGTAGAGCTCGCGCGGCCGGCCGTCCTGCTCGACGCGCCCGCCGTTGAGCACGGCGATGCGGTCGGCGACGTCCATCGCCTCCTCCTGGTCGTGGGTGACGAGGACCGTCGTCACGTGGACCTCGTCGTGCAGCCGCCGCAGCCAGGCGCGCAGCTCCGCGCGGACCTTGGCGTCCAGGGCGCCGAAGGGCTCGTCGAGCAGCAGCACCGTGGGCTCGACCGCCAGCGCGCGGGCCAGCGCCATCCGCTGGCGCTGGCCGCCGGAGAGCTGGCCGGGATAGCGGTCCTGGTAGCCGTCGAGACCGACGACCCGCAGCAGCTCGCCGACCCGCTCGCGAATCTCGGCCTTCGGGCGATGGCGGATGCTGAGGCCGAAGGCGACGTTGTCGCGCACGGACATGTGCTTGAAGGCCGCGTAGTGCTGGAAGACGAAGCCGATCCCGCGCTCCTGGGGCGGCAGCCGGGTCGCGTCGGCGCCGGCGATGGTGACCGTCCCGGCGTCGGGCGCCTCGAGGCCGGCGATCGTGCGCAGGAGCGTGGACTTGCCGGAGCCCGACGGCCCCAGAAGCGCGGTGAGCGACCCGTCGGGGATCGTCAGCGAGACGTCGTCGAGGGCCCGGAACGCGCCGTAGCGCTTCGTCACCCCTTGCACCGTGATCACGAGGACTCCTTTCGCGGCTTGAGCAGCGTCATCGCCAGCAGCGTGCCGAGGGCGATGACCGCCAGCAGCGCCGAGGCGGCGTAGGCCCCGGCGAGGTCGAAGTTCTGGAAGCGCTTCTC